>JAQSYT010000167.1 GCA_029256065.1 Paenibacillaceae bacterium
ACAACTACTGGAACATTCAAGGAAATAGTGCGGCTGCCGGAAAAAGAAAAAACAGCCTGGAAATAAGCCTTCCAGGCTGCAGATTCTAAGCTCAAATCAGTGGATGGAAACCGGCTCCTGCTGGACTGCACGCTCGGCCTCCGGCATCTTGTTGGAGGTGCGCAGCGGAATCTCCCGGATGAAGAAGGTCAAGACAAGCGCCAGTACCAAGAGCGCTGTACCCGACAGGAACACGGTTGTCAGCGCGGAGCTCAGCGCATCCTTCAGGACGTCCACCATATGCTGAACGACAGGCTGGATATCCGCAGGCAGCGATGCCAGCAGCTCCTTCAGCTTAGGCTGGTCCAGCAATGCCTGGGGACCCTGCAGATCCTTCAGGGACGCCGCCAGCTTGGGATCGGAGCCGGCCAGATTGGCCAGGTTGGCTGCACCGGAGCCGGCTGAACCTCCGGCAGAGGCTCCGCTTTGCATATTGTGCTTCAGGGAAGTGGTCATAATGGTACCCATAACCGCAACACCAATGGTGCCGCCCATGTTCCGGAACAGCTGCGAAGAGGCAGTGGCCACACCCAGCTCGTTAGGCTTCACGGCATTTTGCACAGTCAAGGAAAAGACCGGCATACCCAGACCCAAACCTGCTCCGAATACGATCATGGCGATAACGGCCAGCCATACAGAATCCATGTAAGCCATAATCAGCATGCCTGCTACCATGATCGGGAAGCCTAGAAGGGCAAACTTCTTGTATTTTCCCGTTTTGGTGATCATCCGTCCGGTCATGGCGCTGACGAATACCATAGCCAGGGACATGGGCATGGTCACATAGCCGGAGTAGGTAGGCGAGATGCCCTCCACACCCTGTACGAAGAACGGCAGATAGATCAGGGCGCCCATCATACCCGCATTCATTATAAAGCCGATTACATTGGACAGTGTCACAATGTCATTGCGGAACAGAGACAGCGGCAGCACCGGGCTTTTGGCCCGGGTTTCCACCAGAATGAAGATCAGCAGGAATACCACCGCAGCCGCAAATAATCCGATGGTCTGCGGGGAGCTCCATGCATATTTCGTGCCCGCCCAGGAGAAGCCCAACAGCAGCGGCACAATAGCCAGGGTCAGGAAAAGAGAACCCCAGTAGTCGATGCTTTCGGATTCCTTGCGGGGAACCTTCGGGAACAGAGCCAGAATCATAATGAAGGCCACAATGCCCAAGGGCAGGAAGATCCAGAACAGCCATTTCCATGGCATGTTGTCAACCAGCCAGCCGCCCAGGGTGGGGCCGAGCACGCTGGAGAAGCCGAAGACCGCCATCATGACGCCGGTCCACTTGCCTCTCTCCCGGGGGGAGAACAGGTCGCCCACTGCTGTAAACGCCGACGACATAATAATTCCGGCGCCGATGCCTTGAATGCCGCGGTAGGTGATCAGCTGGAAGATATCCTTGGCGAAGCCGCTCAGGAAAGCACCGATCATGAAAAAGATAATACCGGCAAGAATAAACGGCTTGCGCCCGTAAATATCCGACAGCTTGCCAACCAGCACGGTGGCGATGGTAGAGGTCAGCATGTAAATGGTAATGACCCAGGTGTAATACTCCATACCGCCCAGAATCGCAATAATCCGCGGCATGGCCGTACTGACAATGGTTTGGTTGATAGCGGAAAAGAACATGGCGCCGATGATGGCGATCATGATCGACAGTTTCCGTTTGTGTGAAAGTTCTTCCATACGTCTCTCTTCTCCTTTAATATGGTCTTTCTTTCTCCTGTAAAGCAAGGGCCCCTTCTCTACTCTTTATCTGTGGGGGCCATCTTCTCCAGCAGCTCCGTGAGGACCTTTCTTTCGTCTTGCTCCAGCCGGGAAAAATACTCGCGGATAATCTCATTCCGGTGCGAAACTGCCTGTTCCAGCATCTCCTCGCCTGATGCGGTAAGCTCCACCAGGATAGATCTGCGGTCTGCGGGATCATCCCGCCGGACAACATACCCGGCACGCTCCATCCGGTCAATCATCACCGTAACAGCGCTGGGCTTCACCTCAACCTTGTCGGCGATATCGCTGAGCTTGCATTTTCCCTTCCGCTTGACGTAGAAGAGCACATACATCTGCGGTGCAGTGATGGAGGGTCCCATCCGCTGCAGAAGCTGGCATTCGAAGCCGCGGCGGAAACGCAGGTTCGCTGTGTGGAACCGCTCGATAAGGTCTTCGGAATCCTGTGACATATGTCTGACGTCTCCCTGCAATTTATTTAAACAATTTAAATATTATATAGTTTCAATAAAATCGTCAAGTCTAATTCCAGGTTGCCTGTACTTAATTTTTGGCATTTTATTTGTGCCGGCTGTCCACAGGAGCCTATCCCTTGCGGTAGACTGATGTGCAAAAGCAGCTTAAGGCAGGTGGCGCGGAGAGTTCACATGGTTGGGGTGATGCAGCAGTCAGGTGGCGTGGATGGCCCCGGATTTTTAAGCAAGGAGGGAATAGCGGAAGCTCAGTTTCCGCTATTCCCTTGGATACCGGGCGCAGCAGGCTTTAACGGAAGGGTACCTTCCGCTAAAGCCCCTTTTACCCGGAACATCCACTCACCCGGAGGCCAATAGCGGTAAACGGACTTCCGCTATCTGCCCTCCCAAGGCCGCACAGTCCAATTAGCGGAAGATGGCTTTCCGCTATTGTGGTACCTATGGCGCCTGCCACCTCCGGTTGGAACCGATCAGAGGCATCGGAGGCCGGATGCAAAAGCTGAAGGCGACCTTATAGCTCGGCTGACCTCCGTTGACCCCTCCCAACCCTAAAATAACGGAAGCAAGGTTCCGTTATCCCCGCCGCGCAGCCAAAATAGACAGGAATAGCGGAAGCGTTCTTCCGCTATTGTCCGACTAACCGATCCAACCCAAGGCGCAAAGCACGGATAACGGTAATATGCTTCCGTTATCCACATAGGTACAGGCCCACACCCAAGCTTAGCGGAAATATGCTTCCGCTACTCCTCCGGGCACAAGCCCACAAACCAACCAATTCCCTTCCGCCATCCGTCTGGGCCAGGCCCACGCCGCTCAGCCAAAGCAGGCAGCAATAGCTGGAGCAAAGCCTGGCCAACCAGCTTTCTTTTCACACGCGCCATATTCCCAAGCTCCTCTCCGCCTCCCCCGCCAAACCATCGAGTTTTCAAACCTCCGCGCCTATGTTACTCTTTACATAAGCTATCCAACGGAGGTCCTCACTATGAACCAACAGTCCCTGGAGGGAGTGGAGCTGGAGCTCGCCTTGCTCATCCGCCGTCTCACCTCTATGATTTCCTATCAGAAGGTGGGCAGTCTGGACCGGGCTGCTTATCTGCTTTTGACTCAGATTTCACTGGGTGGAGCCTGCAGCATCAAGACCTTGTCCCAAACCTTCCATCTGGATATTTCCACCGTCAGCCGCCAGGTTTCCGCTCTGGAGCAGAAGGGTTATATCCGCCGGGTTCCGGATGAGATGGACGGACGTGCCTTCATTCTGAGCATTACCAGGCTGGGAGAGCAGCTGTTGACGGATGACAAGGCCAACCGGATGTCCAAGCTGGGCCATGTGCTGGATGATTGGACAGACGCCGAAATGAAGCAGTTCGGGGAGCTTCTTCATAAGTTCAACCACAGCGTAGTGGAAGCCGAGCACATGGAAAAAGTACCCCAGCATGATAACTGAGCGAACTAACGCCAATACGCATCTACCCAAGGGATAGATGCGTGCTTTGCTTGCGATCCGTTTGTACCGAATTTATAGGCTGCCGCCCCGCCTAAGGAAATACCGTAACAATGACTCCATCGACGTTGTTCCCCGAAATTTCATACGGGTGATTCGCAGGCACATAGATAGTCTTTTTTTTCCCGACTGGATAATAGGCAATCTCATAGCTTTCACCGTTGACAGTAGTAGAGACCGTCTTCTTTTCCTTCAAAAAGTCCAAATACTCCTCTAGCGTGAAGCCGTTTTTCTGCATAATGGCGCTATGCGGCAGCCCGACAAAGCGGAAATGCCAAGGCTCATATTGAATGCCGGTAATGGCCACCTTATCCTTGGGGTACCGGAGAATAAATCCGTAGGCCCCTGCATGCTGCTTCAGCCACTTCCCTTCTGCCGCTTGGCCCATCTCCCCTTTGGAAGAGCCAATATCCAAGGCCAGCCCCAGGTTATGCTCGCTGTACCCTGCAGGCAGCGCATAGTCAGGTCCCATTTCTTTATAAAGCCGGTTTTGCTCTGCCTTATCCCGGTAACCGCTGCTGATGATAAAATGGGCCACCCCATCCTGCTTGGCCGCTTCCACCATGGCCGCGAATTCCCGGGCCACCCTCTCCGACAGCTGAACCGAATTGTCTAACAAACCATAACCCTTAACCAGCTCTTTGTGCCGAAACACAGAAACCACGTCCGTTTGGACCCCCAGCTTGTGGACGGGATATTCCTTATTTACCAATACCAGATTTCCCTGGTAGATCTGATCCTGAGTCACGTTTACCGCTTTCCCGTCCGTATGGGGCTGCGACGTTTGCACCTGCCCGTCCGCTTGACGGGCATTGCCGTCCCCAAATACCTGAAGCTGATGCATCGCTGCCAGACAGAGCAGCACAAGAATACCAAGCCCCAAAACCCGCTTTATCATGTCCGTTATCCTCCCGGCTCCTTGGTCCATCTGTCCATCAAGGATAAGAGAAACGGATTAAATAAAAGCAGGCAAAAGTTAAAATATTTCTTAAATTTTGAGGGGCAGCCTCACTTCAAATACGGTGCGGATTACACTGCTCTCGGCAGAAATCATACCGTCATGCTGTTCCACAATATTTTTCGCGATAAACAAGCCCAAGCCTGTGCTGCCTCCCTGATGGGTCCGGGCCTTATCTCCTGTATAAAACATATCAAACAAATGGGGCAGCTCCTCCGGTGGAATCGCCCCGCCATAATTGACCACTTGGACGACGGCTTCCTCTCCTTCGATCTTGCAGCCGATATCCACAAACTGGCCGTCCTTTCCATAACGGGCGGCATTCATCAGCAAATTCTCGAATACGCGGGCCAGCAGCTCTCCGTCCCCCCATATCTCCAGATCCTCAGGGACCGCCAATCTGGCAACCAGTTGATTTTTCTCAAAGACAGGATACATTTCCTCACTTAATTGAGTAAGCAGCTCACTCAGATCAATCTTCTTCTTTTCCAAGGTCAGCATGCCGTAATTCATTCTCGTAATTTCAAACAGCTCATCGATCAGCTTTTCCAAACGGCGGGATTTCGTGTACGCAATGGTCATATAATGCTTGACCTGCTCCGCGGACAATTGATCGTCCTGAAGAATAAAATCCAAATATCCGAGAACCGAGGTCAACGGCGTCCGCAAATCATGAGCCAGGTTCAACACCAGCTGATCCTTGCTGCTTTCGGCAAAATCGCCCCGCTCCACCGCTTTTTGCAGCTTTTCACTGGCCGCATTAATATCCCCTGCAATATCTCCGAACTCATCATTGGACGGAAGATGCACCCGACCATTAAAATCCCCGTTGGCCAAACGGCGGATCCCGGCAGATATTTCGTGAAAATAGGCTGCATACGGCTTGGTCAGGATAAAGAAAAACATAACCGCAAGCGGGATAAAAAAGATCAGGAAAACGTTCAAATCCCCGACACTTCGGATGAATTGCCGCAGCTCTGCCAGCGGTTCTCCATGCTTTACATTAAAATAATAGTAATATTGCAGGGCTTTATAAATCAGGTAAGTGGCTGCACCTGCAAGACCCATGCTCAGTCCGAATAACAGCACCATTCTAAACCGGAAGCTCCGGGTCCATTTAGCCATTGAAGGAATACCCCACGCCCCAAACGGTTTTAATCCATTTGTTTTTATTCAGCTCTTCCTCGCCCAGCTTTTTCCGGAGTGTCCGGATGTGCACCATGACAGTATTGCCCCCGCTATAATAAGCCTCTCCCCATACCTGCTCGAAAATATTTTCGGCACTGAAGACTTTCCGCGGGTAGCTGGCCAGAAGATACAGAATATCAAACTCCTTGGGCGTCAGCTCAACGCTCTTGCCGTACACGCATACCGTACGTTTATCAGGATCGATGGTGAGTCCCCCTGCTTCCAGCAAGGAATGGCTGTCTGCCGCCGGTTGGCTGAACTGCATGGAACGCCGCAGATGCGCATTCACCCTTGCCACCAATTCCATCGGGTTGAATGGCTTGGTCATATAGTCGTCGGCTCCCAGCACCAAGCCCGATATTTTGTCAAAATCAGACGTCTTGGCACTCAGGAAAATGATCGGCATTCGGTGCTGCTCCCGGACCTGCCGGGTGACTTCATACCCATCCAGCCCCGGCATCATAATATCCAGGATAATCAGATCTATGGAATGGGCTTGAACCGCCCTTACAGCTTCTTTTCCGTCATACGCTTTAATCAGATGGTAGCCTTCTTTTTCAAGATGCAGCGCAATCAGATCGGCAATTTCCCTTTCATCATCCGCTATTAGTATCGTGATACGCTTCATTCACCCGTTCCTCCATGGCACATCTGAAATATAAAGCCGGACAACCCCTGCCTCTCCCTTCTACGAATGCAGCAGCTTCTGCCGTTCCCGGTATTCGGTGGGAGTGCAGCGGAACACCTTTTTGAACTGGCGGGCATAATAATTCTGGTCGGAAAAGCCGCTTTCCATAGCCGCCTGCTGGATGGTGACCGCGTCGTCCCTTAAGAGCGTGCAGGAATAGTCCAGCCTGCGCCGGATGATATAGTCGATGGGTGTGGTCTGGTAATTGCGGGCGAACACGCGGCAGAACTGGCGTTTGGACAGATAAGCCGCCTCGGCCAGCTGGTCCAGCGTTATCGGCTCCAGAAAATGCTCCTCAATGAACGTCACCGCCTCGCCGATCCGCAGCGCCTTATTCTCCTCCCCGCCGCTGTTGGCGGAATAATACCGGGACAAGGTAGCCACCAGAGCCGAAAAGCAGGTCCGGATCATCAGCCGGTAGCCCTCCTCCTTCCGCTCCGCCTCCTCCAGAATGGAATCAAGCATGCCTGACACCTTCGCCAGCTGCTCCGGCCCGAGGGACAGCATGCCCTTGAAGTTCATCTCCTTGCGGTAAAAGGGTTCAATATAAAACAGCGCCTGGAAGCCCGGCAGGCATTTCAGCTCCGACAGCTGCAGCACCTGATCCCGGTGGAACATGACGTTAACGTACTGAATATTGTTTACATCCCGGTAGCCGTGGGCCACATCCTCGTGAATCAGGAATACCTGACCCGCAGACACGGGATACTCCCTTCCTTCAATAATGTGGACGGCGCTGCCCTCCAGAATCACCACAAGCTCGGAAAAATCATGGCTATGCACAAAGTAGTCATGGGTTAACGGGCATTTTTGGATGCGGAAAATAAACCCCGGGTCCAGATCCATATCCCTGTAATAGATTTTCTTGGTCATGTCATTATTATGCTAAACAAAGACCTGATCGTCAAGGCGCGTACCCTCCGCTTGGCTTACCATAAAGGAGAAGGCATAAAGCCTGCTTCAACGGAGGTGGATGCAGTGAAGCGCTGTCAATTCAGGGCTCAGATGAATGCGGATACAGATATAAAGTTGTTTTTGGAGCACAGTGAACCCTCTCTTCAGGAGCTTATGGCACAAAACGGCGTCAGCCGGCTGAGTCTGTTCCAATGGGACAGCCAGTTGTTCGTGTATTATGAATGCCCCGGTGACTGTCCGGCGGCGGACCCGAATATGTTGTTTGCCGACGCTGCGGCGGTGCTGCAGGTTTGGCCCGGCGGTGCGGAGGGCAGGCGCTGGGCGCCCATGGCGGATATTTTCCATTATCAGGCTCCGTCGGAGGGTTCACCCTGGCGGACACCGCAAGGCAATAGCGCCCCCTACGGCAGACTGGCCCGGCTGCAGCCGGATATGATTTCCAGCTACATCTTTTATCACTATCAATACCAGGAGGAAAAACCGGGGGACGGCTGCAAATACGGCATCATTTCGCTGCATGAGGACCTGATGTTCTTTTATTCGGAAAAACCCGGATTAGTTGAAAAAGCGCCCTACCGCGGCAAGCTCTCCACCGCCAATACCCCGGCCGACTGGGGAGCCCTGATGGACCCCCACTTCGTCAAGTGGCCGGACTCCCGCCCCTGGCTGGACATCCCGCTGGTTCTCCACGCGGAGATTGAATAAGGAAGGTGACGAATATGCGGACAACCGTCTGCTTAAACGGAGAATGGGATTTTATGCCCTTATACTCCACCCCCACCAGTCTGGAGCTGCCCTACCAGCTGGCTTATGAAGCGCACAAGGTGCAGGTTCCCTCCAGCTGGAGAAGCGCCTATGAGAATGTGCCCGGCAAAAAAATGGGCGATATTCCCGAGCATGAATACCGTCCTTATGATCTGTTCGGCTATCCCAGGGAATGGGAAGCGGCTGCGGCAGGTGTGCTGCACCGTACATTCACGGTTCCCGCCGGAATGGAAGGGCAGCGGATTTTCCTGCGGCTGGACGGAATCATGCAGCAGGCTGCCGTCTATCTGGACCGGGAGCAAATCGCCTTCTGGCAGGACGGCTATCTGCCGCTCCGGGTTGAGGTTACCGGCAAGGTGAAGCCCGGCGGCGAGCACCGGCTGCATGTGGTATGCAGCAGCTTTCCCAAGGTGAAAATTCCCTCCGGCCTGGAAAAGGTCACCGGATTGACCGGCTCCTGGTTCGGCTACATTGCCCGTGGCATTTGGCAGGATGTGTTCCTGGAGAGCCAGCCGACACAGGCCATTGAAGATGTTATTGTTCGCACCTCTGTCCGGGAGAAGCGGTTGGAGGTGGATGCTTTGATGACGCTGCCGCCGGGTGGCGCAGGTTTGGCGGGCGGTCCGGCTGGAGCAGCCCCGGTGCTGCGGCTGTCGGTCAGACCGTTTGGTGATGCTGCGGGGGCGGCTGTGCTGAAGGCGGAGGTCTCTGCGGCTGCAGTGGCCAACAGCGGCGGGACAGGCACGGTCCGCTTGGCGCTGGATTGGGCGGACCCGGTGCTGTGGAGCCCGGACCAGCCGTTCCTGTACATGCTGGAGCTGGAGCTGGCAATGGACGGGCGCGTGTTGGACCGGCAGGAGGTGCGTTTTGGATTCCGGGAGGTATGGACCGAGGGCCGTCACTTTATCCTGAACGGCATTCCGGTGAACCTGCGTGGGGACTCCTGGCATTTCCAGGGAGCCAACCAGCAGACGGAAGCCTATGTGCGCACCTGGTACAGCATGTGCAAGGAAGCGGGAGTCAACAGCGTCCGCCTTCATGCAGAACCTTACCCCGCTTATTACCTGGATATCGCCGATGAGATGGGGATGCTGATTGTGGACGAAACCGCCATCTACGGCTCCGGCAAAACCATGCAGGCCGACCATCCCGACTACATCGAGAACTGCCGCCGCCATGTGGAACGGCTGGTGCGGCGGGATAAGAACCACCCTTCCATTATCATGTGGAGCGTCGAGAACGAAATGCGCTGGGTGGACGGGCGGGATATTTTCAAAACCTTTATCCCGGAATTTATGGACATTATCCGCCGTCTGGACGCTACCCGCCCGATTATCGTGGAGGGGGACAACCGCCTTTTGCCCAAGGAGCTGACGGAGGTGGAAACCCGCCATTACAACATCGACGGCATTATCAGCCAATGGGACCGGACGGTGCCGCTGGTATTCGGCGAGCACGGCGGATGGTGGTATATCTGCCCGCAGAACAGCAGCATGTATGTGGGCTTCGACGCTTACCGGCATACGGACGAGGCGGCCAAGGGGCTGGCGGAGAAGGAGCGGCTGTTTGTGGAATATGCCCGCCGCCACGGGGTTTCCGGCATCTCTACCTTTAACTTCGCCCACTATTTCATGCGGGCCATGCCGGAGCGCGACATTCCCTTGCCGTTGCCGGAGCGCCTGGACACGCTGGGACCCAAGCCAAAAGTGATTCCCCGGTACTCCCTGTCGCTGAACAACGGGCTTTTGCCTCCGGAGTATCCGGCGTACCGGACCAACCCGTCCTTCGATATGATGGCGGCGTCCTTTAAGCCGGCCACCATTCTGGCGGCGGAGTACAATACCGGCTTCTTCGATGATCAGCCTGTGCGGCGCAGCTTCGATGTGTTTAACGATACGCTTTCTGCGCGGGACGTGGAGGTAGCGTGCAGCATCCGCCAGGGTGGGCGGATAGTGTTTGAGGAGCGCTTCACCTTTGTGCAGGAGCCGGCAGATCACCGGGTGGTTTCCTTTGAATGGTCGCCTGCCTGCGTCGAGGCTGTTGAGGAGGCTGTGCTGGCGGCGGTGTTACGGCATGATGGCCAGGCGGTGCATGAACTGGTATTGCCCTACCGGATTTATCCAGCCGCGTTGAAGACTTCTCCTGCCGGTGTGGCGCGGCCTGCCCTTTTTGTGGGCAGCGCGGAGGATTACGCAGAGCTGCTGCCTTTGGTGCCGGACTTGCGCAAGGCCGGGCTGGAGGAGCTTGCCGGGCTGCCGCCGGAGACCCTGGTCATCGCCGGAAGCAAGCTGGAGGACCGGGATGGCAGATTGGAAGCGGTGCTGAAGCAGCATGTGAGCAGAGGCGGACGAGTGCTGCTTTTGGAGCAGGTGAGTTTGTCCCTGGGCAAGCTGGCCCTGAGCAGGCAAAGCTTCCTGCGGGCCCACGGCGCCGATTGGAAGCATCCGGTGCTGTCGGGCTTGAGCAGCGGCGACTTTATGTTCTGGCATGAGGCGCTTCATGAGGATGGGCCGGAGCCGGTGGTGCGGGCGGCCTTTGAGAAGCCCCAGCACGGCGACTTCACCATGATTCTGGAGTGCAGCTCCGGGGATTTCGGGGACGGCGGCGATTTGTGGACCCCGCTGCTGGAGTACAAGAGTTCAACCGGCCTGTTTGTGGCCAATCAGATGGAGATAATGCCCCATATCGGGCGTGTACCCCAAGCTTGCCTGCTGCTGCGGAACCTG
>JAQSYT010000168.1 GCA_029256065.1 Paenibacillaceae bacterium
TGAAGCCCGTCTGGGCGGCCTGCTCCAGGGAAACCTCGTCCTGCAGATGCTCCTCGATGTATTGAATGACCTTTTTGAAGCGGTACGGCTTGTCCATAAGCTTCCTCCGTAATGCACTATCTTTTTAATTTTCTCCGCCTTTTGGCATTTACCCAGGCTGAACCCCAGTACGCCCAAAAACAAACCCATCCGTTCCAATTCTTGATCACCGAAACCGGAACAAAATGGACTTTGCCAAACCGGTTGTCCGGATTGCCCGGGCAGACATCACCTTCCCGGCTGCCGTACCTGACTCTGCACCAGACATGTCCCGATATATGCCCGGGAACGGTAATTCCCTCATGTACACGCTGGGGCATTGCCGTTTTGACGGCATATACCAGCCTGCTCTGAACACCCAATGCCACCAGAATCCGGTTCAATGCGCTTGCCTGGTGCCAGCAGTAGCCCATTCCTCTCTCGAAAGCTCTTGACGGGAAATCAAAAGAATTGGAATAGGAATATGTCATGCGTGAACCAACCAGTCTTTGGGCAAACTCAATGAGCTCCACCCCCTCTAAAGCGGAGCTGCGGCACACCTGAACAGCTTCCTGCAGCTTCATTCCGCTTCACCTTTTCCACACTTACTTTTACGGACCATTATACACTTCATTTCCCATAAACAGGGAGATATCCGTCACGAAAATCTAAAAAGCCGACAACGGCGGTTATGTTAAATTGCATCTTTACAGTGTAAAGTTCATATGCTATTATCTTTACAGTGTAAAGTTTTAATCGGAAAGGAAGGCGGATCATGAAGGAAAAGCCTTATCATCACGGAAACCTGCGGAATGATCTGATTGAAGCGGGCATCCAGCTGATTAACGAGGAGGGGTTAAAAAGCTTCTCCCTGCGGAAGGTGGCCGCACGGTGCCAGGTGAGCCATACGGCGCCCTACAGCCATTTTAAGGATGTGGATGCGCTGATCTCTGCCATGGGGGATTATGTCACCGGACAGTTTATGCATAAGCTGCATTCCGCCGTCCAGGGAAAAGATGAGCATCCCGGACAGTTGGCATTTCTGGGGAAGGCGTATATTGATTTTTTTGTAGAGCATCCGCACTACTTTCAATTCCTGTTCTATTATTCCGGATTATCCATCGACCTGGACCGGGCGCAGCCGGAGGATTACCCTCCCTTCGCTTTGTTCCGCACCACCGCCTTCCGCATGTTTCATAAGTGGGGATTGCCGGAGGAGGAGCATTTCACGAATCTGATCGCAGCCTGGTCCCTGGTTCATGGCATCACCGCCCTGTCGGCCACTAACGGCATCAAGTATTCCGGCAGCTGGACGGATATTTTTATGCAGACACTGACAAAAGAGGAGAGAGAATGATGAAACTGATTATTCATGACCTGCCGCGGCGGGATTATCCGCCCCTCGGACAGGGAAACGAGTATGAGCTTAGAATCATCACCGACAACGGCACCATCCGCAAGTGCATCGGCTGCTTCGGCTGCTGGCTCAGGACCCCGGGCGTCTGCGTGCTGAAGGATGACTACCAGCATATGGGGGAATGGGCAGGAGCCTCCGATGAGATGATCATCATCAGCAAGTGCACCTATGGCAGCTACAGCCCTTTTGTCAAAAATGTGCTGGACCGGAATATTTCCTACATTCTGCCCTACTTCGCCACCATCAACGGGGAAACCCACCATCAGCGGCGTTATGAGAAAAGCTTTAAGTTAACGGTCCATTTCTACGGCGATGACCTGACTCCCGCGGAGCAGGATACCGCACGGGCGCTGGTAGCGGCCAATTCCATAAATTTCTACAGCACCGGCAACGAGGTTTATTTCTACGGGAATGCAGAAGATGCATGGGAGGGCTTGCAATGAAGATTGCTATGATTAATGGGAGCCCCAAGTCCGGCAAAAACAACTCCGCCCAGCTTCTCCGTTCTCTTGAGCCGCTGCTCGGCAAGGAGCATGAGCTGTTCCACTACCACATTAACCGGCTGCCTCTGACAGAACCGGACTATGCGTCGCTTTGCCAGATGGATGTGCTGGTGCTGGCATTTCCCTTGTATGTGGACGCCATCCCCTCCCATCTGCTGCGGATGCTGACTGAGCTGGAGAGTTATATGAAGGCGGAACGAACCAAAGAGGTTATGCTGTACGCCATTGTGAACAACGGTTTTTTCGAAGGGGTGCAAAACCGGATTGCCATCAGCGTTCTCCAGAACTGGTGCGTCCGGGCCGGCGTCCGCTTTGGGCAGGCCATCGGGCAAGGCGCCGGAGAGATGCTGGAATCTGTGGAAAAGGTGCCGCACGGGCGTGGTCCCATGAAAAACTTGCATGGGGCTCTGGAAACCTTGGCCGCCAATCTCCAGTCCCGGAAGCCCGGCGACACTATCCTGCTCAGCCCCAAATTCCCGCGGATTGCCTGGAAAATTGCCGGAACCGTGGGCTGGAATTCTATGGCCAAGAAAAACGGCTTAACGAAGAAGGAACTCAGGAAAATGCCGTAGGAGGTAGCTGGCTGTAACGGAACCCACAAGCTCTTAGAGGCGGAAAATCAGCTGGTTTGAGTTCTAACGGAACTCAAAGGCTCTTAGGAGGGTGGAAACACACTCGCAGCTCGCTTTTTCTCCGCTAAGGGTTCCGTAGTTCCGTTACAGCTGCAAAGGTTCGTTTTTTCGGTTCTAAGGTCCTCCTATTTCCGTTAGCTCCTAGAGGAGAGCCTCGAACGATTGCCTGCTTCCGTAAGCCCCTAGGTGGGCCTGGAACGATTGCCCCATCACCAAAAAAAACAAACAATCCCCATTTTGGAGCTCCCGCTAAGGGAAGATGCCAAAATGGGGATTTGTTATGAGTAACCGTTTATGGGAGACAGTTTATTACCAGGCCAGCTTGCTCTCCAGGAAGCTCTTCAGCTCGCTGATGGGCATGCGGGTTTGTTCCATGGTATCCCGGTCCCGTACGGTGACTTGACCGTCGGTTTCGGAGTCAAAATCATAGGTGATGCAGAACGGAGTGCCAATTTCATCGTGACGGCGGTAGCGTTTGCCGATGGAGCCGGAGTCGTCATAATCCACCATGAAGTCCTTGGCCAGATCGGAGAACACTTTTTGGGCGCTGTCGGCCAGCTTTTTGGACAACGGGAAAATCGCTGCCTTGTAAGGAGCCAATGCCGGGTGCAGATGCAGCACAGTGCGGCTGTCGTCGCCTTCCAATGCCTGTTCCTCGAAGCTGTCGATCAGGAAGGCCAGGGTAACCCGGTCTGCGCCCAGGGAGGGCTCGATGCAGTAAGGGATATAGCGCTCCTTGCTGTCCTGGTCGATATAGTTGAAGTCCTCGCCGGAATGCTCCATATGCTGCTTAAGGTCATAGTCGGTACGGTCCGCAATGCCCCACAGCTCGCCCCAGCCGAAGGGGAAGCGGTATTCGATGTCGGTAGTCGCGTTGGAATAGTGGGAAAGCTCGTCGTCGGAGTGGTCGCGCAGACGGATGCTGTCCTCCTTGATGCCCAAGGCCAGCAGCCAGTTTTTGCAGAAGCCGCGCCAGTAGCCGAACCACTCCATATCCTCGCCGGGCTTGCAGAAGAACTCAAGCTCCATTTGCTCAAACTCGCGGGTCCGGAAGGTGAAGTTGCCCGGGGTGATTTCGTTCCGGAAGCTCTTGCCGATTTGGCCGATGCCGAAGGGCAGCTTTTTGCGCATGGTGCGCTGTACATTCTTGAAGTTCACGAAGATGCCCTGTGCGGTTTCCGGACGCAGGTAAATTTCGTTGGCGCTGGAAACGGTGACACCCTGATGGGTTTTGAACATCAGGTTAAACTGGCGGATGTCTGTGTAGTCGAAAGCTCCGCAATCCGGGCACACAATGTTGTGCTCGCGGATCAGGTCCATCATCTGGTCAAAGGAGAGACCGTCCACGACCATCTCGATACCCTTGTCGTTCAGGGCGTTCTCGATAATTTTGTCGGCGCGGTGGCGGGCTTTGCACTGTTTGCAGTCCACCATCGGGTCATTGAAGTTGCCTACATGGCCGGAAGCCACCCACGCTTGGGGATTCATCAGGATAGCGGCGTCCAAACCTACATTGTAGGGGGACTCCTGGATGAACTTCTTCCACCAGGCCTTCTTCACATTGTTCTTCAGCTCTACGCCCAGAGGGCCGTAGTCCCAGGTGTTGGCGAGACCGCCGTAAATTTCGGAGCCGGGAAAAATAAAACCCCGGTGCTTGGCAATGGCTACAACCTGATCCATTGAAACTTGTTTCATGATCATTCTCCTTTATGCGATTGTTGCGCCCGGCAGCTGTCGGCCCAATCGAAAAAGCCCCCGTCCCCGGACATGAGTCATGTCCGGGGACGAGAGCTAAAGTGCTCCCGCGGTTCCACCCCAGTTGATGCGCCTGTACCCGCTAAAGGGACAGTCACCGCATCCGCTTTCTTGTCACCGGCTCGGGAGCGCCTGTCTTGCGGCTGCTGTACCGGGCTTCCACTATCCCCGGTTCGCTTCAACAGCAGGCTGCCGCATAGATTTCTCCGTCACAGCCGAATCTTCGATTTGCTTACCATCGTATCCATAATGAGGAGGTTTGTCAAGCTGCGGATGTCCCGCGGCAAGTGTCTCCTACCCCAGAAGCAGCCTGGGCTTAATGGGCCGGATCCCAGCCGTCGCTGCCGGCCAGCACCGACTGTGTGTTGATGGCTGCCGCTTGGCTGGCGCTGAGCTGCCGTGACCACCCTACCCTGCCGGTTACCGCTGCGCCGGAGCCGGTATTGCCGTATTCGGCATAACGTGCGGTACTTTCATTGGCGGCATCCCCCCAGTTATTCCAGCCCTCCGGCTTGATGTGGGTATCCATGTAGGAGTACAAATAATGCACCGAGGCATACGGCCTCCAGGGGCGGCCCAAATGAACGGCATCATCCAACGAGCCGGAGCGGGTCAGACTGCTGGTAATGAACACGTAACCGTATGCGTTGGCCTGATCCGTGGAAGCTGCGGTGACATACCCGTTGCCCAGGCTTTTGATCTCGCAATTTTCAAATACCGCACTGGCCCCGCCGAAGATAAAATCCACCGTACCTTCAATATAGGAGTTGCGGTAATACTGCCGACCGCTATTGGCATAAAGCGTATCCTGATTGCCCAGAATCCGCACATTGGTGAAGCTGGCCCGGTCGCCTGTGACATACAAGGCTACAGCCTGTCCTGCAGTGGCCCCGGCTGTATTGCGGAAGGTGATGTTTTCCGCGGTAAAGTTATTGCCTCTGACGTAAACGCTGGCGCTGTTGGAGGTGCCGCCCGCAGAGCTTGCCGTGTCCGCATAGGTCAGGATGGTCCCATCGGCGCTTTCCCCGATAAGCGTAATATTCGGCTTGTTGGCGGGAAAGTTGAGCTTTTCGGAATAGGTGCCGTTTTTCACAAAAATGGTGACATTGGTGGTGTTATTGGCCGGCACTGCGTCAATGGCAGCCTGGACGGTGGTGTATACGCCTGATCCGCCGCTTTTGCTGACAACAAGAGCGCCGGAGGGAGCCGTGGAGGACACCGGCTTCACCAGAATATCGTCCAGGTAATGGGACCCGGCGGAGCTGTTGGGTGTATAAGATTCAAACCCGTCAATATTGGAGACGGCAGTGAAAAACGTGACGGCGCTGGCTTTTTTGACACCGTTGACATATACATCCGCCTTGTCCGTAGCAGGATCGGCAACAATCCGGAGGCTGTACCAGGTGTTGGCGGCATAGCCGCTTTGGAGCGTTACATAGGTGTTGTCCGGGTTGCGGTAGGACAGGCTGCCGCCAATCGTTTCGATGGATACCGCCGCAGTAGTGCCGCTGAGCAGCCGGAATACCTTGGTGTTGTTGACGAGAGAGGGCTGCATGAACTTGAAGGTCGTTTCCACCTTGCCGGTTTGGGAGGTGAAGGTCTTCTTCAGTCCGGACAAGGCTGTGGTGCTGGTGTCATTCAGGAACACACTGCGGTTGGCCGAGCTGGGGACGGCTGCGACACGCACTGTGCCTCCGTCTTCGGAGACGGTAAAGCCGGAGGGCTGGGCACCTGCTGCAGTGCTGTTGAAGTTGCTGTCGGCGAGTGGAGCCGCCGCCCGGACCTGTTCTGCAGGCACCAGACCGAACAGGGTTGCTGCCAGCACGGCAGCGGCGCTTGCGGTTAACCATTTTTTCATCATTATTCCTCCTTTAAGTTGGGACTACCCGTTATTTGCGGATCTTTCCTGCTCCTGCGCTCTTGAGGACATAAGCGGGAACGGATGAAGCGCTGTCTTTTACGTAGGTGTAAGAGCTCGCGGGGTTAAACGTGGTACCCCCGGTCTGGTTGACGCCTGTGCAATTCTCCTTGATATTGTCGCTGCTGTAGACCACGCTGGACGTGGAGTCCCCAAGCATAGTAATGTCTTCGGAATTCTTGAAATAATTGGCCTCCAGCAGCACTTGACCCGTGTTATGACTGACTGTGCCGTAGTCCCCCAGATTGAGGAAATAATTATTGAATATATGGACATCCGAATTGTTGACCCGGGGATTGCGCTGGTTGGTGCCGTTGAAGAAATTGTGGTGGATGGTCACCTTGGGGCGGTTCATGTAATCGTCGTTGCCGACGGCAAAGGTTTTGTTGTGATTGCTGAATTCCGTGTTGGATACTGTCACGTAGTCGGCGCCCTTCACCACATCCACCAAACCGTCCTCCATATGCGTCAGGGTGCAGCGGTCAATCCAGACATGGTGCGCCCCGTTCTGCACGGTAATGGCATCCCAATCCCCCAGCTTGCCGTCCCAGGATTGGAAGGAATCCTTGATAGTCAGATTCCGGATAATGACGTTCTTCTCATTGTCGGTTACCTGCAGGCCGCCATATTGCAGCGTGGCATTGGTGCCCATACCCAGAATGGTCTTGTTGGATTTCACCGGAATGCGGGCGCCCCAGGGAGACATTTGGATGGTGCCCTGCACCCGGATGACCAACGGTTCCGTGGAAGAGGCGTACGCCTCCAGCTCCGCTTGGGTGGTGGCGGTTACGGTGGCGCCCCCTAAACCGCCGGTGGTTCCGTTTTGACCAAGGGCATTGACACTGGCCCAGCCCACCGGACTCAAATCCTTGACCATAACAGAATACATCTCGCCTCCGGCCGCAGCGCTGCCAAGGGAAACCGACGTGTTAGCCCCTACATCCTTTTTGTACACACGGAAGGTTTTACCCGCGCTGTTGGTGATGTCATCGTCCGTATCGTACCAATCCGACAGCCACGAGGGGATGGCCTTGCTTTTGTCTATCGCCACATAAATCTGCGCCCGCACCAGCACCTTGAAGGAGACCAGCGTACTGCCGGTGTAGCTTTTGGAATCGGCCGCCGTCTGGATCCACTGCCATCCGTAATACGGGTCCTTCAGCGCAGTCCAGGTGGTGCTTTGGTCGCCATATTGCTTGTCCCCCGTCTGCAGGCTGTACTGGAGCGACCAATCCGCACTGTTGGCGGAATCCTGCACCGCAAAATTGGTGATGATGCCCATGGACGCAGGGCCTGCCGCCTGGACCCGATCCGGGGATGCCCCCACAGCCGCCGTCAAAAGCAGCGCCAAAACAAGGAGGAGCATGGAACTGGACTTCCGGAACCCGACTTTCATGTTCATTCCAATCATTCGATCATCCCTCCATATAAAGCGTTTTCATTCCATATATAAACGAAAGCCTGAGGATCTGCTTCCCCAGGCTTCCGATAAGCGCTTGCTCCTGATGTCCAATCAGCCCTTCCCGTCAAACACCTGCTGCAGGAGCAAATGTGGTACGGTACAGCTCATTATGGTACAACCTTCCAATAGATTGCTATATGCAC
Source organism: Paenibacillaceae bacterium (assembly GCA_029256065.1). Lineage (GTDB taxonomy): Bacteria > Bacillota > Bacilli > Paenibacillales > NBRC-103111 > Paenibacillus_AR. Next base: position 7,849 of record JAQSYT010000168.1, read on the forward strand.
CGCATAACCAGTTTGCCCTGCCGCTTGCCAGACGGCAGAGCAGGCCGGCAATACGCATTACATAACCTGTTCATGTGCCGAAAACAACCATATCCTTCTAATTTTATGGTTCTAATCCCATACCATTCAACCCGCTCCCTTAAGCTTACGGTCCGGTTTGAGCTCCGCCGCTGCGGCTTTGGACGCCATTCCGCGTCTCTGCACCGGTTCCTCCGTTCCGGTCCTGCACCCCATTGGCTCCCGGAGCGGCACCGGTTCTTCCTTGGCCTTGACCCTGGAATTGCCCTTGACCTTGGGATTGGTTTTGACCGTTATCCGTAATCGTCTGGGCGGTAATATATTCGCAGGAAGCCAGCGCCAGGGAGCAGGCCAGCACCGCGGCGAGACGTGCGGCATTCATCCTTCCTCTCATCCTGTCACCCCTCCTTTTCCACAAATAGGGCATCATACATATCCTTAAATCCCATGTAGGACATCACCAGCAGCAGCGGATACACCGGGAAGAGATAGCGGGATTTGATTTCCCACAGGAGATAAAATGCGATAAAGCCCAGAATCACCAGCACCAGCGGAGTTTCCATAAACCTCTTCGTTTTGAGGCTGCCAATCAACCGGACCAGTATAAAGCCGTACATCAGAATATTCATGGCATACATGGCCCAGGTCAAGCCCACTCTGGCGTTGGAATCTCCCTTGAACAGCTCGGTGGCAAAGGTGGTGTAGCTGTATTTGTCCCCGACGGCGCCCATCCCCCTGCCAATGGTTGAAGAGCCGTTGCCGATGCCATACCGTTCCATTTGGTAGGTCCCCTCCGTCCAGATCCACACCAGCTTCTTGGCGTACATCTTAACCAGGTCTCCTGTGCTGGCCTCGGACAGCTTGCGGCTGATCTCCGCCTTGAACAATTCCGAGCTTTTGTCCTTGTTATAGCCGGCCTGACGCTGGTAGATGTTGTAGCTTTGGCGGTTATCCCAAAAGCCGAAGGTGCTTTGGTTGATCCCCATGTTCAGCCACATATAGACAGGCGCGGAGTTGGCGTTCACCGAACCCTCCACCTTGCCTGTTGCCTGGAGCAGCAGATTCTGCGTCCAACCCGGGACCATAAAGAGCAGCACCGTCACAGCAAGCCCCAGTACAGATTTTTTGACCCCAAGCTTGCGGATTTGCAGCAGGACACTGAATACAATCGCCACCAGAAAAATCGCGCCGATGCTTCGGAAATAATCCCCGATTGCCAGCAGAACTGCGGCATAGATCATGTATTTCAGGGAGGCTTCCTTCATAAAGCGGACAGCGAAATAAAGTGCTGAGGTAAGAAACGCCGTGGCAATAACATCGTTATAGATGAAGTTGTTCATGAACAGCGCCGGGGCGTAAATGGCCGCCAGTACAAGAATCCCGTAATCCCGGCTTTGGGATTTTACATTCAGCTCCTTGTAGAGCAGGTACACCATCAGCGTTGTGACCAGGGTGAAGCCGATATTGAAAAACTTGATCACCAGATAGTTGTCCGGGAACACAAACAGCAGGGCCTTCAGATACAGCACAGTGGAAAAGTTAAACGGAAACATGTGCAGATATCCCGAGGTTTGAAAAGCGGAATAATCCCCCCGGTAAAGCATGTTCTGGGCTAGGGTCAGCACCGTTTGGGAGTCATCCGTAGGCAGCCGGGGAAACAGGAAAATAATGGCCGTTTGGATGGCAAAGGAAACAAGCAGAACAGCCGGAATGACGATTTTGGGGCTGAATGTATCCAGCCTCCGGCATAAGGAGTACAGGCCAAGGCCAATCAGCAGCAGTGCCGCGGCAACGACGATGAACAATAGAAGCTGCTGTTTTTCCAGCACAGGCGTGTCTCCGTATACCGCATACAGGTACTTCGCCCGCACAAAAAAGGAGGCAGCGACAAATAGCCCAAGGAACAGCATTAGCAGTATATACAGCGGTTTTTGAATCCCCTTGACCATGGAACCCCTCCTTACTTTCAAATCAATGTCTTGGCAGGATGCCCTGATTATAACGGCAGAACCTGAAAATAAGTTGAAAACCGCAGGCAAGAATGGTTATACCTATTTGCCAACTGGCCCCTTGGCTGGAGCAGGCTTACAATAAGCCTGACAATTGCGAACAAGGAGGCGATTTAATGGCCGGAACGGAGTATAAAAAGGTGGAAATACCATTTCAGGAGGCGGAAGCAATTATCCGCAGCCATCTGGGGACAGGTGCGTCGGAGCTGGTACTGGAGCCGGTGCCTGGAGGCAACATCAGCACGGTTTACGGATTTACCCATCAGGGCCGGGGATATGTGGCCAAGTTCAGCCCGCTGCCGGATGACTATAAGCTGGAGAAGCTGGTGTCCGGGTTTTTGGAGGGACGGGATATTCCTTATCCCGCTTGTGTAGGACAGGGCACATATGGGACTGTCCAATATGTCATCCAGGAACGGATGGAAGGTAGACCCCTTGTCTCATATCCGGCTGAGGGAAAAAGGCGGCAATTTCCCCGCCTGTTCCGCATTCTCACCCAGCTTCACAGTGCGGATATATCCGGCACAACAGGCTTTGGCTGGCTCACCCCATCCGGCAACGGAGCCTACGGATCATGGAAGGGATATGTGACGGCAATGTTCGGGGAGGAGCAGGAGCCGGGCAACTTCTGGCATAACTGGACGGAGCTGTTCCAAACAAGCTGTCTGGAAAAGGATGTCTTCGGGGAGTGCTGCAGCCGTCTATCGGCTTACCTTCCCTATAATGCGCCGCACCGGCATTTACTCCATGGGGATGTGCATGCCTGGAATCTGCTGTCTGACGGGACAGACATTACCGGCATTGTGGACGGAAATTTCCTCTATGGGGATGTTTGGGTGGATGTCGTGAATTTGGACCGGCATTTGGAGCGGATGAATGTGGTGGAGGCTTATCTGGACGGCCTTGGGGCAAACGCCGAGGAGGTCCCGCATTTCCGGGAGCGTCTGAAGGGAGCTTATTACTTCAAGGGTGTGGATGCCCTGCGGTTCTATGCCAAAATGGGCAACCGGCAGGCTTACGAATGGACGAAGCAGTTTCTG
>JAQSYT010000491.1 GCA_029256065.1 Paenibacillaceae bacterium
CTCCTGATTGGGGCAGTTTTTGCAACAGCCTTTGCTTTTTGGGCGCAAACCCACTTCCAGCGTTTTACCACAGCTGCCCATACGGCCATTATTTTTGCCTCAGAGCCTGTATTTACAGCAGCGGCGGCGGTTGCCATTGGCGGCGAAAGCCTTAGCTTCCAGACGCTGATAGGAGGAGCATTTATTCTAGGTGGCATTTTGCTGGCAGAGCTCAAGGGGAATAAAGAACTTGATTCATCCCTCGTGTAAGAACAGGAAGTGCGGCGCATATTAGGAAGGATTCCATTTTTGTAAAAGGAGACTTCCAATGCCCAATAAAAACAAGCTTCTTGTTTTGCTGCTGGCTATCGTGCTGGTATTACCCGCAACTCTACTGGCACCGCGCCCTGCCGCTTCAGCTCCGGCGGATTCGGATGTGTACACGGTCCAATCCGGTGACAGCTTGTGGAAAATTTCCGTTAAGTATCAGGTGGGCTTGTCGGAAATTATTTCGGCAAACCCGCAATTTGCCAATCCCAACCTGATCTACCCGGGTGACAAGGTGACGGTGCCGCTTATTACAGCCACCAAGTCTGTGGAGGAAGAGGTGGTCCGTCTGGTGAATGTGGAACGGGCCAAAAACGGCTTAAAACCTCTAACTGCTAATTGGCAGCTGGCCCGGGTCGCCCGCTACAAGTCGGTGGATATGCGTGACAAGGGGTACTTCTCCCATACGTCACCAACCTATGGCAGCCCCTTCGATATGATGAAAAGCTTCAATATTGCCTATTCTGCTGCGGGAGAGAATATCGCGGCAGGGCAGACCACAGCCCAAGCGGTGATGGACAGCTGGATGAACAGCCCCGGCCACCGGCAGAATATTCTCAGTGCGAATTTCTCCGAAATCGGGGTTGGATACTGTACAGGCGGGAGCTACCGGTACTACTGGACCCAGATGTTTATCAATCCTTAATGAAAGTAATAATTTAGAGCGTTAAATATTTATGGCGAAAAATAAAGAAGCTTGCCGAAGCGTGGAATGTGCTGTCCGGCGAAGCTTCTTTTTTGTCGTCCTGTGGTGGGGCTAATCGGAATTGGGTCGATCGATGGCTTCCGCCATGGTTTTATCCGTCAGATGGGCATAAATCTGGGTGGTGTCGGGTGACGCATGACCCAACTGCTCCTGGGTTTTGTACAGGTCATTACGGACATAATAATCGGTTGCAAAGGAATGCCGCAGTTTATGGACGGACAGGTATGGCTTGCCGAAGCGTTTGGCATATTTGATGACCATTTCCTGAATAGCCCGTTTGGTCATGCGTTCGCCTTCTTTTTTCCCGTTGGCGATGGCCAGGAAGAGGGCTTTTTCCTTCCGGGGAGCCTTATAACGGGCCGGCCTCAGCTCCAGATAGGTTTCCAGATGCTGAATAGCCAGCTGGCGGAAGTAGACGGGTGTTTTAAAGGTTTCATCATTTTTGCCCTTGCGGAATACATAGACCAGCTTCTTCTTCAAGTCCAAGTCATCGGCGTTAAGGTTCACTACCTCGGATACCCGCAGGCCGGAATGGAGAATCAGACTGATGATGCATACGTCCCGCTCTTTGTTTATTTGGTGAAAATAAGTGGCTTGTTTGTTTTGGGCCACATCCTCTCCGTAACCCTGGGCCACATACGCAATAAACTCGGCAATTTCATGCTCCTGCAGCAGCTTGCCCTCCAGCTTCGCCGCGGTATCCTTGGGCTTATGGGTCCGTTTGATCTCCACCTTGGCCATAATATTCCGCTTCAACAACGGATAGAAGTCCTCATCCTCGGCAATTTGGCTGAGATAATGCCGGTAGCCAGTGACATACGGAAGTTATCGATGGCATCCATCCGAAGCTTCTCCAGATCGGACAGGGGAACCTCCCGGATGTCCGCAGCTCCGGTTAAGCCTTCGGCCATTAACCAGTGGAGGAAAATTTCATAATCCCGCACATACTCCAACAGCGAAGAAGGGGAGAGGTCCGGCAGCTTATAGTTGATGAATTTCTCAATATACCAGGGCATACCGGGAAGCCGGCTGTCCAGCTCCTTGCGGTCCTTGACTTTGATGACGTTCATGCTTGCACCCCCAAGCGGGTTAGAAGGATAGCGTTTCTATGTTCAAGTATAACAAGGGTAGGGAAAAGTTGCTATCTCCCGAATTATAATAGACATAATAAATATTATGTAAACTTTATAGAGTTAAATATGTTTTTATAGACATAAGCAACAATTTACTCGCCGCCAGCGTCAAAAGGAAAACGGACACAAAAAAGGCGATGATCAATGATGACAAGCTCTTTTTGGCGAACCTCAGCCAAACTCCTAGTTCTTGTTTCGGTGGTAACAACTGCTGTTTCCTGTGGTAGAGCCAATGCGTTGGAGCCTGCTGGGCCCAAGGCCGCTGCCTATGACGATCTGGAGAGCCGGATTAAAATCCGCGAGGCGAATCCTGTATCGGAAGCAGTAATAGGGGGGATGAACCAATTTGCATTGGCCTCGGCTTCCCGGGTTCTGAGTACGGAGAAGGGCAGTACACTCTATTCCCCGTATAGCCTCTATGTTGCTCTGGCTCTGGCTGCAGCGGGAGCGGAAGGCACAACGAAAGAAGAAATGACCGACCTTCTGGGAGGAAGCCGGATAGGAGATACCACAGAATTGGCCGGCGAAGTAGGGAATCTCATCCGCCAGCTTCACACAGACAATAAGATCGGCAGGCTGAAAACGGCAAACTCCATTTGGGCCCATAAAGGCCATACCTTCCGGAAGGAGTATGAGGAGCTGGCGGCACAGAGCTTCTATGCCTCCCTGCATCAAGCGGATTTCGGGAAGAAGGAGACGGCGGAGGAAATGGGACGTTGGGTCCGTGATCATACAAGCGGTCAAATAACGCCTGAAATTAACCTTGATCCAAGCCAGATTTTGGCGCTGATTAACACCTTGGATTTTAAAGATGAATGGTCGGATGCGTTTAACGAAAGCAGCACTGCCCAGGGCCCATTTTATCCGGAGGAAGGAAATCCGGTAACGGCTTCGTTTATGAGCCGAACCTTTTTTACTACGGCCTATGCCAAGGGTGAGGGGTATGCCTCTGCAAGCCTTGGCTTGAAGAACGGCGGAGCCATGACCTTCGTGCTGCCGGACAAAGGTGTCAATGTGAAGGAGCTGGTGGCTTCCCCGGATAAAGCCAAGTCACTGCTGCAGGTTTCCGGTCAACAAATGCGGAAGCTGACGCTGAAATTGCCCAAATTCGATTACAGCACGGAAATGGGTCTCAACCAGGCGCTGCAGGGCTTGGGAATGCGGACCGCATTTACAGAGAAGGCGGATTTCAGCAAGATGAGTGATACGCCGGTTTTCATCAGCCTGGTCAAGCAGAACGCTCATATTGCTATTGACGAAAAAGGGGTGGAGGCGGCTGCCTTCACGCAAATTTTGATGGTGGGCAGTGCCATGCCCAACGGGGAGCCGGCAGAGCTGATTCTGGACCGTCCTTTTCTCTTCAGCATAACCGCACCTAACGGCACCATCCTGTTTACCGGGATTTGCCGCCAGCCTTGAGCAATAGGATTGCTTCTCCCACTGTCATGATTGTATAGCCTAAGCGGGTGAATAGCTGCGACAAAGAACCGGATTCCCTGAGGGAATCCGGTTCTTTTTTGTAAATCCGAGGATGCGAAGGTTATTTCTTCGGCTTTCGCAGTGCGGTCAATGCCTGCATCATATCATCGGGGAGGGGGGCTGACACATGAAGTTTATTTCCTGTCCACGGATGATAGCAAATTAGCTTTTCCCCATGCAGAGCCTGCCGGGAAATGTAGGTGCGTTTGCCGCCGTACATGCCGTCTCCGGCAATGGGATGGCCAATATGGGAGAGATGGACCCGGATTTGGTGGGTCCGCCCTGTGGCCAGCCGCAGCCGGACCAGAGTATGATCCTTTAACCGTTCGGCCACCTCATAGTGGGTGACGGCAGATTCACCGGTTTCGCTGACTCTGCGGCGGGTGGAGTGGAGCCGGTCCTGTCCGATGGGTTCATCGATGGTTCCCCTTTGCTGGGTCAACCGCCCTTCCGCGATGGCAACATACAACCGGTCGACGTGCTTGTCCTTCAGGGATTTCTCCAGGATGACGCTTGCCAT
>JAQSYT010000169.1 GCA_029256065.1 Paenibacillaceae bacterium
ATGCTGGCCTGGTTTCTGGGGCTGATCGCCGTGGAAGCCGGCTGGCTCATTTATCCGGTCCGTGAGTTGGCCAAGTCCAGCAGCACCAGCTTTGTATTTGAATATTTATGCTATCCGGTGGTGACCGTTTATTATAATCTGTACTACCCGGAGAAGGGTTCAACGGCTGCCAAGCTGGGGTGGTCCGCATTGTTTGCCGTTGGCATCACGATACCGGAATATCTGATCGAAAAGTATACCGATCTGGTTAAATATACCGGCTGGCAATGGTATTGGACTACGATCAGCATCAGTCTCACGTTAGCGGTATCCAGACTTTTCTTTGTTTGGTTTTTTGGCCCGCATAGAGTGCCTGCCTCCGGGAAAAGGTAAATCAATATGGATGGGAAGTGACGCCATGGTTACCATTATGTATCTGGTGCTGAGCGGTACCATGGTGGTCATGATCGCCATGGTGGATATGCTGCTGCGCAAGCAAAGCATCTACTTGGAGTTAATGGGAGTCTTCAGCAAAAACGAGAATATGAATATCATGCTTTATTTATTTTTCTGGGTGCTCGGTCTTTTGTGGGGAGCCGTAGTGGATTACCGGTTCCGGAAGGCTAAGCGGGGCTCCTGAATGTAGCTGTAGGAGGGGGATTTCATGCAGGGGGCCGGTACCGAACGGATTTCCATGACCCAGATGGTCCTGATTTTCGTCACCTTCGAGATCGGTTCCTCCGTAATGGTGGGAGTTGCTCCGGCAGCTGCAGAGAATGCGTGGCTGGCTGTTTTGTGCGCCTTGGCAGGCGGCTTTGTGCTGCTAAGCATGTATCTGTGGCTGGTGAACTACGGCAACGGCAAAAATCTCTACCAGCTTTTTGAGGACACGCTGTCCAGGTGGGGGGCCTTGCCGGTAGCGATTTTGTATATCGGTTATTTTCTGTACATGTCTGCCGTGGTGATGCGGGATATGATTGAATTGTTGGATACGGCGGTGTACCCCGCTTCACCCAATGAATTTATCGCCTTTACGTTCATTCTGGTCATTGCGTATATCCTCTACCTGGGGGTGGAGGTTTTTGCCCGTACCACAGAGATGATCATGCCCTATTTCATGCTGTTTTTTCTGCTGATGCTGGTGCTGCTGATTATCAATAAGTCCATTCACTTCAGCTACTTGAGGCCGGTGCTGGCAGAAGGCTGGAGCCCTGTGCTGAAGGAGGCTTTCCCCAAGATTCTCACATTTCCGTTTGGGGAATCCATTGCCCTGACTATTCTGATGAGCCAAACCAAAACCAAAGGCGGGCACAAGCTGCGTAATTATATGTGGCTGGCTCTTCTCATCAGCGGGGCGGTTTTGACCTTCGTAGCCATCCTGCAGGTGACGGTATTGACTCCGGATCGGGTCAAACGGACTGTTTTTCCTTTACTCAGCGTGAACCGTTACATAGATGTTGGCTTTCTTTTTGAGCGGCTGGACGGCGTGGTGGTGTTTCTGATGATGCTGGGGCTATTCGTCAAGGTAGCCGCCATGTTCTATGCAGGCCTGAAGGGGGTTGAATACGTATCCGGGGTGGGCTACCGTTTTTTTGCTGTGCCGGTGGCTGTACTGGTGGCCCTGACCTCGCTTTTGCTGGCCGGAGACTATATGGAGCATATTACGGAGGGCTTGGAGGTTGTGCCGTATTACCTCCACCTCCCCTTTCAACTGATGCTGCCGATTATTTTGTGTCTTCTGGTTTTGTGGAAGAAGCGCAGCAAACGCCCCAAAACTTCCGGGGGAGGATAAGGACATGGATACAGCGGCACCCCAATGGAATGAACGGCTGGAAACCTACCGCAAAACCTTTTGCCATTCGGATGATTTTCATGTGAACCAATTTCAGATGGGCAATAAGGAATGCGCGTTGTTATGGTTTTCCTCCATGATCGACCATGAAGCGCTGGCGGACAAGATCCAGCATATCATGGATAACTTCTACCAGCAGGAAGAAGAGCTTCAGCATGATGTCACCCTGGAAAAGCTATGCAGGCGGGCCATGCCTGGAACCGGATATATCGTAGAGCGGGAGCAGAGCCTGCTGATCGATGAATGTCTGCGGGGGAAAGCTGTGCTGCTCCTGGACGGTGTAAAGGGCGGAATCTGCATTGAGGCAAGCAACAGCAAGGGTTACCGTCAAGTGGAGGAGCCCAGCACCCAAACCATCATTAAGGGCCCGAAGGAAGGATTTACGGAATCCATTCAGACTAATATCGGACTGGTGCGCAGAAGAATAATCCACCCCGGTCTTTGCTTCGAAAAGTTTGTACTGGGTACGGACACGCGGACAATCGTGTATCTGGCTTATATCGACGGGATCATCAACCAGGGAGTGCTGGAGGAGGCGCGCAAGCGGCTGGGCCAGGTCAAGCCCAATGCCCTGTTCGATTCGGGGATGCTGGAGGATTACATTGTGGACAAGACATTTACGCCATTTCCCATCATCTATACCACCGAACGTCCGGACGGCATTTGCGGGCATCTGGTAAGCGGGAAAGCGGCCATTATGGTAGACGGCAGCCCCTTTGTACTGAGCATTCCCACGGTTTTCAGCGACTTCTTCCAATCGTCGGAGGACTATTACCAGCCGTTTATGATCAGTACCTTTGTCCGCTGTATCCGTTATTTGGCCTTCCTGATCGCCCTCTTGTTTCCGGCTATCTATATTTCAGCGATTACCTACCACATGGAGCTGATTCCCACAGAATTGCTCTTCACCATCAGCTCCCAACGGGAAAATCTGCCCTTTCCCGTTTTCGTGGAAGCCATGCTCATGGAAATCACCTTCGAAATCCTCCGGGAAGCGGGGGTACGCATGCCCCGGGCGGTGGGACCAACCGTATCCATTGTAGGCGGTCTTGTAATCGGCACAGCGGCGGTAGAAGCGGGAATCGTGTCCAATATTATGGTCATTATTGTGGCGTTAACCGCTATTTCCAGCTTTGTGTCCCCGATCTATAACCTGTCGGTGTCCTCACGGCTGTTGCGGTTCGGCCTTCTGACCTTGGGAGCGCTGGCCGGCTTTTATGGGGTGATGATGGGCATGATGGCCATGATCGGGCATATGTGCTCTCTCCGCTCCTTCGGCGTTCCCTATACGGCTCCGTTTGCGCCGTTATACATCCAAGAGCATGAGGATATCCTGCTCCGCTTCCCTCTCTGGTTTATGAAGAAACGGCCTGCTTATCTCCATTCCCCCAAGCCTGTGAAGCAGGAAGGCACTTATAATCCTTCGCCGCCGCGCAAGGGGAAGGGACGGCGTCCATGATCAAAAAATGTCTGATCGCCGTCTTGCTGGCTGTATCCACGACGGGCTGCTGGGATTACACAGAGCTGTCTGATGTTTTTTTTGTGGTGGGTATGGCCGTGGACAAAGGAACACCCCCCTTTAAATACAAAATGACCGTGGAATGCATTGTTCCCGGCGAATATGACAAAACCACGGGAGGGCGGACTGCGCCGTCCCAGTTATATTCCATGCAGGGCAATACGGTAGCTGATCTGTCCCGCAAAATGAATATCGGCCTGGGGCGGGAGCTGATCTATTCCCACATGCAGCTTTTGGCTATCGGTGAAAGTATTGTCAGGGAAGGCGATCTTCAATTCTTTGACTATTTGGAGCGGGGGCGGGAAACCCGGGATAATTTCAATGTGGTGGTGGTCCGGGGCAAAAAGGCCGAGGAGGTCCTGAAAATTACCAATCCGACGGAAAAGTATGCCACCGGCAAGCTGAGTAAACAGCTGAACACCGCAGTGAGGGAATGGGGATCGGATCCGGATATACGATTAAGTGATCTAATGAACTCTGCAACCGGGCCAGGCAAAGGGTCAGTCATAGTGGCGGTTAGCGTTACGGGCAATCCGGAAGCAAGCAAGGGAAATCTTGAGAATGCTGTTCCGGTGTCCAACGCTGTTATTTCCGGTTTGGCGGTTCTGCAGGATATGAAGCTCCTGGGCTTCATGGATGTGAAGGATACCCGCAGCTACCTGTGGCTGAGAGGAGGGCTCCGGAATACCTCGGTTACCGCATCCTGTGCAGAGGGAAGGGATTTTACGATCCGGATTATTAAATCCAATACCAGGGTGAAGGCTTCCCATGACGGCCAGACCCCGCGCTTTCATGTTACCATCCGGATGGACAGCTTCCTGGAAATGACGGAATGCCAGAATGCCATGACCACTTCGGCGTTGGACGATTATGCCAAGCAGGCGGAGAAGTCCATTGCGGCCGATATCCGGCAAACCCTGCAAAAGGCGCAGGAAACCTACAAAACGGACATCTTCGGTTTCGGCAGCCAAATGTACCGTCAGCACCCGAAATATTTCAAGCCGCTCCGGGAGGAATGGAACACATATTTCTCCCGGGCAGAGGTGACCCTGGAGACCCATGTGCGGATCAGACGGGTGGGGCTGAACACCAATTCCATATCCGATTAGGGCCGGTTTTCCAACGGATTTGCTGTTAATTAGCTGGTGGTTAACGCGGGGAATTCCAATCTGGCTATGCTGGCCTGGATCCTGGGCGGCATTCTGAGCATCGCAGGCGGGTTGACGATGGCGGAAATCAGCGTTCAATTCCCGCGGACGGGCGGCTTGGTTGTGTATTTGGAGGAAGTGTACGGCAAGGTATGGGGATTTTTGTCCGGCTGGATGCAGACGGTGATCTACGGCCCGGCTATTATGGGTGCGCTGGGGTTGTATTTTGGCTCTCTTCTGGCCAGCTGCCCTTCTCCCGGTTCATCGCCAGGGTTCACCCGACTCTGGGCACACCCATTTTCGCCACGCTGCTGCAGGTGGCTATCGCCATCATCATGATGGCGGTGACTAATCCGGACTATCTGTCCGAGATGGCTATATTCGCCATCTATATCTTCTACATCCTGGCGTTCATCGCCATCTTCATTCTGCGCAGGCGCAACCCGGGAACAGCCCGGGTGTACAGTGTTCCGCTGTATCCCGTTATTCCGCTGGTAGCTATCGGCGGCTCTCTGTTCGTTGTGATCAGCACATTGACCAACCAGTTTTATGACTGTCTGTGGGCCATTCTGATCACCCTGCTGGGGCTTCCCCTGTACCTGATCATGAACCGCCGCAGCGGGGAAGGCAAGCTGCCGGCGTCCTCTTCATAAGCTTTGCAGGCAACCGGACCGGAGGGATCATCCCTCCGGTCTTTTCCGTTTCAGGCAAGAAGGCATGTATCGGTAAATTCAAAATGAGGCATACTACAAATGTTGGAAAATATGGATAACTAAAATGGGCTAGGGATGGATACTTCATGGACAGTTCTTCTCCGCGCAGAGTAATGTCCGTCATGACCACAGGCGGCGCAACTTATCTCAAATACAAGAATCCGCTGATGGTCGTCTGGTGGTCTGCCGCCTTCCCCGGCTTCGGGCATCTGTTTCTCAACCAATACATAAGAGGGGTTCTGTTGACTCTGGCTGAGGTCATATTGAATACACTGGCCCATATTAACCAGTCTCTGATGTATTCCTTCAGCGGCCGTTTTCAATTGGCGAAGAACACCCTGGAGATCCGTTGGGCGGTGGCCTATATGCTTATCTATATGCTGACGGTCTGGGACAGCTATTTAAATGCCCGGTCTCTCAATAAGCTGTACCGGCTGGCCAGTTTGGAGAATGCAAAAATTTCCTCCGGCGGCGTGTTCAAACGGGAAATTCAATTTCTGGACCGCAGGAGCAGAGCCGCCGCAGCGTTTGTGTCGCTTTTCTTTCCCGGCATGGGGCAGCTGTACAACCAACGGGTCGGATTGGCCTTTTACGGCATGTTCTGGTGGGGCATCTATTCCTACTTTTCATACGCTCCGGTTGCCATTCATCATCTGTTGACCGGTGATTTGGCAGGCTCGACATCGGTTCTGAGATGCCATTGGCTGTTGTTTATGCCCTCTGTGGCGGGAGGGGCGGCTTATCATGCTTTTGAAACGGCGGGGGAGCGCAATTATTTGCTGCGTGTGGAGCAGCGCCAATATTTGCAGGAACGGTACGGGGATACGGATATCCGGATCTTACAGCGCTGAAAGGAGGAGTTGCAAATTGCTGATTATGGCAGCCTTTCACTTATCCTTGGAGCTGGAGGAGGCGCTCCTGGTTCTGGAGCGGGACGGGGTGGAACGGCGCGGCATCATGGTGGTTCCTCTGTATACCGGACCTGAGGGAGACAGCGGCGGCTGGAAGTCCGATTGGGTGCAGGCCTCCTTTGAGTCGGGAATGGCATTGGGAACCGCCAGTGCGGTTGTAGGGATCAGCCAGGGGTTTATCCGGGAATGGGGCCCCTTGATCTGGGGATTGATTACCGCCTTGTCCGGCTTCGCTATCGGCTTCGGACTTTGCGCGCTGTTCCATTACCGGCTGTGGCGGAGACTGACTCCGGGCCGGCATCCGGAAGCGATGATTATCGTCCGCTGCAATCCGGAGGAAGTAGACCGGCTCCGAACCGTATTGTGGCGGCACGGGGCTTTGTCCGTAGGTAGTGTGGCCAAGGACGAGTAGTGCATTTGCACAATAATATTCAGTGGATCATCAATTGTTTAAAGTTGATGATCTTTTTATAATGAAAACGTATTCAGTAACGGATTGCATAAAGGGGGAACCCATAAGAGATAATAAACGGATAAATCTTGGAACAACAGCCATTATTGGAAGAATGTTATATTAAGAAGGAGGATTTTGAACATGACACCATTGGTTATTACCTGGTTCGGCGCCTTAATCGGTCTTCTGCTGGCCATTATTCTGATTTTGTTTAAGCTGGCCCCAACCTACTCGCTTATTCTGGGGGCAATCGTCGGCGCGTTTATCGGCGGAGCTGATTTCGCACAAGCGGTGAGCATTGTTATTTCAGGTACCCAGAGCGTTATGGGCACCGTCGTCCGCATCATCGCTGCAGGTGTGTTTGCAGGGGTTATGATGGAATCGGGGGCAGCCGAAGCTATAGCGAAGACCATCGTAGATAAGCTGGGCGGCACAAAAGCTATGCTGTCACTGGCTTTGGCAACCATGATTATTACTGCTGTAGGCGTGTTTATTCCCGTTGCCGTACTGATTGTGGCACCGATTGCCTTGTCCGTAGGCAACAAGATGGGCTACTCCAAGGTTGCTCTTCTGGTGGCATTATCCGGCGGCGGCAAGGCGGGCAACATCATCTCCCCGAACCCCAATACCATTGCGGCAGCCGGCGGCTTCAAGCTGGATGTCAACCAAGTGATGCTGGGCGGTTTGGTTCCAGCCATCTTCGGTGTGGCGGTTGCCGTCATCATCGCATCGCTGATTAAATATAAGGGAACCAAGGTAACGGATGCGGAAGCGGCTGAGCTGGAAAAGGTCAACTCCACCAATCTCCCCTCCTTGGGCAAGGCTCTGGTTACGCCGGCTATTGCTATTGTGCTTCTGATGATCAGTCCTGTCGGCTCTATGCTGGGAGTAGACGCCCTGGCCAGCTTGAAGATAGATTCCTTGTATATCCTTCCTTTTGCCGGTATTGTCGGTACCCTGGCATTGGGCAAAAGAACGAAAATTCTGGATTACTGCAGCTCAGGCTTAAACCGTATGACCCCCACCATTCTGATTATTATCGGTGCAGGCGCTATCGGCGGACTGATTACAGCCTCCAGCCTGCCTTCTGAAGTGGTATCCCTGGTACAGGCCTCCGGTCTTTCGGGAACCTTCCTTGCCCCGATTGCCGGTATTTTGATGGCGGCAGCTACTGCCTCCACCTCCACTGGGGTTATTCTTGCCACAGGCTCGTTCTCCAATGCGATTCTCAACACCGGCGTCGCACCCTTGTCCGCTGCTGTCATGACTCACGCCGGCGCAACCGTAATCGACCATCTGCCTCATGGAACCTATTTCCATGTGACCCGTAATGCTATGAGCATGAGCATGAAGGACAGAATGAAGGTTGTTATGTATGAAAGCATAGTCGGTTTGACCATGACCATCGTAGCCGTAATTCTATACGGATTTATCCTTTAAGAGATTGGAGTTGCATACCATGAAAAAAACGTTTATTCTGGCTCCCGATTCATTCAAAGAAAGCATGACGGCCAAAGAAGTATGTGAGGCCATGGAGATAGGAATTAAACGGGCCATTCCGGATGCCACTTGCATTCATGTGCCCATGGCGGACGGCGGCGAGGGCACCGTCCAGTCGTTGGTGGATGCCACCGGCGGCACCTTGATCGAGAAGGAAGTTACCGGTCCCTTGGGGACCCCGGTGCTTGCCCGTTACGGGATTCTGGGCGATGGCGCAACCGGTGTGATCGAAATGGCATCGGCCAGCGGTATCCACCACGTAACGAAGGAAACCAAAAACCCTCTGATCACCACTACCTACGGTACAGGGGAATTGATCCGGGAATGCATCGAGAAGGGTATTACCGAAATTATTCTGGGGATCGGCGGAAGTGCCACCAATGACGGCGGCACAGGCATGGCCAGAGCGCTGGGTTACAGGTTCCTGGACAAGTCCGGCAATGAGCTGCCCTTTGGCGGCGGATTCCTGGGGGATCTGGACAGGATCGATACCAGCGGCGTGCTTCCGCAGCTGAAGAACATCCATATTCTAGTGGCATCCGATGTAACCAATCCGCTATGCGGCGAACGCGGAGCCTCGGTTGTGTTTGGTCCGCAGAAGGGCGCCACACCCGAAATGGTGCAAAAGCTGGATCAGAATCTCCAGCATTACGGTGAAATTGTCAAGGCGCAGCTGGGCATTGACGTAATCGATGTGCCCGGTGCAGGCGGTGCAGGCGGCCTTGGCGCAGGCTTGCTGGCCTTCACCAGCTCCAACATGAGAAAGGGCATTGATATCGTTATTGAATATACCCAATTGAAGGAAAAGCTCCAGGGTGCGGATTATTGCATCACCGGCGAAGGCGGAATTGACTTCCAAACCAAATTCGGCAAGGCTCCCTTCGGTGTTGCCCAAGCAGCCAAAAGCGTCGACAGCAGCATGAAGGTGATTGCCTTGGCCGGCTATATCGGCCAGGATATCGAGGTTTTGTACAATGAGGGCTTTGACGCTATATTCGGTATTGTGCCGGGTGCGGCGGAGCTGGAAACCCTGCTTACTCAAGGCAAGGCGAATGTAGCCCGTACAGCGGAGAGTGTCGCCAGATTATTGAAGTAAATGATCGAGTAAAACATAAAAGGATGTCCCTGGTGCAGCGGGGGCATCCTTTTTTTATCCCCATTATTCAATATGGGAAATGGTCACTCCCGCAGGAACACCAAGCTCATCCTGTTTGGAAAGCACCTCCGCCAAATTTACTGAAGACAGGGCGCCTCCATTCAATAAATGCTCGGCAATCAGCTGACTCCCTTGCTCCCGGTACAAAACGGCCAACACCGCCGAAGCGTCCAAAACGGCGGGGCTATTCATTCTTGGACTCTTCCCTTCGTTCAGCAATCAGTTCTTCGGACAATACCCGTCCGTTGACGGAGTATTTGCTCATTTCCTCCTGTACATATTCAATAGCCAGTTTTCTGGTCAACAGGATCATTTTGCCGCTCTCCATATGCAGGATCAACTCGTCTCCAATATCAATTCCCAGTGCTTTCCGGTATTCGGCCGGAATCACGATCCGTCCGCCTTCACCGATTTTTACAGGGGTTCTGTTCATGTTCATGCCACCTCTCACGAGTATGTCACACACCGCTTCTTTTGTCATTTTTATTGACACATGCCAGGGAAAAGAAAGCAATGCCATTTTGTTGCCAACATGAGCGCATCATTCACCGCCCTAAGGCTTATTTGACACGGGCAATAAGCGCAAACACCAATTCCACCAGCTCCAGGATATTCTTCGGGTCCTTGCCGGTAAGCTTGTGGATTTTGGATAACCGGTAGTTTAAGGTATTCCGGTGAATGATGAGCTGGCTGGCGGTTTCATTGGCATTGAGATTGCAGCTGATATAGATTTGGAGGGTCTTGATCAACTCGCCGTCCATTTTTAAGAAATGGGTTAAATTCTGAATGCTGGAATCATACTTCGGCAGTCTGGCCATATCGGCAATAAATTCACACTTGGAATAGGAGATCGCCTTTTCGTTGTAAAAAACACCCTTCAGCACCCGCATGGCGGCTCTGGCCTGCCAGTAACCGCTGGAAACCGTATCGTTCATTTTACTGACGGAAATATATGCTGCAGGATGCTGGGCCTGCACATGATTCTGCAGCGCATGCATTCCATCGGCATCCTGCACAATGATACACAGGGAGTGGCTGGACATTTTGAAGGAGGGGTAGCTGTCGATGATATCCTCGGCAACCTCCACGGGAAATTCCACAACCATGACCTGTGAGGGTTTGGTGAGATGGATGCCGTACAATAAAGCCTGATCGATTACAGGCTTGGTATATTCAATGTCCACCTCTGTTATGGAATCAAAAAATTGTCTTTTTTGATTCATTTTTGCATTTTCCTTCTCCAGTGCAATACTCTGCTCAATCAGCAGGATTACCGCCGATTTCAGAAGATTTCCGAAGGGGCGGGTTTCCTCCACCTCGCCGCTGATGCCCACCACGCCTACAATCCGCCCATTTAATTCGATCGGCAGATTAATGCCCTTCTTCACATAGGCTTCATCCTCATAAATGTCCACAGGCTTTCTCTGCCGGATGGCCTCTACCGCCCCATGATGGAGTGTGCCGATTCTGTTCTTATTGCCGCTTCCGATAATTGTCCCCGTGTGATCCATGATGTTGATATTGTACGGGATATTTTTCATCATTCTATCCACAATGTTTTGGGCTTGATGATGAGACAATTCAACCATGGCCGGATCTCCTTTGTGATGGTGCATATTCGAATG
>JAQSYT010000170.1 GCA_029256065.1 Paenibacillaceae bacterium
GGTCTGCTGTGGCGGTCCACTTCCCATTTTGCGAAAGAAAGGAATCCTGCTTCTATGTCTTCTCAAACAGCTAAGCCTGATCATAACCCGCTAACCCTGCAATTTAATTTTGCCTCCGGAGAAAAAGCCGGTTATATTCACGTCCCTTACCATGGAGAGCTGCCTGCATATGATGAAGCCCGCGGCTGGGGTTTTGTCCGCGAAACCTGTGCCGTCCCTCCGCGTCCGGTTCAGTGGGACGGGATTGCTGCGGATGCCGCAGGCTTTTTTGCAGCCGCAAGGGAATTCGACGCACCAGCCGGATTAGAGCAGGAGCATTATAACCGCTTCGGCTTGGCCTTCCGGATGCGCATCCCTCCCGGAGCCTATGAAATCGAGGTTATAACCGCCACCCCGTTGGAGGTAACAGATGTGTCCGTTTCCGGCATGCACCCGGGACGGCTGCTGGAGGGAGGGTGTTGGGATGCTGCCGGCCTCATTCCAATCCGCCATGCCGCTTCCATCTCCCCCTCCGGACAGGTGTGGCGCTGCCAATATGTGAACGGAAGGAATATCGCGGATATCGAAATCGAGCCAAAACAGCCCGGCATTGCCGTTGGCATCAGGGAAATCCGTATCAACTCCCTGCCGCCTCAGGAGCGGCCAGCGGGCATACTTCCAGCTGTGTATACCCTTGGTGACTCCACTGTGAAGTCCTATACCTTCGAGGAGGCCCCCCTCTGTGGCTGGGGGCAAGTATTTGACGATCTGTTCGACCTTGATCGGGTCCAGGTCATCAACTACTCTATGGGCGGCCGCTCCTTCAAGAACAGCTACTGGGAAGGCCGGTTTAATGATCTCTTGCTCTCCGCTTATCCCGGCGATTACCTCTTGCTCCAATCCGGCCACAATGATGAGCGCCAGGATGAGCTTCACCGCTTCGGCCGCGGCAATACGGAAGCAACCTATGAGGAGTACCTGCGGGAGGTGTATCTGCCCGCCATCCGTTCCCGCGGCGTAATCCCGGTTTTGGTCACGCCAGTATCCCGGGTCAACGGACAAGCGCAGCCGGGGGATGTGTTCGCTGACTCCTTCCAGACTCGGCGGTTTCCCGTGGTTATGAAGCAGGCGGCTTTGGCCGAAGGCGTCACCCTGTTGGACCTGAACGCCCGCAGCGTGGAGTATTACAACCAAATCGGGGCGGAGGCTACCATCGCCCTGTTTATGTCCCTGGAGGCGGGAGAAACGCCGGGGAAAACCAATGACGGCAGCTTCGCCAACGGGCATCCCGCCAATAAAATCGATGCCACCCACTACAAGGAAGCGCTGGCCCGGCAATTAGCCCGTATGGTGGCGGAGGAGCTGGCAGAGACAGGCTCCAGGGGCGACCGGACAGCCGCTGCCATCGCCGCATTCCTGAGGCCAGAGGTAAAAGCGGCTATAAATGGGCACAATTGGTCTCCCCTCTTTCCGCAGATGGCAGCAGACACCACCACCGGACGGGGCGCCTATTACCGGAACCAGATCGAAAAGCTGCTGCAGCTTGGGGTGCTGGAGAAGGATGCAAATAACTGCTTCCGTCCCTTTGAACCAATGGATATGGAGGAGTACGCCCAGGCACTGGCAAAGGTGTCGGGCACACCCCCTCTGTCAACCGCAGGCTTCTCCTCCGGGGACCTGACCAGGGAATGTATGGGTGTGTTGCTGGCCAGAGGATACAACGCCGCCTTCACCTCCAAACCCGCTTATATAACGGACTATAACGGGGCTACCCTTTTACCCGGCATGCCTGGCTACGATCCCAACCTAAGCTCAGGCGCCCAAGGCGTCCGTTATGATCCGCTGGTCCCCTGGGAGCAGCTGAAGGACTGGGAACAGGCCGATCCCTCCCTGGCACCGGAGCTGAAGGAGGCTTATGAGCTTGGCCTGATCCGCTCCGAAAACGGGCTTGTCCGCGGCCGCATGGAGAATGGCGACCTGCTGGAGCCCAAGCGGGTTGTGACCCGGGAGAAAGCTGCCAAGACCCTCTATTTCATGTGGGTACTGGCCCATCCCGTTAAGCAGGAGAATGATTTGGCCCATTTGTAGAAGGTGCCCTGCAGAGAGAAGCTTCCTTCACACAGCAAAACACCGCCTCTTCCGTTCATGAAGCCGGAGGCGGTGTTTTATCATATCAGCGCCCAATGCGCTTATATGCTTCTTTGTATTCCTGCGCAATCTTGTCTCCACCGGCCAAACGCCAGCGGCCCACCTCCGCCGTCCAACCTGCATCGTCGATTTTCCCCATAATGTACAGCGTCTGGGCATCGGCAATCTGCTGGTCCAGCTCCTTGCCCCGCTCCGCATAGGTGGGAGAATCCAGTGTCAGCGCCGGATTGGGGATGGCATACTGCTCGTTATCATAGCCGATCAGCTTGCTTTTGCGGGCCAATGCCGTGTCCTTGGAGGGTTTATCCATATGGTACTGCTCATCCCGGTTGGGGAAGGTGTCCCGGTACGGCTTGACCTCCTTGTAATCCAGATCCTTATCCAACGGAACCGTAACCGCTTCTTCCACCCTGTAATGCCTTCCTTCAATGCCCTTCACCAATAAATTGACCATTGGCGGGTCCATCAGCTTGTCCAGAAAACCCAGGATCTGCTGCAGCTCCAGCTCGCTTTTGACGGCACTCTTCGGAAAAACCAGCATCCCCGCATTGCCTCCCTCTCCAGGCACACGGATCCCCCCCGGCCCCTTAAGGGGTGCGCTGTCCAGCCGGGCGGCAGGGAGCAGCTTTTCCAGCTGATTCTGGATGGTTTGGGCATTGCCTCCCGTCAAACGGAAAGCAGCCTTGCCGGATTCATAGGCTCTGTCGATGGTAGAGGCATCCACCACGGCAAAATCCGAATTGATCAACCGCTCCGCGTAGAGCCGCCGGAACAGCCGCATCGTCTCCAGATATTCCGGTGCGGCAAATTCAGGAATAAAGCCTCCCTCCTGATCCACTCCCCACTTATTGGGAGCGCCCTGGGATACCGCAAACCGGCTCAATGTGGAGGCCGTCCCCTGATTGTAGTTTTTGTCCAGCATCATTCCATAGGTATCCTGCTTCCCGTTCCCGTCCGGGTCGCCTAAGGTGCCGGCCTTAATCACCCGGTACCAATCCTCCAGGGTAACCGGAAGCGTCCAGCCTTGGGCATCCAGCCAATCCTTGCGGTAGACAAGGGAAACCCGGCCCATATTGCGGAAGATAGGGATGCCGTACCGTTTGCCCTCCACCTCCACATTCTCGAAGAAAGCCCGGGGCTGGGAGGAAAAATTCCGGTACTGCTGCAGATAAGGGCCGATCTCCCAGAAAAGCCCGGCCTTCAGGGAGCTGATGACAGTAGGAACATAATTAACCTTCAGGAGCTTGGGCAGCTCTCTTGCCGCGATCATCACGTTGACCTTGTCGTCATAGGCAGTGGACGGAACCCATCCGATCTTCAGCCTGACGCCGGTATAAGCCTGAATAGCCTGTTCGATCAGGTTGTTCTCCTTGGGGATTTCCCCCACCTGATTGGTCACCATGCTGAACACAAGCCCCGGCTGCCCTCCGGCTTGCTCCTCTGCCCCGGTGACGCCGCGTCCGGCATATAACCAGGCTCCGGCCGCCAAGGCTGCCACTGCTGTTACCGCTGCAGCAGACACCGCTGCCTGCTTCCACATCATCGTTCCTCCCCTCCCCCCTCGTTTACACCACCGGCCGTGCTGCTGCCCCCTTTTTCCGCATGCTCCCGGTACTGTCCCGGAGTAATCCCATTCACCTTGCGGAAGCTGCGGATAAAGGCGCTATTGTTCTTGTATTGGAGCCTGGCTCCAATTTCCGCAATCTTCAGGTCGGTGGTCTCCAGCAGTATCTTGGCCATATTCATCCGGTACTCGGATACATAATCGCTGAAGGCGATGCCCATTTCTTTTTTGAACACACGGCTCAGGTAAAAGGGGTGAAAATGCATCATTGCCGCACAGGACTCCAGTGACAGCTCTTTATCAAAGTGGCTATGAATGATGTCGGCCATTTGGTGGGCAATATTGGTGTATTGGTACTCATTGCGTTCAGTGAGCAGCTGGATAAGAGGCGAAAACAATCTGGTTTGAAACCACTGGAGTAGCTCCTCCCGGGTCTGCAGCCGCAGGAAACGCTGGATTTCCTTTTCCCCCTCCAGCACCTGGTGCACCGGTACTCCCTGATCCTGGGCGATTTCCAGCAGCCTCATGGCCAGCTGCAGCAGCGGAATATGGTATTCCGCCCGGTCATTGCTTTCATCCAGCAGCATACCCATATACTCCCGGAGCTCCTTCTCCGCCTTGCCGGGCTTCAGCTCACGGACAGACTGAGCCAGCTGCTCCTCCACAAGCTTCAAGCGGGAGTAGACCGTAGAGCCCGTACCCTTCCTGATTACAGAATCATCATAATGGACGATGATATCCGTCCCCAGATTGATCCGGGCCTTCAGCGCCGCCAGACTTTCCCCATAGGCATTGACGGTATCCGACAATTGGGCGAAGGGCCGGCTCAGCCCGATGCTGACCTGGAATTTCAGGTATTGCGCCACCTTGGAACGGACCGTTTCGGCAAAGCTGTAGAGCATTGCCTTTCCAGTCTCCTGGTTATCGGTCTCCAGAGCCAGCAGCGTTACCTGGGAATCGTTCAGGACAATGGGGCTAAACCGGGAATGGGGAGGCAGAAGCTCCTCCACCATATTGTTGACAGCGAATAAGAGCAGCTCCCGGTCCTGCTCCTGAAACCGGCTGTCCGGCAGCAAATCGATTTGCAGGGACAGCACTCCGAGACTCTTCCAATTGGCCGGAAAGCCATACATAGCGGATTTCCGGATATATTCCTCATCGGTCATTTGGCCCGTGAACAGCTTCAGCATATAGAATTCCCTCAAGTGAACGGTTTGCGATTTCATCTCCTTGTCCAACCGGTTGCGGGAAGCGGAGAGGAGCTGCAGACTCTCCTGAATCAGCTCCAGCTCATTCCTGTTTGCACCCGCATGGCCATCCCCAGGAATAACACCCTTGGAGAACTCCAACAGCCTGCGGATGGGACGGTACATATGCCTGGTGCCCAACAGAGACGAAAGCAGGACAACGGCCAAAATCAGCAGACAGGCCAGTACAGTAGCCCAGGCGATTTTGGAGCTTTCCCTGGTGATGTCGGCGACAGATACTACGGAAACATAGGTCCAGCCATTTAAGCTTGAGGTCCGGTACGTTATTCCGGCTTTCCGTCCGGTCAATTCAGAATAGAAGAACCGGGTCACCGGCTCCAGCCCTGCCGCCCCTTCCTCAGAAAGCCGGCTCACCTGGCTGGAGATGCGCAAATTGATGGCTTCATAATTCCGCATTTCCTCCACCGGGGAAAGGAAAGCGCTGCCACTCCGGTCCAGAATATATTGAGTGCCCAAGGCATTGTCCGGAGTCAGTAAGCTTCGGATATCCGCGGCGGAAATCTGCAGCACCAGCAGGCCCTTTGGCGTGCTGCTGCCGGGAATCATGGGAATCTTTTGGACGAGACGGATCATATCTGCAGGCTTTGCAATGGTCTGCTCCTCTTCACCAAGGAGGGTTTTACCGATGGTGTCCAGGTTGCCGGAGGACCAGAAGAAATCCCGCCCGTTCCGGGCATAAGCGAGAAATTCGGCGCTTTCGGGATGCTCCCATAGGGGCTCCAGCGCCTGATGATTGATCATCCAGTTATGCTGCAGGCTTACCAGATACGCCTGGTTGATGATGGTTTGGGTCTGCAATTGGAACAGCTCGGTCATAAGGCTGCGCACTTCCATGAAGTCCTCGGCGGTAACCGGCTTGTCCATGGCTGTTTTGACCAAACTGGAATTGGCGAACTGCATGGCGGACATTTCCATGGACCGCAGGGTCTGCTCCACTCTGAGCTGAGTCTGGGCCAGCAGCTGCTCATTGGCTTCATTAACCTTGTTTTTGATGTCATGGGCGGCGATGTAGTAAGAGATAATCCCGATGAGAACCGCCGGCAAAGCCCCCAGCACCAGACTGTAGGTCAATAAACGGGTCAGATATTTATGCATGGGCGGCCCCCCTTCTATAGGGCGTGTCTGAAAACCCGCTTGAGGTCATCTTTCACCACCTTTTCGCCCCGAGCTATCGTTACTTTCACTTGACGTACCCTCCGGTACGCCTTCGCAAAAGTGCCTTACCTGGAACGAAAATGTGGGCATTAGCTGCTCCCCTCGGAGTTATCAGACACACCCTAGGAAAAGAAGCCCCGCCGCTTGGGACCGCCGGCAGGGCTGCAAACTGTGCTCTTATTACTCCTCGTTCAAAGGCAGATATTCAAAATAATCGAAGTCGGCATAACTGCTGCTGCCTGTTCCATGGGAGGTGGCATACAGGCCCATCACGGAGCCGGTAAAACCGCCCGCCACATCGGAGCTCAGGATGGTGCCGTCCGCATCTTCCACCAGCGGCTGCCACTCCTCGGACCGGACAGCATAATGGAAGCTGTAGCTTTGGCCAACCGCTTCCACCTTCAAGTAAATCCGGCTGCCGGTCTCTGCCGTGTCCAGAGGTTGAACGGCCAGCAGCTCATCAGCCCCTGCTGTTCTCTTGATCAGGCGTACGGACCGCTTGCCGCCGTGAAGAGCTACCTCCATCCGGTACTGGTATTCGGTATTCTGCAGCAGCACAACGCCTGCCGCTTCCTGCTCTGTCTGCGGTGTGAACTCCAGCGCCGTCCGGGCTGCGAAGCTCATATGCTCCTGGCGCCGTCCTACGAAGGAAGGGTTAGCCTCCTGCATCAGTGTTTCCGGCTGGAGCCGCAGACGCAGATAACCGGGACGCTCCTCCAAGGACCAGAAGTCCTCCCGCGGCGTGCGGATGAACATCCAGGAATAGGAGAGGCGGGTTTGGTCAAAATGGTCGCAGGCCGGAAGCGGAGAAAACCGGTGCTGCGGAAGATTGGGGCGTTCCATTTCGATCTCCACCATACCCTTGCCTGCATTCACAACAGGCCAGCCGTCCTCCCACTCCACCGGCACCAGGAAGGATTCCCGGCCCAGGTTCCGGTAGTATCCGCCGTAAGGCCGGGAGCCCAGACAGACCATCCACCAGTCGCCATTCTGGGTTTCGATCAGATCCCCATGCCCCACATTGGAGATGGGATGGCGTTTGCCCAGATGACGGTGGGTCAGAATGGGATTGGACTTGCAGCCCTCATAAGGACCGGTCAAGCTCTGGCTGCGGGCAACCGTAATGGAGTGGGTGTGCCCGGTGCCTCCCTCGGCAATCAGGAGAATGTACCAGCCGTCCACCTTGTACAGATGGGGCCCTTCCTGGGCATGAATGAATTTTAGCGCCCCGTCCCACAGGCTGTACTTCTCACCCGTCAGCTTGCCGGCGGCCAGGTCCAGCTCCTGGAGATAAATCTCCATATGCTTGGGATACTGCTGTCCGCCAGGAGGCTGGCGGTTGGCCATAATATATGCCTTACCGTCATCATCGAAGAACAGGGAGGAATCGATGCCGGGAGCCTCCGGCAGCCAAACCGGCTCGGACCAGGGACCGCTTGGGTCCTCTGCTGTCACATAGAAATTCCGTCTGGCTCCGGTGACACTCTCCACGAAGGTGGTAATCATATAGAAAATGCCTTGATGGTGCCGGATGGTAGCTGCATAAATCCCCTTGGAGCAAGGGGTTCCGTCCAAATTCAGCTGGGACGGCCGGTCCAGCACATGGCCGAGCTGCCGCCAATGCACCAGGTCCTTGCTGTGGAAGATGGGCACACCAGGGAAATATTCAAAGGTGGACACCACCAGATAATAGTCATCGCCTACCCGGCAGACGGACGGGTCCGGATTGAAGCCGGGAATAATCGGGTTACGAAAAGTCGCCATATTGGTTTGTACGCTCCTTTGTCCGCTTATGCCTTCAAGAGATCAAAGCGGAGCCAATCCACATCGGCATAACCGCCTTCAGCGCCGGCGGTTGGCTTAAGGGCAAACAGCCCCACCTTCGCGCCAACCCAGCCACCGGGCACTGCCGTAAAGGCTTCACCAACCGGCAGATAGGTCTTATTGTCCAGGCTGTAGGAGAAGGTGAATACGGCTTCCAGTCTGCATTCCGTCCGGAAATACACGGTTTTGGTGCCCGCAGGCAGGTCAATCTCCGCTTTTCTGCTTTCGGCAGGAGCCGTTTCCTTGTCCTTATTGCCGAAGCTGTCCACATACACCAGCCGCAGGCCGGTTTCTGTTGCTTCAGCAGCTACATAGGCATAGTCATGTCCGAACGCAGTCAGCCCCGCTGACCCGCCCTGGGCCAGATTCAGCTCCAGCTTCGCGGTAGCGGCAAACTCCGGCGCCGGAAGCTTCTGGCAGAGAACATGGGGAGCATGGTAGAGAGTGCTGCCTCCTTCTGGAAGCGCCTGGGTATAGAGCCGCAGGAAGCCCGGATTGGCTTCGAGGGAATACCACTCCTCCTTGCGGTTGCTTTGCCATTGCCATTGCAGGCCCAGAACGGTCGCGTCGAAGTCATCGCTGGTCTCCGGAACGGCTGCCGGATATGCCTTGCCTACATTAGGCTTCTTGTAGACCAGCACCGGTTCGCCGATGCCGTCATTATTGGTATCCACGCCCATAACCGGCCAATCATTCTCCCAACCCATAGGCTGAAGGTGGACAATCCGGCCATACGCCTCTCTGTCCTGGAAGTGGACAAACCAGCTTTCACCGGAATCCAGGTCCACATACCCGCCTTGATGGGGGCCGTTCACCGGAGTTTCCCCTTGGTGCAGCACAATTTTATCCTCATAGGGGCCATAAACGGACTTGGAGCGCAGAATCGTCTGCCAGCCAGTGGGCACACCACCTGCCGGAGCGAAGATATAATAGTAGCCATTGCGCTTGTACATCTTGGGTCCTTCCATGGTCGGATGGTCGATTTCCCCGTCGAAGATCACCTCACCGTCGTCCAGCAGTGCAGTGCCGTCCGGCTTCATTCCGCACATCTTCAACCGGTGTTTGATGCCGCAGCGGCTTCTGGCGAAGGCATGGACCAGATAGGCTTTTCCGTCATCATCCCAGAACGGGCACGGGTCGATCCAGCCCTTGACCTCCTTGACCATATGAAGAGGCGTCCACGGTCCTGCCGGATTAACAGCAGTAGTCATATAGATGCCTTCATCAGGGGCACTGAAGTAAATCCAGAACTTGCCGTCATGATGACGGATGGCAGGTGCCCAAACACCATCGCCGTGGCGCACACAGCCTTCGTATCCGCCGGGCATACGGTCTACCGCATGTCCGATAATGGTCCAGTTCACCAGGTCCTTGGAATGAAGAATCGGCAGCCCCGGCGAGCTGACAAAGCTGGAAGCCGTCATATAGAAATCGTCGCCTACACGCACAATGTCCGGATCGGAATAATCCGCATACAAAATAGGATTCTGGAAACGTCCGTCTCCCAAATCCGCTTGCCACACAGGAGTAAAGGTTTGCTTGGTTGTCATCTGTGGTCGTGCTCCTTTCACAAAAGAACGCCTTGTAATTAATGTTTGATCTCAATAGTTTAACATAGATACATAAAAAATCTTTGAATTCAGTTGATTACTTTCTCGTTAATTATACATATTTGTTTGTTCATTAAACAAATTAACTTCGCAACTTTTTCCAACATTTCTGATTTTCCACTTTTAGTTATTTTTCCAGACTTTTTTCCCTTTCGATGTTTACAGCGTTAGTTTTCACCTTTCCCGACAGAAAAAACTAATTTTTTACTTTATTCCGCCTATAATTTTACTTTTCCAATTTCTAGTTATCTCATATACTAATTATGGATTCTACTAAAAAAATTTGAGAGAGCAGGTATATCCATGTCATTTTCCAAAGACCGATGGAGATCCAAGTGGACGGCACTTCTGGTTACCGGAGCCTTGATAGCGTCCATTATTTCTCCTGCACTGCCCGCAGCCAGAGCCGAGGAAAGCCCGGCAGCCCGCCCTGCTGCCCATTATTCGGACTTATCTTCCAGCTACGCGGCCAAAGAAATTGCTTCCTTAACCGCTTCCGGCATTTTGGACGGTTTCGATGACGGCACCTTCCGCCCCACTGAGCCGGTGACCCGGGCCCAATTTGCCAAGGTGATCTCCAGTATCTTGGAATTGAAAGCGGAACCGGAAATCGCTTCCCGTTTCCGGGATGTGCCCGCTGATGCCTGGTATGCCGGTTATACGGGAGCGCTTGTGAAGGAAGGCATTACAGACGGTGTCAGCGAAAATGAGTTTGCTCCGGATCAACTGGTCACCCGGGAAGAGCTGGCCACCTTCTTCATGCGGGCGCTCAAGCTCAGCAAGTCGGCACAGTCCTTGCCTGTTGACTCCGCTGCCTTCGACGACTTCTACGATATTGCGCCTTGGGCCCAGCAATACGTTTCCTTTGCCTACAAGATAGGATTCCTCCAAGGCTCCCAGGATGAAAGCAACAAGCTTCTGTACCGCCCCAAGGCTCAAGCGGACCGTCAGGCACTGGCGCGGCTGGCTTATGAGCTTTTGGAGAATAAGGATGTCTATTTGAAAAAAGCGGTTGAAATCGCCGCTCCAGCTGATTCAGCAAGCCCCACCCCTTCCCCGTCACCATCCGCTGCCGTTGGTGGCGGTGGTGGCGGTGGTGGCGGTTTTGGTGGCGGGGGTGGTGGGGGTGCACCGGCCACTCCAACTCCTAAACCGGCTCCAGCCGATGGGAGTACCCTGACGGAGCTGCCTGCCGGCAATTATACCGGCAGCTTTACCATTGCAGCGGGCGTTACCGTATTCGGGCCGCAGACGGGAACTGCCTC
>JAQSYT010000171.1 GCA_029256065.1 Paenibacillaceae bacterium
CAGCCAGAGCTGTTCGCAGCCTTCGAGCGGGCGGTGAAAAAAAGGCTAGTGATCGGGCTGAAGGAGCAATCCGGCTGGTCTCTGGCCCATATGGCCAACAATTACGCCCGGATGGGCAGAGGCGATGAAGCCCTGGAATGTCTGGACATCCTGAGCCGCTCCTGTGTGCTGCCCAATCTGATGACGCTCCACAATGACTGGCGGGGAATGGGCATTGGTGTGGATATGGATTGGGCGCCGGTCCAGCTTGACGCCAATATGGGCTGGTCCTCCGCTGTTCATGAAATGCTGCTGTTTTCCCTGCCGGGAGAGATTCATGTGCTTCCGGCGCTGCCTGCCCGCTGGGTCAAGGGTAAAGCGGGACCTTTATTGGCCCGTGGTGGCATTGAATGTACGCTGGCCTGGGATACGGCGGCAGGGCTGCTGGAGCTGGGGCTGCGCTCCCGGCACGGTGAAACCACAGTAGACATACAGCTTCCGCCGGGGGCTGTGGCCGTAACAGGCTGTGCGCCGGGAACGGATAACCGGCTCACCAATGTGGCGGTGGGCGGGTCTCCGCTGCGGCTGGAGATACGGTTGGATAAGAGGCCTTAATAAGGCCGGGAGGTTTGGACACATGCATAAGCTGGAGAAGCAATTGGAAAGCATCAACCGCGAAGCGGAGGTCCGTATCCGGGAGAAGGATTGGGAATGCCGCAAGGGCATCTTCACCCGGCCCCCGGAGCGGATTCCCACAGCCAAGTGGACGGACGCTCCCCTGTTGGGAAACGGGGATATGGGAGTGGCCATCGGCGGGGGTGCGGAGGAGCAGACCTTCTATATGGGGAAAAGCGACTTTTGGGTGCTGCCCTGGCTGGGCGAAACGGAGCAGCAGCGGGAGGAACGGCTGCTTGCAGACAACGGAAGAAGAACCGGTGCGCGGATCATCACCGTTGGCCAGGTGTCCCTGCTTATGCCGGAGCTGGCGGATGCGGAATACCGGCAGGAGCAGGATATTCTCCATGCGGAGGTACGGGGGCGCTTTTCCTCCGGGCGGGCTGAGGTGGAGCTTTGTTCCTGGACGGCGGCTGAAGCCAATGTTCTGGTGACGGAGGTGGAATGCCGCAGGGGAGAGCTGAATCTGACGGTGCGCCTGCATGCGGGGGAAAAGGATACCGATGAGGTGTTCAGCTATGATAACGGAGCAGAGCCCGGCTTGTTATGGTTTCGCTATGCCTCCTCTCCGGGCAACCTGCCGGAGACAAGGCGGGTGGCGGCGGCTGTGGGATTGACCGGCGGACAGGCGGAGTACGAGTGGCGCTTCCAGAACGTGGAGGCTTCGGTGCGGCTGCAGGCCGGTGAGCGGATCACCATTGTCACTGCCCTGGTCAGCAGCCGGGAGACGCCGGATTATTCCGCCGAAGCCCGCCGTCAGGTACTGGCCCATACGGCTGATGACCAGGCTATCCGGGAGCTGAAGGCGGCCCACCGCAGCTGGTGGAGAGGGTTTTGGTCGGCCTCTGCCATTGAGATCGGGGACCCGGTGCTGGAAAAATATTATTACGGCTCCTATTACATTCTCGGCTCCTGCATCAGAGGCGGCAAACACCCGCCGGGCCTGTTCGGCAGTTGGATCACCACGGACCGTCCGGGGTGGACAGGCTCCTACACCATGAACTACAACTACGAAGCCCCGTTCTGGGGTCTTTATGCCGGCAACCGGACCGCCCTGGCTGATTCCTATTGCCAGCCCCTGCTGGATTTTCTTCCTTGGGGAAAACGGTTTGCCCGGGAAAAGCTGGGCTGCCGGGGCATCTACATGCCGGTGGAGCTGGGGCCGGAGGGGCTGATCTGCTCCATGTTCTTCCACGGGCAGAAATCCAATGCCTCCTTTGCCGCCGTGAACCTGCTGATGCATATCCGGTACACCCGGGACATGGCCTATGCCCGCAAGGTCTATCCGTACCTGCGGGAGGCCGCCGCATTCTGGGAGGATTACCTGGTGCTTGAGGATGGCCGGTATGTCATCTATGACGATGATATCCACGAGCGGTCCATGGACAAAAAGAACCCGATCCTGTCCCTGGGCTTCATCCGGATGCTGCTGGAGGCGCTGCTTGAGCTGAGCGCAGAGCTGGAGCTGGACGGGGAAATGCATGGGACATGGCGGCATATACTGAAGCATCTCAGCGGTTATCCTGTTATGGAGCGCAACGGCCGCCGGGTATTCCGTCTGACGGAAGAAGGTATGGATTGGAATGACCGGAATTCCCTTGCGGTTCAGCATGTGTATCCTGCAGGGATGATCGGCCTGGACAGTGATCCGGCATTATTGGCCATTGCCCGGGATACCATTGATGAAATGCAGCGCTGGAGCGATTTTAACGCATTTCCCACGTATTATGCCACTGCTGCCCGGGTTGGTTATGATCCGGAGATACTGCTGGAGCGGCTGCGGAAGGAATGCGAAGCGACAGCCTTGCCCAATCTGTCCCTCCATCACGGCGGCGGAGGAATTGAGAATGCCTCCGCTGTCCCGGTGGCGCTGCAGGAGATGCTTTTGCAAAGCCGGAATGGAGTCGTCCGTCTCTTCCCTGTCTGGCCCAATGGACGAACGGCAAGCTTCAGCCGCTTGAGGGCCGAAGGCGCCTTCGTCATCAGTGCGGGTTTGGCTGCCGGAGGGGTGGAGTATGCGGTTATTGACAGCGAACAGGGAGGGACCTGCATCATCGCCAATCCCTGGGGAGCCGGAACGGCTGCCGTTGTGCGCAACGGCCGTATTGCCGGGCAGGCCAAGGGGGAACAGCTTGAGCTGGAAACAGAGAAGGGGGAGCGTGTGATTCTGCTGCCTCTGCAGATAGGGGAGTAAACAGTGAGGAGGATGAAACGGATGGAAGCAATGGATAACGGGCGTCTGCGCCTGTGGTATGACAAACCCGCCTCCAAATGGGACGAGGCGCTGCCCCTGGGCAACGGGCGCCTGGGCGGAATGGTATTCGGCATGCCCTTCCAGGAGAAGATTCAACTGAATGAGGACACCCTCTGGTATGGCGGACCGAAGAATGCGGACAGCCCCGCCGCTCTGGAACGGCTGGATGAAATCCGCCGGCTGCTGATGGACGGGCGCCAGCGGGAGGCGGAGCATCTGGCCCGGATGGCCATGCTGTCGGCACCCAAATATCTTCAGCCCTATGTGCCGCTGGGGGAGCTGCTCCTGTGGTTTTTGGAGCCGGACCCGGGTGCGGCGGCAGACTACAAGCGGGATCTGGACCTGGCAACGGCAGTGTCCAGTGTCCGCTTCCGTTCCCGAGCAGGCTGGCACCGCCGGGAATATTTCGCCAGCGCCGCCGCCCAGGTGATGGTGGTGCAGCTCACGGATGAAAGTGCGGAGGGCATGACCTTCAGCGCCAATCTGATGCGCCGTCCTTATGACGGCGGTTCGGCCGCCATCGGGAGCGATACCATTCTGATGAGGGGAGAATGCGGGGGAGACGGCATCTCCTTCTGCTGCGCGGTGAAGGCGGTGGCGGAAGGGGGCCGGGTGGAGACGGTGGGAGACTGTTTGTCCGTGGAGAAGGCCCCGGTAGTGACGCTGTATATTGCGGCAGAATCCACCTTCAACTCAGCCGATCCCGAAGCGGTCTGTCTGGCCCGTCTGGCGGATGCGGCGGAAAAGGGATATGCCCGTGTCCGGGAGGAGCATATTGCGGAGTATCGGGAAAGGTTCGGCACGGTTACGCTGCGGCTTGAGGAGGCGCAGGCGAACTCGGGGCTGCAGTCTGAGCTGGTGTCCCTGCCCACCGACCAAAGGCTGGCATTGACCGCCAGCGGCGGAGCGGATAACGGGCTGGATGAGCTGTTTTTCCAATACGGACGTTATCTGCTCATCTCCTGCTCCCGTCCCGGCAGCCAGGCCGCCAATCTCCAGGGAATCTGGAATGACAGCTTCACCCCGCCGTGGGAGTCCAAATATACCATCAATGTGAATACGCAGATGAATTATTGGCCTGCGGAGACCTGCGGGCTGGCCGATTGCCATGAGCCGCTGTTCCGGCTTATTGAGCGGATGCTGCCCGCTGGCAGGAAAACAGCGGCCACGGTTTACGGCTGCCAAGGCTTTGTGGCCCACCATAACACCAACCTGTGGGGGGAAACCATGGTGGAGGGCATCCGCGTCACCTGCTCCATCTGGCCCATGGGAGGGGCTTGGCTGTGCCTGCATCTGTGGGAGCACTACCGCTTCGGGCTTGACCGGGGCTTCCTGGCGGACCGGGCCTATCCCATCATGAGGGAGGCCGCCCTGTTTCTGCTGGAATATATGGTGGGGGACGGCCAGGGGCGCCTGATTACAGGCCCCTCCGTTTCCCCGGAGAACTCGTTCCTTTTGGCGGACGGGGGAAAAGGGACTTTGTGCATGGGGCCGTCCATGGATCTGCAGATTGTCCGCACCCTGTTCGGCGCCTGTCTGGAAGCGGAAAAAGCACTTGGCTTGCCGGACGGCTTAAGCGCCAGGCTGGAAGCCGCCTTGGAGCGGATTCCGCTGCCCCGGATCGGGGAGCGGGGGCAGATTATGGAGTGGCTGGAGGATTACGGGGAGGCAGAGCCGGGCCACCGCCATATTTCCCAGCTCTTCGGCTTGTATCCGGGAGAGCTGATGGATAAGCGCAGAACGCCGGAGCTGGTAGAGGCCGCCCGGAGGACCATTGACGGCAGGCTTGCCGCTGGAGGAGGGCATACGGGCTGGAGCCGGGCCTGGATTATCAACTTCCAAGCCCGGATGGGAGACGGCGAAGAGGCCTACCGCCACTTCCGCAAGCTGCTGGGCACCTCCACCTACCCCAATCTGCTGGACTGCCATCCCCCGTTCCAAATTGACGGCAACTTCGGCGGCACTGCTGCTGTAGCGGAAATGCTGCTCCAGTCCCACAGCGGACTGCTGGAGCTGCTTCCGGCCCTGCCCCAGGCTTGGGGGAACGGGGAGGTTACCGGCTTGCGGGCCAGAGGCGCCTATACCGTGGATATGGCTTGGCGCAAAGGCCGCCTGACCCAGGCGCTGATCCGCGCCGCACAACCGGGGCAATGCCGGATCGTATCCAGCCAGCCGCTGCAGGTTTGGACGCAGGCTGGCAGGGCTGTGCCGTCTTCTTATGATAAGGATGTTCTGTGCTTCGCTGTTGAAGGGGAAGGCACATACTGTCTTCTTCCAGTGCCGCCGGAGGCTCACATCCACGGAGGTGGCGGACAATGAGCGGTGAACTGCTGAACAATTTGGGGGAACGGCTCTTGCCCGCCCCCCGGAACGGCGGCTTCCGGCTGGACGACTATTGGGTCTGGTGCGGCTCTGCTGTACAGGGGGAGGACGGGCGGTTTCACCTGTTTGCCTCCCGCTGGCCCAAGTGGCTGCCCATGCATCCGGGCTGGCTGACCAGCTCGGAGATTGTCCGCGCCTCCGCCGACCGTCCCGAGGGACCGTATGTGCTGGAGGAGGTGGTCCTAAAGCCGCGGGGGGCGGAATATTGGGACGGCCGCTCCACTCATAACCCCCATATTGTCAAGCACGGTGACATCTATATCCTGTATTACATGGGCTCCACCCATCCCCTGCCGGAGCCGGTTCCCGGAGAGGTGCTGGACCTGGAGGATCCCCGGGTGATTGTGGCCAGAGCCAACAAACGGGTGGGCATTGCTGTGTCCACAAGCGTATTCGGACCGTGGGAGCGAATGGACGCGCCTATTCTGCCCACCCGTCCGAGGCGATTCGACAGCTTCCTGACCTCCAATCCGGCCCCATGTGTCCGCGGGGACGGTTCGGCGCTCCTCATCTATAAGGCCAGGCGCTATGAGGGGCAGGTTCACGGGAAGATGACCATTGGCGTTGCCTCTGCCGAGCATTATCCCGGACCGTACCGGGTGCTGTCGGAGGAACCGGTATTTCCTCCTGAATTCCATATTGAGGACCCGTTTATCCGGCACACCGGCCACGGCTACGAACTGATTGCCAAGGATATGGAGGGCAATCTGTGCGGGGAAAAGCATGGCGGGATTCACGCCGTTTCCCCGGACGGGCTGCACTGGAGGCTGTCGGATTCGCCCAAATCCTATTCCCGCACCATCCGGTGGGATGACGGCACCGTTCAGACCATGGGCAACCTGGAGCGTCCGTTCATTCTGTTCCAGAACGGGAAGCCTACCCATCTGTTCGCCGCTGTAGCCAATGGGCCCGGAGGATTCCGCCATGCCACCCATACCTGGAACCAGGTGATCCCCATCGCAGAGGAATAGAGCCGGCCGGGCAACAGACGCATCATAAAAAAACACAAGCCGCCCCCGGATTTCCCCATGTAACCGGCTGCAAAACCGGCTTATGATGAAGGAGGGCGGTTTGCGGGTGTTTGCCCATTCCGCCTGAACCATGTACACTCGTGTCAAGACGGGTGGAAGGAAAGGTGGCGGCTTTGGCATATGAGACTGCTTGTTGTAGATGATGAGCCGATCATCCGGAGCGGATTGAAAAAGATGGTGTTGGATTACCCCCATGGGCTGGAATCGGCGGACACTGCCGGAAACGGCTTGGAGGCGCTGGAGAAAATCATGCTGTCCGAGCCGGATATACTGATGACAGATATCCGGATGCCCCGTATGGACGGGCTGGAATTATGCAAACGGGTGCATGAGCTTTACCCTCATATATTAAAGGTTGTCGTTTCGGGCTACAGCGATTTTGATTATGCCCAGAAATGTCTGGAATACGGCGTCAAGCATTATTTGCTGAAACCGGTTACGCCCCCGGATCTGCACGAGGTATTGGACAAGCTGCTTCATTCCGGTACTCCGGGATTTATTCCGGCCTCCCGCTATCTGGGATGGATTGAGCGTCTGGAGGAGGCTGTTTGGTCCTTGCAGCAGGATGAAATCCGTCGGCTGACGGAGGAATGGAGAGAGCATGGCGCGCAGCTTTCTGTTCAGCAGCTGAAGGAGCTGCTGGGAGATGTCCTGTCCCAGCTGCAGCGCAGGTTTACAGACAAAAGCAGGCCTCTTCACCGCGGGATTGCCCTGCCGCTGGAGGGTCATACCCGTCCGGAGGTGTTTACGGAGCTGGAGGAGCGGCTGAAGAACTGCATAGCCGATCTGCTTGCCCAAAGACGGGGCAATTTCAAGGACCCTATGGAGGAAGCCAAAACCTATATCGACACCCATCTTTCCCTGGAGATTACCTTGAAGGAGGTGGCCGATATGGTGGGCATTACCCCCACCTATTTCAGCGCTCTTTTCAAAAAAATCACCAATGAAACCTTCATCAGCTACCGCATCCACAGGCGGATGGAGAAGGCCCGGGAGCTCTTGGCGGTTCCCCATATGAGAACCGTGGATATTGCCGCAGAGGTGGGGTATGACGACTACCCCCATTTCACCAAAACCTTCAAAAAGATATACGGCCAGTCTCCTTCCGAATACCGGGCTTCACTGGGGATCAAATGAGAAACCTCAGTTTGTACCAAAAGCTGTTTCTGTCATATCTGGTGGTGATTCTGCTTTCCCTGGGCGGTGTAGGCATCTTCACCTACCGGGCCTCCTCCGGGCAGCTGACCCAATTGGTGGAGAGTCAGCTGTCCCAGGTGGTGGGCAACGCAGTGCACCATACAGATTTATATATCCGCTCCTACGAGCGGTCCATGGTCTCCTTGCTGAACAGCAATGATGTGAAGCGGTTTATCGACCTTCCTACGGGAGAGAACGGGTATCCTTTCTACGAGCTGCGTAAGTATATCCGTGAGCTGGGAATTGAGCCGGCCTTTGTGCGCAACCCGGAAATCTCCAGCATTTCGCTGATTAGCTTCAACGGTAATGCCCTGTATTTTTTTAACGGCATCAACGGGGAATCCTTCAAGGGCGAGGAGATCGGCAAACAGCTGGAATTCTACAAAAACGCTACGGATAAGGACGGCAATCTGAACGTGCTGAACCACAGCATCCTGCCTGACCAGCAAAACCAGATGCTGACCCTGGTCCGCCGTATCCGGGGGCTGGCCTCCTCGGAGCCCCAGGGCATTCTCTCCATTGAACTGCCAGCTGCCGAGCTGTCCAGTCTGTGGAAAGGCATCGACCTGGGGGAGAACGGTTATTTTTTCATTGCGGATGAGCAGGGGAACTATGTGTACCATCCGGACGCGGCGCTTATCGGCCAAAGCCTGCCGGAGCCTGTGCGGTTGCAGGTGCTGGAGGCCGGGGAGAAGGTGTTTGTTTCCGGCAAGGGCAAGGATGCGCGGATGTATATGAGCCGGCATTCCGCTTACGGTAATTGGCGGCTGGTGGTGTCCACGTCATTGAAGGAGGCACGCAGCCCCGTTGACGCTATCCGCACTACAGCCATCTTGGTGGGCTGCTTTACTCTGATTCTGGCCTTATGGCTGGCCTACAGCTATACCAAGGCCATAACCGGACCCATCCGGATGCTGAAAAAAGCCATGCAGCAGACGGAAAAGGGCAACTGGGCCACCATTCCCCTGCCGGAATACCGGGATGAGATTGTGGAGCTGATGAGCCGCTACAATCTGATGGTCAACCGACTGTCGGAGCTGGTCCGCGAGGTGTACGAGGCGGAGCTGCGGGACCAGGAGAGCCGCATGGAGCGGCAGAAGGCGGAGCTGCAATCTCTGCAGCTGCAGATTAATCCGCATTTTCTGTACAATACGCTGGAAACGATTGTGTGTTATGCCGCCATCCGCAACTCCAAGGAAATCTGCGAGATCGTCAAGGCTATGTCCTATATGCTCCGGTATTCCGTCCAGGTGAATGTGGAGGAGATTACGGTAGCCAATGAGCTGAAGCATGTGCTGCATTATCTGGTGGTGCTCCAGCACCGGATCGGGCGGGAGTTCGAGGCGGATGTGGCCATTCATCCCGATTACCTCCTGCGGAGCATGGTCCGTCTGACCATGCAGCCATTGGTGGAGAATGCCTTCCACCATGCTTTCCCCGACGGAGTGGAGGATTATCATAGGATCCGGATCGATGCGGGAGAGGACGACGGTATTTTCTGGGTCAGCGTGGAGGATAACGGTGTTGGCATGGAAGAAGAGAAGCTTAAGGAGCTTCGTGAGCAGCTGGGAGCCAACCGGCTGGCGGACCGGGATGACGCAGGCAAGCAGGGAGTCGGCGGCATCGGCATTCAAAACGTGCACCGGCGCATCCAGATGGTCTTCGGCGAGGAGTACGGCTTGCGAATTGAGAGTGAACCGGACAAGGGAACCAGAATGATTATGATGATGCCTGCGGAACAGGTTATTCAGGACAGGAGGAAGAGTCTTGGAACATAAAGAGGATTTGATGGACAATGAGGAGCAGCTGGAATCCGCCGGGGGACCGGCGGTTTCGGGAGCGGAGCATGATGCCAGAATGGCCTGGTGGCGGGAAGCGCGGGTAGGCTTGTTCATCCACTGGGGCCTGTATTCCATCCCGGGCGGGATCTGGAAGGGCGAGGAAATCAAGGCCACCTATGCCGAGCATCTGATGCTCCGTGCCCGCATTCCCGCATGGGAGTATGAGAAGCTGGCGGAGGAGCTGACGGCGGAGCGGTTTGACGCGGGGGAATGGGCCAGTTTGGCCAAACGGGTGGGGTTGAAGTACCTGATTTTCACCGCCAAGCATCATGAGGGCTTCTCTATGTATGACACGGCGCTGTCCGATTATAAGATTACCAGTCGGACCCCCTTTGGCCGCGACCCGCTTCAGGAGCTGGCGGCTGCCTGCAGGGAGGAGGACGTGAAGCTGTGCGTTTACTATTCCCATGCCATGGATTGGCATCATCCCGATTCACAGGGGAATACCTGGGATTATCCCGGCAACATTGGGGCTTATGACGAGGTGGAGGGCTGGATCGGGGACGGGGATAAACGCAGCCGGTACGAGCATTATCTGCAGTCCTTTGCCCTGCCTCAGGTGAAAGAACTCCTGGAAAAATATGGTCCGATCGGCTTGATGTGGTTTGACTGCGGCCACAAGCTGACGGAGGAGCAGGGAGCAGCCTTCCTGCAGCAGGTCCGTGAGGTCCAGCCGGATTGTCTGGTGAACCGGAGAGTCTGGCGGGAGCCCTTCGGGGATTACGGCAATACCTCGGACAACCAGCCCCATGTCCGTGTACCACGGAAGGATTGGGAGTCCATCAACACCCTGAATGATTCCTGGGGCTACAAGGTTATGGATACCAATTGGAAAACAGCGGAGGAGGTCCTCCGCCAGATGGCCGATGCGCTGAGCCAAAACGGCAATTTCGTGATCAATGTAGGTCCCATGGGCAGCGGAGCCTTCGACCCCAAATCCATTGAGCTGCTGGAGGAAATCGGCGAGTGGATGGGTCAAAACAGCGAAGCGGTGTATGGAACCGTAGAAAGCCCTATCGGCAAGCCGGCCTGGGGACGCTGTACCCGGAAGGGCAGCAGGCTGTATCTGTATATTCTGGATTGGCCGGAAACCGGCAGGCTGGTTATCCCCGGGCTGCGCAACCCGATTGACCGGGCCTATATGCTGGCTGATCCCAGGAGGGAGGAGCTGGCCGTGAGCCGCCTGAGCCCGCATGATGCAGAGATTATTTTGCCGTCCCGTCCAACCGGAGCTGTGGTGCCTGTGGTGGCTGTAGAATTCGCGGGGGAGCCGGACGCGAATCCGGTGCGCCTGCTTCAGGCAGAGGAGCAGTTGGATGCCTTCGGCGCCTTTGATGCGGAGATTGCCGGTCCATCCCTTCGGTATGATACGGGCAAGAAGGATCATGATAATCTCATTCATTGGCGCCATCCCGGGGATGAAGCCCAATGGACCTTCCGCACCATTAAG
>JAQSYT010000172.1 GCA_029256065.1 Paenibacillaceae bacterium
TCCTCTTGTCCGGCGGCCTCCACAGCAGCCTGGAGCACCTTATGGTGTCCAGAGTGGACGCCGTCAAAATCCCCAATAGCCATAACCTGGGATAGGCCGGCTTCAATAATGGGGGCAATCGCAGCCGGTTTTGCTTGTAAACGAAATATCTCCAACTCTCTCCACCTGCCTATTGAACCGGTTCATCAAGCTTCCGGCAAAAACACTTTCTCTGCCGCCAGCGTCCGGCCGTCTTCCTCCAGCCTGAACAGGCCGAGAAAATCCGCACCGGGTCCGTACACCCGCTTAAGACTCCGCATCTGCTCCGGTAATTCCAGCACCGGTTGTTCAGAAACAGGGCCGGCTAAACGGATTTTTTTACCCTGACGGGCATGTAACGCCGCAACGCTATCTACCTCCACAGCAGGAAAAAAAGAGATGGCCTGGTCCGCTGGAATCAGCCATTGGGCTAACTCTGCATCCCCTTGATGCCTTGCCTCCGCCAACTCTTCCAACGTAGCGCATTGCTGCCGGGTCATCCCGCCAGTCCCCGTTCTGACCAGTTCGGCCATCACTGCGGGATAGCCGAGTGCCCGTCCGATATCCGAGCAGAGTGTCCGGATATAGGTTCCTTTGGAGCAGCGGACCCTGAACACAATCTCCGGTTCAGGCACATCCAGCTTCAACGAAAGGATATGTATGCTGTGGATGGACACCTGGCGGGGTTGGCGTTCCACAACTTCACCGCCGCGGGCAAGCTCGTACAGCCGTTTGCCATCCACCTTTACTGCAGAATACATGGGAGGAATCTGCTCAATTACACCGATAAACCGTCCCATCACATCGTGAATCTGCGGCTCATTGACCGTAACCTTGTTTGCTTTCTCAATGACTTTGCCGGTCAGATCCTCTGTATCCGTAGCCAATCCGATTACAAGCCTTGCTTCGTACTCCTTGGGCATTTCCTGAATATATTCCACCAGACGGGTCGCTCTCCCCAAGCATAAGGGAAGGACACCGGTTACCATGGGATCCAAGGTACCCGTATGTCCAATCCGCTTCATTTTGAGTATGCCTCGGGCTTTGGCCACCACATCGTGGGAAGTAAACTGAACGGGCTTCCAAATGGGCAAGACACCTTCCAAACTCATGACAGCCCCCTTTGGACTTCTTGGAGCACTCTCTCCACGATTTCTTCAAGCGTACCTTCTACAGCGCAGCCTGCTGCCCGGATATGCCCGCCGCCGCCAAAATGCTGGGCAACCGCAGCCACATCCACCAGCCCGGCGGAGCGGAAGCTGACCTTCCACTTTTCCCCGTCGATCTGTTTAAACAACAAGCCCACTTCAACGCCTTCAATATTCCGCGGGTAGTTAACCAGTCCCTCCAAGTCGGCATTCTGGGCATGGGAATCCGCCACATCCTGCAGTGAAACACTGACCCAGGCAATCCGCTTGTCCGCAGAAAAATCCAAGGCAGCCAACGCTTTTTGCAGTACCATTACGTGGGATAGGGTCAGCTTCTCCAGCAGTTGGTCTGCCAAATCGTTGCCGTCCACACCATATTCCAGCATTTCGGAAGCAATCTTGAGAACACGGGGGCTAGTATTGGAATACCGGAACCCGCCTGTATCCGTCAGAAGGCCGGTGTAGATGCAATCCGCAAGCGGCTTCGTCCAACCGAGGGAAAGAAGTGTCCCCAAATCATAAAGCACCTCCGCCGTGGCGGCGGCATCAGCGCGGATCAGATTGACCCGGCCAAAGCCGTCGTTGGTGGGATGGTGATCAATATTCAACAACGGTGTACCGGCATGAAACCATTCCTTAACCAATCCGATTCGCTGATAATCCGCACAGTCCACCGCAATTATGCAATCGAAGGAAGGATGCGGAGAACCGCTGGCCTGCCGGGAATAGTTTAGAATCTCGCCGGAACAGGGCAGCATAGAGAACTTGAAGGGGACCTCCCCTTCGTTTACCATCACGAAGGATTTGCCAAGCAGCTGCAGCATCTGGCCTACAGCCAAGGTAGAGCCGATAGCGTCTCCGTCCGGATTCACATGGGACACCACCAAAAAGTGGTCATGCTCATGAATAAATGCCTTAGCTTCCTCCAGCTGCTGCCGGTAGGCATCAGCCAGAGGAGACGGGTTGGGCGCGCTCATGATTCGGTATCCTCTTTAATCCGGTGAATAAGCTCTTCGATCCGGCTGCCGTAAGCAACCGAGCTGTCGATGAGGAAAATCAATTCAGGAACAATGCGAAGCCTTACCCGTTTGGACAGCTCCGAGCGGATGAAGCCTTTGCCGCGTTCCAGCGCCTTCAGTGTATCCTGGCGTTCCTGGTCGGAACCAAGAACGCTCAAATATACCTTTGCCTGGGAAAAATCATTGGTAACCTCCACACCGGTTATGGTGGTGAAGCCCATCCGCGGGTCCTTAAATTCGGATTGCAGAATAAGGCTGAGCTCCTTCTTGATTTGTTCCCCTACCCGGCCGGTGCGAATTTTGGCCATGCCTATCTCACCTCTCTACGGTCTCCATGATAAATGCTTCTATAATATCCCCTTCCTTCAGATCGTTAAACCGGTCAAGGGTAATGCCGCATTCATAGCCTTGCGCCACTTCCTTGGCGTCATCCTTGAAGCGTTTGAGGGAATCCAATTTGCCTTCGTAAACCACGATGCCTTGACGGATCAAGCGGGCCTCTGCGGAACGGGCGATCTTGCCGCTGATGACCATACAACCGGCAATTGTACCCACCTTGGAAATCTTGAAGGTGTTGCGGACCTCTGCCTGGCCAATAACGCTTTCCTTGAATACCGGGTCCAGAAGCCCCTTCATCGCGGATTCGATTTCTTCAATTACCTTGTAGATAACGCGGTGCTGACGGATATCAACCTTCTCCTGCTCTGCAGTTGCAAGAGCAGCAGGTTCAGGACGGACGTTAAAGCCGATGATAATCGCATTGGATGCGGAGGCCAGAATGATGTCGGACTCGGTGACAGCACCTACGCCGGCATGCAGAATCTTAACACGCGCGCCTTCCACTTCGATCTTTTCCAGGGAGCCGCGGAGTGCTTCAACAGATCCTTGTACGTCGCCCTTGATGATGACGTTGAGATCCTTGATTTCCCCTTCCTTGATCTGCTTGAACAGATCGTCCAGGGTTACCCGGGTATTAGCACCCATATCGGCTTGACGCTGGTTGGTGGTCCGCTTCTCGGCAATTTCCCGTGCCTTGCGCTCGTCTTCGAAGGCAAGGAACATATCGCCGGCTTGCGGCACTTCAGTCAAACCGGTAATTTCCACAGGTGTGGAAGGTCCGGCTTCCTTCAGACGCTTGCCCTTGTCATTGACCATGGCCCGTACACGGCCGAAGGTGTTACCGGCGATAAAGGAATCGCCTACCTTTAGAGTACCGTTCTGCACGAGTACCCGCGCAACCGGACCCTTGCCCTTATCCAGCTCGGCTTCGATAACGGTGCCTCTGGCACGTTTGTTGGGATTGGCCTTCAATTCCTGTACGTCCGCCACGAGAAGAATCATTTCCAGAAGATTCTCGAGACCGGTACGTTGTTTGGCGGAAATGTTAGCGAAAATGGTATCGCCGCCCCACTCCTCGGACACAAGCTGGAATTCCATCAATTCCTGCTTAATGCGGTCCGGGTTGGCATCCGGCTTATCAATCTTATTAACAGCTACGATAATCGGCACCTTGGCCGCTTTGGCATGGGCAATGGCTTCCTTGGTTTGAGGCATAACGCCGTCATCGGCTGCTACCACCAGAATGGTAATGTCCGTTACTTGTGCTCCGCGGGCACGCATGGATGTAAAGGCTTCGTGGCCCGGTGTATCCAGGAAAGTGATTTTGCGTCCGTTAATTTCCACTTGATAAGCACCAATGTGCTGGGTAATGCCGCCTGCTTCGCCTTCCGTCACGTTGGTGTGGCGGATTGCATCAAGCAGGGTTGTTTTACCGTGGTCAACGTGGCCCATGATGGTCACAACCGGAGGACGCTCCAGAAGATCAGCCGGATCATCATTCTCTTCAGTTGCTTCAATATTGGTTTCGTCCACAGGAATCTTCAGTTCCACTTCCACACCGTAATCGGTGGCAAGCAGCTGAATGGTATCCAAATCCAGTTCTTGGTTAATAGTTGCCATTACGCCAAGGAACAGGAGCTTCTTAATCAGTTCGGAAACGTCTTTGTGCAAGAGCTTAGCAAATTCACCAACAGTCATGGTGCCGCGGACGATAACCTTTTTAGGTGTATTGTCCACTTTTTCCTTCCTGACCGTATTTTGCTGCTGATTGCGGCCTCTGCCGTAACGGTTGTTGCCGCCGCGGTCATCGGAGCGTTTGGGTGCCGGCTTGCCGCGTTTGCCGCTGCCTACCTTGGCTGCGCCCGCTGCTGGAAGATCAAGCACAATATCGTCATCCGCCGATACATTGGTTGGAACACGGATCGGCTTATCTTGAACGGGTTTTCTGGCTTGATAGTCATTGCGGCCGTGCTCACCACGGGTTTTGTCCCGGTCGTTGTTTCTGCGTGTAGGGGAGCTGGTAACAGGCGCACCTGCCGATTGCAGTGCCGATGCCATAGCACCCAGTCCGGGGCTGCGGTCATCACGGCGTTGGAAGCCGCCTTGGCCTCCGCCTTGACCTCCTTGACCACCCTGGCGATTGTACCCGCCTTGGCCTCCGCCTTGACCTCCTTGACCACCTTGGCGATTGTACCCGCCTTGGCCGCCTCCTTGGCCTCCTTGACCACCCTGGCGATTGTAGCCGCCTTGGCCTCCACCTTGACCGCCCTGGCGATTGTAGCCGCCTTGACCACCCTGTCCACCTTGGCCTCCTGGACGCTGATAGCCACCTTGGCCTCCTTGACCACTGCTGCCTTGACGTTGAT
Source organism: Paenibacillaceae bacterium (assembly GCA_029256065.1). Lineage (GTDB taxonomy): Bacteria > Bacillota > Bacilli > Paenibacillales > NBRC-103111 > Paenibacillus_AR. The sequence goes on from JAQSYT010000172.1 coordinate 4,891, forward strand.
AGCCGCCTTGGCCTCCTTGACCGCCACTGCCTTGGCCTTCACGGCGTTGGTAGCCGCCTTGACCACCCTGTCCGCCTTGGCTGCTTTGGCCTCCTGGACGCTGATACCCGCCTTGGCCTCCTTGACCACTGCTGCCTTGACCCTCGCGGCGTTGATACCCGCCTTGGCTTCCTTGACCGCTGCTGCCTTGACCTTCACGGCGTTGATAGCCGCCTTGGCCTCCTTGACTGCTGCTGCCTTGACCTTCGCGGCGTTGGTAGCCGCCTTGACTGCTGCCTTGGCCCTCACGGCGTTGGTAGCCGCCTTGGCTGCTCCCTTGACCTTCACGGCGTTGATAGCCGCCTTGGCTGCTGCTTTGACCACTGCTTTGACCTTCGCGGCGCTCTGCCGGTGCAGAAGCCTCCGGTGCCCGTGGAGCAGGAGCTGCGCTTTCCTCGGACTGCTGGGGCTTGGCGGCCGCTTCTGTGCTTGCTGCAGGAGTTTCGGACTTGGCAGGCTGCGCCTGCACCATGGAGGCCTGCTTCTTCTCTGGAGCAGGCGGTGTGGATGCTGCTACATTACCAGAGGTCTCTGCCACCCGCTTGGCTGCCGCATTGGCTTTTACGTCACGGAAAAATTGTTCCACGGAGCCAACCATGTTGGGCTCCAGCACACTCATGTGATTGTTTACGGTAATTCCCTGTCTTTTTAGAATAGTAATAATCTCCTTGCTGCTCATATTTAAAGTTTTAGCGTACTCATAAACTCTAAGCTTGTCTTTATTATCCTGTTTGTCCTGTTTTGTCAATGTTCTTCCACCTCCGCAGGTTTTGCCAAGCGCTGGGCGATTCTGCCGGCGAATCCGTCATCCGTCACGGCCAGGACCACCCGGTCAACCTTGCCCACCGCCGCCCCAAGCTCAAGACGGGTGCCATACTCCAATAGCGGAATTTGGTAATGTGAGCATTTATCCCTGTACTTTTTCTGCGCATTGGCAGCAGCGTCCTCAGCCAGAATCACCAGCTTGGCTTCGCCTGAACGGACCGCCTTCAACACAGTATCATCGCCTGCCAGCACCTTTCCCGCACGCATGGCAAGCCCCAATGTAGACAATGACTTATTATTCATCATCAGGCTCCAATTCTTTCAGGGCGTGGAACTCATCCTCCACCCGTGTGAAATCCTGCTCCAACTGGTCATAAATATCCGGACTGACAGCCTGCTTCAAGGCTCTATCCAGCGCTTTGCTTTTCTTCGCCAGCTTGAAGCAGGAGGCCTTGCCGCACAAATAAGCGCCGCGTCCGGATTTTTTTCCCGACAAATCTATGAGAATTTGTTCGTCCGGGGTGCGGACAACGCGGATAAGTTCTTTCTTAGCCTTCATCTCCTGGCAGGCTACACACTTCCGGAGAGGGATTTTTCTAGGTTTCACTGTTCCACCACCTGTTTGCCGCAAGTTTAAGCTCCTTGCTCCAGGCGGCTAGTCGATGCTTACCGAATCCTGGTGCATCAGCTCGGAAGAGGTTCTGGGCCGGCCGTATTCCTGCTCGGCTTGCGTCTCGCTCTTGATGTCAATCTTCCAGCCCGTCAGTTTAGCTGCCAGTCTGGCGTTCTGACCCTTAATACCGATTGCCAGGGAGAGCTGGTAATCGGGCACAATCACCCGGCACATTTTCTCGCTCTCGAAGACATTGACCTCTACTACCTTGGAAGGGGACAACGCATTGGCCACGTATTCGTCCACATTCTCGGACCAACGCACAATGTCGATTTTTTCTCCCTTCAGCTCATTAACGATGGTCTGCACACGGACACCCTTAGGGCCGACGCAGGAGCCCACCGGCTCAACCTCGGAATTCCGGGAATGAACGGCAATCTTCGAGCGGAAGCCTGCTTCCCGGGCAACGGAACGGATTTCTACAACGCCGTCGTAAATTTCCGGCACCTCCAGCTCGAACAGCCGCTTAAGCAGGCCGGGATGGGTCCGGGAAAGAATGATTTGGGGCCCCTTAGTGGTATTCTCCACCTTGGTGATGTACGCCTTAACCCGGTCGCCGTGGGTGAACTTGTCGCCCTGCATCATTTCGCCAACGGGCAGCACTGCCTCCACCTTGCCCAGATCCACGTACAGGTTGCGCATGTCCTGCCGCTGCACAATGCCGGTGACAATGTCTTCTTCCTTGTCAATGTAGGCATTGTAGATCAAGCCGCGCTCCGCTTCGCGGATCCGCTGGGTCACCACCTGCTTGGCCGTTTGTGCGGCAATCCGTCCGAAATCCTTGGGCGTAACCTCAATCTCGACGATATCCTCCAGGGTGTAGCTGGGGCTGACCTGGCGGGCGGCTTCCACGGAAATCTCCATCCGCGGGTCCAGCACATTCTCCACCACCGTCTTCCGTGCATACACCTTAATGAGGCCGGTCATTTTATTGATGTCTACCCGCACGTTCTGGGCAGTGTTGAAATTGCGCTTATATCCGGAGATCAGCGCCGCTTCAATAGCCTCCAACAAAATGTCCTTGCCAATTCCTTTTTCTCTTTCCAATTCCGACAGAGCTTCAATAAAATCAGCATTCATGGGAATGGAATCCCTCCTTTCGATGTGCAACCGTCCATTGTCGTTATGTGTTAAAACACGATGGCCAAACGCGCGCTGGCCAGCTTCGCGGAGGGGATGCTGTGGCTCTTCTTGCCCACTCTAATCTTGAGTCCCGCCTCGTCATAAGCTTCCAGCAAGCCTTCAAATTCCTTGTGTCCGTCCACCGGCTCATAAGTGGTGACAAATACGTGCTTGCCAACCGCCTTCACGAAATCCGCCGGCTTCTTCAGCGGCCGTTCGGCCCCCGGAGAGGAGACCTCTAGAAAGTAAGCGCCAGCGATCGGATCGTTCTCATCCAGCTTTTCGCTTACGTATTCGCTGATCCTGCTGCAATCGTCGATGTCGATGCCGCCATCCTTGTCCACGTAAACCCGGAGGAACCAGTTGCTTCCTTCTTTTACGTACTCAATATCCACCAGTTCAAAACCGTTTTCGTCGAGAAACGGCTTGACCATGCTTTCAACTGCCGATTTTATCTGCAAGCTCAAAACACAATGCCCCCTCATACGCGGTTATTTCTGCTTATTGTTTCCCTGCAGCTTGTTGAGGGCCCCCCAATGAAAAATGCGTAAATACATGCTTTTTCACGTAAAAGTCCCTATTCAAAGAGCAAAGAGTGGGTTTCCCCACTCTCGACCGTCGTGCAGTATCCAACATCACCTATAGAAGTATAGCACAGATGTCACATTATTTACAATAGAAACCATGGAAGTCCAGGCCAAGGAATGGTCCGGAACAGCGGAGAAATCAGCTTTAATCAAATATTCTCCTCCGGGAAGACCTATAGCCGGGAAAAGTGCCGCAGGTCCAAGAGAGATTCCAGAGCTTTAACGCTTTTCCACCAGGTACGGCTGACAGACCACTCTTCGGGATATGCCCCCCAACTCCAGACAACCGGCCAACTGCCGTCCGCAAGCCGGGTAGAGCGGATCACCCCGCATTCCGCATCCGCCCATTCCTTGATCGCCGGATAAAAACGGCTTTTGGGGGAGTTTAGAAAATGGGAGGGCCTGCAGACATACCCCGTTGCCCATTTGGAATAGTCCTTTTCCAAGCATAACCCGATCTGCTGCTCCAGCTTCAACTCCAGTGCGTTCCAATCCGCACCCTCCGGGAAGCCTGCCGCCTGGCCGTATTCCCAGAGCCGGACATAACAGACCACGGCATGCATCTCCTCCTGCTCCAACCGGAGAAATTGCTCCACCGCCTCCCTGCAGATGCGCTGACCCAACCCATACAAGGCGGTTTCGGGCTCCGCATAGAGGAGGATAAAACCGGCCAGGCTTGCCGTGGGGTTGTAGTTGGGCCTTGTGGGAGCTTCACTGCTGTCATGCCACCAGGGGGCATGGGGAAAATCATTGTTGGATGGTACGGTGCTGGCCCAGACGGTACCATCAAAACCGGCTCCGCTCTCCAAATACCGGAGGATGCCGGATACAACGGGGTCTCCCCTCTCCGCGCCGCCAAGCTCCAGCAGAAGCTCCGTCGCCGCCCAGGTTTGCAGGGGAGTGGAATGGGGATTCCAGCTGTCCGCCTCCAGCCCGTGGCCAAAGCCCCCATCTTCATTTTGATAGACGTCCAGCGCTGTTAATACAGACTCCCGCGAGCCGTCTTCAAAGTGATACTGCCATCTGGCCAGTTCCAGCGGACGGGCATGGCGGTATATAAACTCCCTTGTTTTTTCCAACAGCATGAGATCATCGCTCCTTCAGCTTCAATTCCGGTTTACCGGCTTTCTCCCATGCTACCATCTTGACAGTCATTCGTATTGCAAAAACCCGACATCCGCCTGTCTGCCCATGCCAGTTCCACGGCACGGCCCGGACTTGTCCCATGATATTGACGGAAGCTGTTCACCATGTGCGCCTGGTCGGCAAAGCCGTACCGCATTACCGCGTCCTGGGGCTGCATACGCCCCGATACCAAGTCTCTCCATAAAGATTGATAGCGGATGAGATCAGACATTTTTTTGGGAGATAACCCCGTCCATTGCTTGAACAGGCGTTCGAACTGCCGTTGGCCGATACAGGCGTAGGCGGCAGCCTCCTCCACGGAGGTGCGGCCGGTGTCCTTTATCATCTTGTATAAACCGTTCAGCAAAGGGGCGGGCTGTGACCGCATGCCGTCCAGCTTGGCTGCGAGAACCCGCTCCGCCGCAGCGGCACGCTCCTCCAGCCCCCGGAGCCTGCCCAGCCCCCCGGCCAGATTTTTCTCCAATCCGGGAAAATACCGCTCCGTCTGGCCGTATCCCGCCAATGCCCCGCTCATGTACTCATCGGCAAAAAGCCCCGCCGCCCATGCATAAAAGCGGATAGCAAAGGTTTCCGTTCCAGGCGGTCTCTCCCCCTGTCCGGCGGCAAAGCTCCGTTCCTGGATGCCGGAAAAGAATGCGCCCACCCGGCCGGTAGGGCAATCGACGTTGAAGATAATATCCATGCAGGTATCCGGGATCACACGCAGCCCGGATGCGGGTGAAGGTTTGGCCGCCGGCTCTTCCATATTCCAGCCCCTATCGGCGCCGGTTCCGGAGACGCTGCCCCAGAAGCAGCAGATGTAAGGAGAAAAAGCGGGAGAAGGCGGAATTTCCCGGTAGCCGGCATCCCTCCGGAAGGGCTGTGCCGTTAGCGGTCTGTACAGCTGTGAAAGTGTAAAGGACATCGGGCGAACCTCCTCTTCTACGGCAGCCAATTCTCCCGGAGCACACGAAGCAAATGCTCCGTCTCCGCTACCCCCAGCCGGGAAACGATTTGCTCCTCCAGCCGTTTTTTCGTTTCCGCCAGCAGCCGTACGGTCTCCCGTCCCTGCGTGGTCAGCTCCATACGGCGGTCCCGGGCATTGCCCTCCGCCGGGGCAGGCTGCACCAGTCCGGCATCCTGCAGGCCTTGCATATATTTATGAACCCCCTGCCGGGTCATGCCGATCAGCCGGCCGATCTGCGATAGGGTCAGCACCCCGTTCGCCTCCAGCACAGCCAGGATATGCGCCTCCGACTTGTTCACCGGCTGGCCGCTTGCCTCATGCAGTTTTTTGCGCAGCTCCATATGCTTTTCGCTGATCAGATCAATGAGACCCAAAGAACGTTTGACATCACTCATCATGACATTCTCCTTTAGCCGAAGTTTTGTAAACTAGGTTGACATTATCGGAATATATTCGTTATGATAATCCAGTATAAAACGATTCTCAATAGAGATAAAGGAGTTGTCCCATGGGGAGAAACAAAAAAGAAGCGCTGGTGTTTACGTCTGTCATGTGTTTTTTTATGGTTTTGTTTATGTG
>JAQSYT010000173.1 GCA_029256065.1 Paenibacillaceae bacterium
TTGCTTCCGCGGGCCAATGTAGATGACCAGTTGGTCATTCTTCACGAGGCGGAGGATGTAATAAGCGAAAAACGCCAGTATGCCTGTCCGTAAAAAATAATGGATTCCCAGCTTGCGCGGGCTCATAGCAATCCTCCTCGAGGTTAAAGTGTTCCGGCAACAGCTGCACCCAACCAGACCAATACCAGAAGAAGCCCCACCAGCAGCAGAACAAACCGGGTCCGGAAAGAGGACAACAGCATCAGGGTAGATTTGAAATCCAGCATGGGGCCAAGGACCAAAAATGCCAGAAGCGGCCCTTTGGCGAACACATTGCTGAAGGAGGCAGCCACGAAGGCATCGGAGGTGGAGCATAGAGACATGACATAGGCCAATCCCATCATAAACGGATAGGCTGTCAGGGAGTCCGAGCCGATGTCCACCAGCACACTCCGGGAAACCAGCACCTGGAGAGAGGCGGCGAGAAAAGCGCCGAACAGCAGATATTTGGACATGTCAAAAAATTCATTCAGCAAATGCTCCGCCCAGCCTGACCAGGTCAGCTTGCTGTCAGCAGGGGTTCCCCCTGTAAGATCCTCCCGGCTCCGCTTCAGCGGATTGCCATCCGCCAGAAGGTAAATGAACAAACCTGCCAGAACCGCAACCGCATAGGCCAGGCCCATCCGTTCCCAAGCCATTTCCGGCTTTGTCCGGAAGGCAGCGAAGGTGGCGGCGTACACGATCGGATTGACTACCGGTGCTGCCAGCATAAAGGCTATGCCCAGATAGGCGGGCATTCCTTTTTTGATGAGGCGGCGGACTACAGGGACGATGCCGCATTCGCAAACCGGAAACACAATGCCCAGCAGGGAAACAGACAGCAGCCCTATCAGGGGATTACGCGGGATAATCCGCTGCAGCATCCGCTCCGAAAGCCAGATTTGAAGCAAGGACGAAACCAGCACTCCGGCAATAAGAAAAGGCGATGCCTCAAGTACAATGGAGAGAAAAATGGTTTTGAAGGATTGGATATCGACAGATTGCAAAAAGTTCATAAATGATGACCATCTTCCAGTAAATTTTACTATTAGTTGAAGTATAAAATGCCCGGAGAGGGTTTGTCAAACCTCTTCCGGGCATCAACAGACTATCTCTTCCAAAAAGAAGGAACCTCTGCTCCAGGCATTAATGCCTCCCATTCAGTCAGCAGCTCGTTTTCATCTATATCCATTCCGATCAGCACCAGATAAGGCTCGCCTAAGTAGGTGCTGGAGGACCAGGTAATCCGCTTACCTGCATACTGCAGCAAACGGCGGGAAGCATTGCCGGGCTGCGGCAGGTAGCCCTTGGCCCGCAGGAGCCGGTTGCCCCATTGGCCCAGGAATTGCTCAAGCTTGGCCGGGGGGACCGCATAATCCTCAGGCGGCTTGAGGGTAAAGGTGCGGATGCGGGAGAAGGAAGCCTGATGCCGGCGGGCAGTCTCTTCCGGAGCCGGTTCCTTCACGCGGGACCCGGCTGCTGCCGTTCCCTTGACCACCTTGAAGGGCTGCCGTGTCTGAGGCACACCTTCGGGAGCAGGCTCAATCCCACGAAGCAGAATATCCAAATCCAGCTTGCTCCGCTGCGTATACAGCAATGGAGCGAACGGATTATGCTTGCGGACGGTTTTCTCAATTTTCTGGAGGATATGGGCATCCACTAGGTCCGTCTTGTTGACCACGATCAGATCGGCCACCTCCATCTGCCGGCGCAATGTCCGGACCAGATCCTTGTCCGAGGCGAAAATGCTGTTGTACTCCAGTGTATATTCCGCATCCAGCAGGGTGACAATTTGTTTGAGGAGAACACGGCCAAGAAGCGCCGGCTCCGTAAGCGCATCTACTACTTCCTCGGGATTGGCGACTCCTGTAAGCTCCACGAACAGCACGTCCGGCTTTTGGCGCAAGAGCTCCTGGATGCTGCCGGACAGCTCGCTTTTTTTGCTGCAGCATACGCATCCGTCCAGCAGCTTGGCCACGGATGCCTGGGAGGCTTCGCCGACGATTTCGCCATCCACATCCATCTTGCCCAGCTCATTCATCAGAATGCCGGGCTTGAGGCCCCGGGAACGCGTTTCTGCCAGAAGCTCCAGCAGGAGCGTGGTTTTGCCGCTGCCCAGAAAACCGCTCAAGATCAGAACGGGAATGCTCATGGTCTCACTCCTTTTTGGCGAGGCAAAAAATGACTACAATTTTTATCTTACTACTGATTTCCGGTTTGGGATAGTCCTATACGGAAAACTAAAGTCCAAGCCGCAGGCCGGATAAAGTTTGGGACAGCCTCGAAATTGTCAAAGCCAAATTCGAGGGCTCTAAAAGGATTATGGTAAAACTCACTTACTTATTGATATTGAGTTAGCAGGGGGTTTTATGCCGCCAATCTCACACATCTTCCAAAAACCGGATTCTGAGGTTTACTCCTGTCCGCTTTCCGGGATATAATAGATAGGATTATTAGTTTTTAAGCCAACGGGCTTAACAGATCAGCCACGAAAGAGAGCGATTAAACGTATGGGTCGTAAGTGGAATAATATTAAAGAAAAGAAAGCCTCTAAGGACAAAAACACCAGCCGGGTCTATGCCAAGTTCGGCCGTGAAATTTATGTGGTGGCCAAGCGTGGCGAGCCTGATCCCGAATCCAACCGTGCCTTGAAGGTGGTGCTGGAACGGGCCAAAATCTACAATGTGCCCAAGGCCATCATTGACCGCGCCCTGGAAAAGGCGCGTGGCAACTCCGATGAAACCTACGAGGAGCTGCGTTATGAAGGCTTCGGACCCAACGGGTCCATGGTCATCGTCGATGCCTTGACGAACAATGTGAACCGCACAGCCGCCGAGGTGCGCTCCGCCTTCACCAAGAACGCCGGCAACCTGGGCGTCAGCGGCTCCGTCAGCTATATGTTCGATGCGGCTGCGGTTATCGGGGTAGCCGATAAAACCGAGGAAGAGGTGCTGGAGATTCTGATGGAGGCGGATGTGGATGCCCGGGACATCGTCCAGGAGGAAGAATCCGTCATCATCTACGCCGCACCGGATCAATTCAGCGCCGTGCAGGATGCCCTCCGGGCTGTTGGCGTAACCGAGTTTACCGTTGCCGAGCTGACCATGCTGGCCCAGAACGACGTTACCCTCGAAGAGGATGTTCAAGCCCAATTCGAGAAGCTTATCGACGTGCTGGAGGACCTGGAGGATGTGCAGCAGGTCTACCACAACGTGGATCTGGGCGAATAAAGCGCCGCAGGATTAAAACCCGGGGAGACCGGACATTGACAAAAAAGCACCCGCGGGGGTGCTTTTTTCGGCTAAGAACAATATAAAATTTTTAATCAAAAGGCGGTTGGAGAATCATGGCGAAGCAAAAATTTTACGTGGTGTGGGAAGGGAAGACGCCGGGCATATACAACACATGGAATGAATGCAAGGCACAGGTGGAGGGGGTCGCCAATGCCCGCTACAAATCCTATGAATCCCTGCAGGAGGCGGAAGCGGCTCTGAAGGCAGGCGCCAACAAAAGCTGGGGCAAGGGTAAGACTCCCGCCAAGGCAGGGGCCAAGCCGGCCAAAGGCGGAAGCGGTGCGTCCATGGAGGAAATCGACTATGACAGCATTTCGGTGGATGTGGGTACCCGCGGCAATCCCGGCCCGGTGGAGTATAAAGGGGTGGACACCAGGACGGGAGAGATCCTCTTCTATGTAGGCCCCGTCGAGAACGGAACCAATAATCTGGGTGAGTTTATTGCCATTGTCCACGGGTTGGCCTATCTCAAGAAGCTGGGGAGCAATAAGACCATTTATACGGATTCCCGCACTGCTCTGGCTTGGATGAAGAACCGGAAAATCGCCTCCACTCTAGTGCGCAGCCCGGCGACAGCGAAGATATGGGAGATGGCTGACCGAGCACTCCAATGGCTCAATACCAACTCCTACGAGAACAAGGTCGTGAAATGGAATACCGAAGAGTGGGGAGAAATCCGGGCGGATTTCGGCAGGAAATAACATGCTTCTGCATTGACATATACGGTCTACCAACCACCGACTGACGCCGGAAGCGGTTATCCGCCTTCTCCGCCGCCGGAAGCGGTGGTTTTATTTTTTTTGCGGAGCTTCAGCTTTTCTGCTTTGCCTGCCATAATCAGCCAGACGAGAACAGGAGCGAGAAAATTCAAGGCAATAATCAGTACAGTTACGGTCCACAAAAACCATGAGCTGTTCAGAATATACCGGTAAAACCATGAATTCATCATAGGCCAGCACTCCTCATCCAGATCTGGAACTATATTCCCCTGCCGTTAGCCACTTCATGCGCCCTGCACCTGCCTGTATAAAAATTCCCATTGAAAGGAAAAGTAAGGGAAGGCGGCTCGCCTGAATCCGGCGGACAGGAGGAACATCCATGTCAACAGAAGAGCAGCACATGCTGGAAAGCGGAATAAAATCCCGGCTGGACGAAAATTTGACGGACATTGGCCACCTTCTGGGGGAATCGGCGGATATTATCCGGCGGGAATTCCGGCTTGCCCATACAGCGGGGGAAGGGCTTCGGGGGCAATGTATTTATACGGACGGCTTGGTTAAAGCGGAAAATGTGAATGAAATCCTGCGGGCGCTCATTGTCTACGCGGATGAGATATCCTTCGACCTGGGGGATGATGGAGCTGCCCGGCAGCTGCAGGAGCGCCTCCTGATTAACGGCGGGGTCAGTATAGTGGAACGGCTGGGCAGCTGCATTGACGCTATTCTGACTGGAGATACGGTCATCTTCGTGGACGGCATTGCCAAAGGAATTGTGGTTTCCACCAGGGGCTGGGAAGGGCGCAGCGTGGATGAGCCTGCCACCGAAAGTGTGGTTCGGGGGCCACGGGACGGATTTGTGGAGAGCATCCGGACGAATTCAGCCCATATCCGCAGACGGATCAGAGATCCTATGCTGCGGGTGGATGCCCTTCAAGTGGGCACACGCACCAAGACGGATATCAATATTCTTTATATAAAGGGTTTGGTCAAAAAAGGCTTGGTGGAGGAGGTAACCAAGCGGCTCAGCTCCATCCGGGTGGACGGGATTTTGGAGAGCGGGTACATTGAGGAGTTTATTGAGGATGCCCCGTTGTCTCCCTTCACGACGATTCAGAGCACGGAGCGTCCGGATAAAGCGGCTTCGGCGCTGCTGGAGGGCAGAGTGGTAATTCTGGTGGACAATACGCCTTTTTGTCTGGTGGTGCCCACCTACTTCTGGCAGTCCTTCCAGGCGTCGGACGATTATTACTCCCGCTATTGGGTAGGCTCTTTTCTTCGTCTGGTCCGTTATCTGGCTTTTCTTATCAGCCTGGCATTGCCTTCGGTATATGTGATGCTGGTTTCCTTTCACCAGGAGATGATTCCTACCGGCTTGGCCTTTACCATTGCTTCCGGCCGTGAGGTGGTGCCCTTTCCGGTGCTTCTGGAGGCCTTGTTTATGGAATTCGCCTTCGAGCTGATGCGGGAGGCCGGGCTGCGGATGCCCAAGCCTGTGGGCCAAGCGGTTAGTATCGTCGGTTCCCTGATTATTGGTCAAGCAGCAGTACAGGCTGGGCTGGTTTCTCCGTTTATGGTTATTATTGTGGCGATTACAGGTATTTCGTCCTTTGCGATTCCCAACTATGCCGCATCCTTCTCCATCCGGCTGATCCGGTTTCCCCTGCTGCTTGCTTCCGGCACTATGGGGCTTCTGGGGTTTGTGGGTGTGTTCTTCACCATGGTGGTGCATGCCATTTCTCTGCGTTCCTTCGGGGAGCCTTACCTGTCGCCGGCCGCTCCCTTCCGGCCTACCGATCAACAGGACCTGCTCCTGCGGTTTCCCTGGTGGAGCATGGTGAAGCGGCCCTGGATGGCCGAAGGGGAGCCGAACCGCATAGCCAAAGGACAAAGGCCCAAGCCCGATGCACCCGCCGAGCATGCTTCTCAAGACCAAGCCGGCAGCAGCGGGGGCGGGGAGGAGAACGCCTCATGAGAAGGCTCCAAAAACTTGTGCTGGCGGTCCTTTGTCTGCTGCTTGCGGTTACAACCGGCTGCGGACCGGTGCAGATCAATGAGTTGGCAATTGTGACGGCAGTGGGGTTGGACATCGGGGAAGAGAACGGCAGCTACCGTATTTCGGCACAGATTGTCCGGTCGGCGGATGCCCGGGGTCAAACCGGTGCTCCCTCAGGGGGCACGGGAGAGCCGATTTATTCCATAGCGGCAGAGGGCAAAACCATTTTTGAAGCCATCCGCAATCTTGCCCGCTTTTCCTCCAGACGGGTTTACTGGGCCCATAACTTCGTGATAGTCATCAATGAGAAGCTTGCCAAAAGAGGGATCGGCGATATTGTCGATTTCTTCACCCGCAACCCGGAGCTCCGGATGAACACCTGGGTGGTGGTGACCTCCAATTCTGCGGGGGAGGTGGTGTCCACGGTTACCGGCCTGGAGGTGGTGCCCGGACAGGCCTTCGACAAGCTGTTCCGGTACAACCGGATTGTGGGAGAAGCTCCATCAACCAATATGATGCGGTTATTCGAGGTCTACATGAGCAAGACCAGCCAGCCCGTGCTGGCGCGGGTTGAGCTCAAGAACAGGGGCATCTCCAACAAAAAGCCCATGGAGTTCGGCTCTCTGAAGCAGGTGGAGCTCTCCGGCGCCGCTGTCTTCCGCAAGGATAAAATGGTGGGCTGGCTGACCTCTGAGGAAACCAAGGGCCTGCTGATGCTCGTTGAGAGCATTGATTCCAGCATTATCAGCGTCGCCTGCCCCCGGAATCCTGCAGAGAATGCCACTTTGGAGGTCAACAAGCAGCAGGTCCGGGTCACTCCCGGAATGAAGGATGGGAAGCCCAGGTTCGGCATTCATGTGAAGGCCACCGCCAGCCTTGTGGAAACCGGCTGCTCTGTAGGCTTTTCCGCTATGAAGGAAGAGCTTCAGGCAGAGCTCCAGAAAAAAGTTAAATCCCAGCTGGAGGCAGTGCTGGATAAAGCCCAGCATAAATACCGGGTGGATTTTCTGAAGCTGGGAGAGGTATTTAATAACAAGTATCCGCAGCAGTGGAAAAGCTTCGAAGGGAGATGGGAGGAGATATTCGCCGAAAGTGAGGTGGATATTACCTTGGATATCAAGATCACCAGCCAGGAATTGAAGGTAAACGGCGAAGGAACTGAAGGTGACGCTTCATGAAAATCCGGATTACCGCCGGCATGCTGATGGCCTTAATCATCAACATGATGTATGCCAAGGGCATTGGGGTGACACAGGGGATTGCGGCCAGAGAAGCAGGCTCGGAAATCTGGGTATCCACACTGTTTGCTATTGTCCAAGGGGCAGGTGTGGCCTGGCTGACGGCTGCAGCTGTCATCAGATGCGGGGACAGGGAGCTAATTGACGGAGCGGGCTTTGTGATGGGCAAATGGGCAGGCAAAGCGGTTGCTCTGTTAAGCTTCGTGTTCTTCACCGGAGCATTCGCTACGATTATGCTGACCTTCGTTTACCATCTGATGGATTATTTCCTGCCTCAATTTCCCACCTTTTCATTTATCCTGGTGGCGTTATGGGTTGGCGGGCTGGGGGCTTTCCACGGCTTGGAGGTAATGGCTAGGACAGCCTTTGTCGGGGTATTCACCATCCTCCTGCTGAATATTTCCCTGCTGACTGGATCTTTAACCGAGTTTGATATCCGCAATCTGGCCCCGATCTTCGAATATGGGGTGTGGAAATCAGTGTGGGCCAGCCGGAACTTTGATACGGACTGGGCTATGGGCACCATGGCCGCGGGGATTGTTATTCCCTTGGTCAGCAAGCGGGATTCCTGGTCCAGGGCCAGTGTTATCAGTGTCTTGATGGGCGGGCTGCTGGTATTAATGTGGCCCATTCTGGAAACCGGCGTGCTGTCTGCCGAGGTCACAGGGCAATATGTGGTCTCCTGCATGCAGCTGGCCAGAAGCGCCCATTTGGGCTTTTTTATCCAGCGGTACGAGATGATTATGATCTGTTTTTTCGCCACCTCCAGCCTAGTGCAGATCATGGTTTGCCTATTCTGCGCCAGCCATTCCCTGTCCAAGGTTGTCGGCTTGAAGGATTACCGGCCGATGCTGATTCCTGCTTGCCTCCTGCTGGGAGCGTCCAGCTATTGGGTCGTGGCAGACCATACCCGGGCCATGACCTTCGCCCAATACTATTGGCCGCCGGTTGCTTTGGGCCTGGCTGTGCTGCTGCCTGCCGTGCTGCTGCTGGGAGGAACTATAAAGGGAAAGATGGGGGGGAAGAAAGGAAACACTCCGGATACCGGCAGCAATGCGCAGGCAGAGGAGGATGCCGACCAGGTGAAGGAGCAGGGCGTGAATCAGGAGCAAAGTACAGAACAGAATCCGGAGCAAAAGAAAAAGCCCAAGCGGATGCTCAGGCGGGGAGGGGTTTAACGCTGTTACGTCCGCTGGAAATCCAGAAACCGGGTGCCTTGGCTATCCAGCACTCCATGGTCTCCCTCTGCCATCAATCCAAACTGGCTGTCCTTGATCTGGAACTCCTCGCGGCTGTTATCCTCAAACTGGAACGTGGCATAATAATTGGTGGAAGCGGAGGACTCGCCTGACCCTCCCCAAACCTGCGTCCGCTTCGCCACAATCAGGGCTTGCCGTGTTAAAACTGGCGAAGCATTGTTCTGTGACCACGTGCCGACACCCTTGACTACGGTAAACAGAATACCACCGATGATGATAGCCGCAATGGCGAAGAAGAAAATCAAAAAGACGGGTGGAGCTCCGCTGAATAAGCCGGGCTCGCTATATTCGTTGAATCCCAAGACTCATAACCCCTTTTTCAGTAAAATACGAGTATGAGTCTATTCTACAAGAATGGACAGTTACAGGGAAGCCTCTGCTGGAAATTCACCGGATTACGGCCTCTGGCCGGATATCTGTAATAAACCACGCTCCTGCCTCGTTGGCTCTTGTTAAACTCCACCAGAACCAAATCCCTTGCGGCGGGGCACCTTTGCGGGAAACCGCCACCCGCGTCTTAAAGCGGGCTTCCAGTGCATCTGCGGAAATGCGGGAGGGTGCAGGCGTGTCCCCGATGGGGCGGGCTGTCAGAATTTTTTCGTCAAGCCATTCCGCGGCTAGCTCTTCCTCAGGGTTGGCATTCAGAAGCAGCTCTAACAGATGACGGTCCTTCTGGTTCACCGCCACCAGAAACAGATTAACGGCATCCTGCGGGCTGAGGGATTTATGGTAATCCTCCAGCCGTCCGGCGGCTTTTTGTGCCATAGCCTGATGGGCCGGGTCGGAATGGGAGGAGCCGTGTGTAATGGAGCCGGCAAAATGGATGCAGAAATGACCGTTAAAATCATTATCCGGAATTCCGTCACCGCCGTGGGGCATTCCGTGCATGGATGCTCCAGCCATACCACTGGGGGAGGCTACCAGCACGGCTTTCCGCTGCCAGCTCCAACGTCCGCCGTAGATGGTTTTCATAATCGCCGTGTCCTCCTTGGTTAGAGGCTGCACGTCCATATGGGCGGAACCGGCTCTCCGTTGCCCACGGAAGGTGAGTCCGGTTTCCAGGTCGGTAATGGACAGGATGGTGCCTTTGGGCATCAGCTTGTCCGCATCAGTCCAAATCAAAGCCTTCCCAAAGTGTTTGCCCGCCAGTTCTTGCCGGAGCCCGGATAGCTCTATCTTCATCTGATCTGGCACCTGAAAGGCTGTCTGAGCTTCAAGCTGATGTAACGTAATTCCGGTTTCATCGGGTGCTACCCGGTAGGTCTGCAGGTTGCCGTCTGTACCGGGCACGGAAAGCTCCAAAACGGCGTAAGCCGGCCCCGGCTGCTGCGGATGGTCAACCGGCTTCAAATTCCGCATCCACTTGTGCCACTTGGAGGAAGAGATGAAAACAGCGGTTTTATACTCCGCGGAAGGCGAAGACCGCAAGGACAGCTCGATCTGTTCCTCTGTACCGGCGGGACGGGGATCAGCATGGACCGGGTTTCCCGGCAGGAGCATGAACCATAAAAAAGTAACAATGAGCAGCAGCTTGCCCTTCACGGCGGATACACTCCTTGTAGGAACGCTTTTGTAGAAAGTGTGCGCCAACATTCCATTCTTATACAAGTCTTAACCAAGAAAATCCCTGGCGGGAGCTGAAAGTGACAAATGCATTCCCGTCCGATACAATAGAGGCATGACCTATAAGTCAGGCAGGGGGACGGAGCATGACGGAAATCGCGGATATGAAAGATAAGGATACCAACGGACGGGTGGAAAATGCGGATGGCACCGACCGCTGCGACACGGACTGCGCACATGCGGAAGTGGTGGAGCAGGTGAAGCGTGAGGCGGTAGAGCTTGACCGGTTGAATGATCTGGCGGAGCTGTTCAAGGCGCTTGCGGATCAAACACGCCTGCGGATTATCCACTCCCTGCTGAACCGGGAGCTGTGCGTCTGCGATCTGTGCGACGTGCTGGGCATGCAGCAATCCGCTGTGTCCCACCAGCTGCGGGTACTGCGCAACCTGCGCATTGTCAAGCGGCGCAAGGAAGGGAAAATGATGTATTATTCCATAGACGACCAGCACGTGGAGGGACTGTTCCTGCAGGCGCTGCATCATATCTCACATAAATAGGTGCAGGAGGGATCATCCAGGGAGCATGCACCTGTTGAA
>JAQSYT010000174.1 GCA_029256065.1 Paenibacillaceae bacterium
GGCATCTTTCACCGCCTTTTCGCCCCTTGCTTCGTTACTTCCGCTTGACGTACCCCCGGTACGCCTTCGCGAAAGTGCCTTGCCTGGAACGAAAATTCGGCCAAACCTGCTCCACTCGGAGTTTGCAAACACGCCCTGGGAATGCATATTTTCGGAAGAAAAAGAATGATTAACCGTCATGTTGACCAGACTGATAGAATACGCTGTTAGTAGAGAGTTGGGCAGCACTTTACTAGATTCCTGCCCTTCATCCCCCCATAAAAAAAGGAGCGTGCACTAATGCGGCAACCCTTATCCATCCTCGACCAAATCGATCTGGCCGGCAAGCTCGGCGATCTGAAGGAACAGCATTACAACCATACTCTTCTTTTAACCGCCCTGCTGGAGCTCCTTACCGAAAAAGGCCTGCTCACCACCGAGGAAATCCGGGACAAGGCCGCTGCCCTGCATCATATGGCCTTCACGGGACCGGAGGAAAACATCCCTTCCTGAGTCAATGGGATAGTGTCCGAAAGGACCGTTCAGGCACCTATCCCCCGGGATAAGCCGTTCTCCTACGCCTCCCGCAGCCAATCCCAATTGGTGGGCCGGTCGTAGAACGTATCCATCAGCTTGGGGCCGTTGTCCCCGCAGCGGACGCCATACTGCTCCAGCACCCCGCTGACCGTCATCCGCGCCAGCTCCTGCATATTGTGGTCCCGGCTCAGATGGGCCAGATAGACCCGCCGCAGCCGCTGGGATAACAGTGTATACAGCGCTTCCCCCGCCGCATCATTAGACAAGTGCCCGGAGTCGCTTAAAATCCGGCGCTTGATGTTCCACGGGTACCGCCCCATCCGCAGAAGCTCGATATCGTGATTCGCCTCCAGGATCATCGCATCGCAATCCCGCAGCTGATCCCGGACCTTATCGCTCATATAACCCAGGTCCGTTGCCAGACCAAGCTTCTCTTCCCCGTCATAAAAGCAGTAGCCCACCGGCTCCGCCGCATCATGCGAGATGCCGAAGGACTGCACCGACAGACTGTGAATCTCCACCACACTTCCCGTATCGAGGATCCGGCGCTGCTCAGCCTCCAGAACACCTACGCACTTGTCGAGTTCTTCCCAGGTTGCTTGATTAGCATATACCGGAAGCTTATGTTTACGGGCTAATGCGCCCAGCCCTTTGACATGATCGGAATGTTCGTGTGTGATAAAAATAGCGCTCAGCTCCGATGCGGCCACTTCCTGCTCCGCCATCAGATGCTCCACCCGCTTGGCGGACAGGCCTGCATCAATCAACACCTTGGCCTCATCGTTGGCCACCACAATAGCGTTTCCCGTAGAACCGCTGGACAACACCGTGAAACGCAATGACATTTCTTTTCCTTCTTTCTAAACTGGAATAACATTGGTCCAAGCCTCCGGCCGGATAATGTTATGAAAGCCTCGAAACCGGCATAGCGGGTTTGAGGGGTCTTCTTCGACTTCACTTCTTGGAATAACATGGTCCAGGCCTCCGCCCCAACCCTACGGCTGCACCGTGGTCTCCACTGCACCTGTAAAGGCGTGGACATAATACGGCTCCCGGTTGGAGAGCGTGATCCGCCAGTTGGGGACGAAGCTTTGCTCCTCTGAATCGTACAGCTGGCCGTGATAGCCCAGCCGGATGTCGGTGATGACGGCTCCCTCCGGCAGATAGTTCTCCGCCAGACTGCGGACCGCCGCATAGGCCGAGATAATCCGCTGGCCGGACTTGTCGGCAGCCTCTACTCCTGATTTTACTTCAACATAGGTTTGTTTGTAACCCGTTATTTCTCCGTTCTCCGCAAAAAGCTGCACCGTCACATCAAACATAGGCAAATCCCGGTAAATTTGATGGAACAAGAACACATCCTTCCTCCCGTAGGAGGTATCCAGCCGGTACGCGTCGAAGTGGCGCAGCCCGGATTTGCTCTCGATATCCTTCAGGGTGGAGCGGTTGAGCATGCTGATGTAGCGGATGGGCTGGGACAGCCGGGTCACCTGGGGATTGCGGAATTCCTCCCGCAGGCTCACATTGATGATCGGCAGCTTGGGCGTTTCCTTAGGAATCTCCGGGATGACCCGGATGCTCTTGCTCTCCAGCAGCTTCCGTGTATCCGCCTCCAGATCCGCCGTCTCCTGGTCCGATGCCGCTTGGCTGAAGCGGTCCTCCCAAAGCTGGTAGGCCAGAATCAGATTGAGGCACAGGAAGGCAAAGATCAATATGGATTTGGCTCTTCTCCAGTCCATGACACACCCCGCTTCTTTAATTCAGCACATCGAAGGTGCCGTCCCGCAGCTCCACAATCCACTTGGGATGATAGACTACCTGCTTTTCCTGTACCTCCGGCTGATAGCCCGGATAAATACGGGCGATGGAGGACGGACGGCGGTAGGCTGCAATCATGGCATCCAGCTCGGCCCCCCCCGGAAGAATCGCTTGGGCCTTCACCATATTCTTGGTATCCGGAATCAGAATGGACCTTTCATAGGTGGAGATAATTCCCTTCTGCACCGCCACCTTCATATAGCCGATGGTATCCGCCCCGATATTCATCACCGGGAAACCCTCCAGATATTGCCGGAACAAAAAGGTCTGCGCCCCCACCGCTACTTTGGGAGTCAGCTGGGAATACAGATAGGTGCTGTTCCAGCCCCCATGCTGATTCACGAATTGGATGGCCGACAGCAGATTGTCCCGCACCTCGTTCTTGCTGTCCACCGGTGCCGAGGCCGGATTGGAAAAGACAAACCAATGCTTGTCATTGCGCAGCTGCAGTCCCTTCACACTGTCGGTAATAATCTGGGTGCCGTCCCGCTCTTGCAGGGACCGGGTCAGGCTGGGGTCCACAAACAGGCTCCGCTTCAGCTGCTCGGCATTATATTGGGTGTACGGCATAGTAATCTTGATAGCCGTCAAGGGCTCGCTGGGCAGATAATACTCCCCGGATACCGTATGATAACGCGGCAGGGATTCCCCCAGCCGCAGGCGCATGGTCAGATCGCTTACCGTCACATCGGCCTTGACCGCTTCATACACCGTCAGACTGCTGTCGGAAATAAAGAACGTTTTCACATCATCTGACATGCCGTTGGAATACAGATAAATCCGGGTAATCAGCTCGTTGGCGGGAAGCGGCTCATCCTTACTCACCTTCATCAGGCTTTGCAGCACATTGACGGGAACTCCTTCCCGGAAACGCACCTCAATGCCCTCGTAATTATCCCGGATCTCTGTCCAATCCATATTGGCAGCCAGCACATTGGTTTTACGCAGGCCTCCGAAGCTCCGCTGCTTCAGGAAATCGAAGATATTGCGGTAATGATTGATAAACGGCACCGGATACAACACCGTATGGCTTTTTTTGCCGTAATGCAGAATAATCTGGTCGGGGAATACCACGTCCTGTAATTCGGCCGGAGTCCCCTCCAGAACGGATTCCACATACTTGCCCTGGGGAAGCGGCTCGGGCCGCGGACTGCTGTAGCCCAGAATATAGCTCTGGATCAGGCTGATCACCACCAGCAGCGTCAGGAAGAATGATTTCGCCTTCTCCATTACTCTCCCACCCCGCTTTCTGCATGCTTCACCGGCAGTGTAAAGGCCACCTTCGTCCCCTGATTCAGCTCCGAATCCAGGGTAATAGAGCCGCCGTGGGCTTTGACAATTTCCCGGGCAATGGACAGCCCCAAGCCGGTGCCTCCCATGTTGCGGGAGCGGGCTTTATCCACCCGGTAGAACCGGTCAAAGATCCGGCTGAGGTCCTTTTTGGGGATACCGATACCGTTGTCCTCCACTTCAATCTCCAGCTGGCCGCCATTGTCCTTCAACCGGGCGCGGATAGCCAAATGCCCGCCGTCTCCCGTGTACTTAATGGAATTGGAAACCAGATTGTCCAGTACCTGATCAATTTGATCCCGGTCCAGCAGCACCTGGCCCACCTGCGGCTCCACATGAATACTGATTCCGATATGCCGCTGGCGCAGCTGGAAGGAAAACCGGTCCGCCACATCCTCCAGCATCTCGCCCACATCCGTCATCCGCTTCTTCAGCCCCGCCTCCTTGGAGTCCAGACGGGACAGGTGGAGAAGATCCGTCACCAGGCGGATCATCCGCTCCGATTCGTTGCGGGTGACACCAACGAAGCGCTTGGCCAGCTCCGGCTCCTCCAGCGCACCGTCCTCCAGCGCCTCCAGATAGCTCTTAATCGTCGTAAGCGGCGTCCTCAGCTCATGGGAGACATTGGCCACAAACTCCCGGCGGGACCACTCCAGCTTCTCCTGCTCCGTCACATCCTGCAGCACTACAATATTGCCGGAGATCCCCTTCTCCCTGCGGTGGATAGAGGTAACCGACAGGCGCACCTGGAGCTCCTCATCCTCCTCCCGGGAATCCGGGATAGCGATCAGCTTCACCTGCACGGAATCCTGGGCCTGCAGCAGCTCCGGTTCCCGGGGGATGCCCAGGAGCGTGAACAGATCCATGCCAATGGCCACCTGCTCATCGGCTCCCAGCATATCCTTAGCCCGGGGATTCATGACGATGACCCGGCCCCATTCGTCCGTAGCCAATACACCGTCATTCATATTGGTAAGAATGGAGGTCAGCTTCTCCTTCTCCTCTTCATTAATGGCCAGCGCTTCCTTCAGCCGGGCCGTCATATTGTTGAAGGCGTTGCTCAGCTGGCCGATCTCATCCTGCCCGTAAACCCTCACCCGCCGTTCGAAATCACCCTCCGCCACCAGAGTGGCCTGCTTGGTAATTTCCTTGATCGGGCTGGTGATGGTCCCGGAAAGAATCGTTCCCAGCAGAGCAGTCAGGGCAAGGGCAATCAGCGTGCCGGTAATAAAAATCTGATTAATCCGGGAGATGTTGGCGTACAGGTCCTCCATGGATTTCACAATATACACGGCCCCGATAACCTTGCCGTCCTTCATCACCGGCCGGGCCACCATCTTCTTGCGCAGGCCGTCCACATCGGTAATATTGCGCTCCGTCTCCTTGTTGTTCTGCAGCTGGAGCGCCCGTGTCACCACCTGCTGGGTGTTTTTCTGCCCAAGAATGGCCGGGTCCGGCTGGGACATACTGATGACCTCGCCGTTGGCATTCAGAATCTGCATCTCCGAATTGTTGATTTGAAACCAGTCCTTGACCAGCTTATCCAGATCCTCCCGGGATTTCTTCACATCCTCCGGACGGGCGTCCGGGTCCGTGGAGAGGTTCTTCTCGGACACGTACTGGGCAAGCAGCATGGCGTCGTTGTTCATGGAGTCGGAGAAGTTCTTGGTGAAGGAGCTTTCCAGCGCATTAACAAAGTACACCCCGATCAGCTGCATGGCAAACAGGATCAGGAGCACATAAATTATAATCAGCTTCAGCTGTACCGTCTTAAAAAACTTTACGCCCTTCACTCGGCTTTCGCTTCCCTCCCCAGGCCTTTGAGCCTCACAGCTCCTGACTGCCCGCACTTCAAGCTTGCCGTTCTATCGGACGGCAGGATTACGCATCACATAGCCCAGTCCCCGCCGGGTCGTAATGTATTCCGGGCGGCTGGGGTCATCCTCCAGCTTCTCCCGCAAGCGCCGGATGGTCACATCCACCGTACGCACATCGCCGTAATAATCATAGCCCCATACCGCCTGGAGCAAATGCTCCCGGGTCATCACCTTGCCGCAGTTGCGGGCCATGTAATAGACCAGCTCAAATTCCCGGTGGGTCAGATCCAGCACCTCACCGTTTTTGTACACCACGAACATCTCCGGGTCAATCTGCAGATTATGGATCCGCAGGCCTTGGGCCGCCGAAGACTCCTGAATCTGCGCCGCGGCATTGGTTCTCCGCAGATGAGCCTTCACCCGGGCCAGCAGCTCCCGGGTGCTGAAGGGCTTCGTGACGTAATCGTCCGCTCCCATCTCCAAGCCCAATACCTTATCCACCTCGGAGTCCTTGGCGGTAAGCATAATAATGGGCGTATTCTTCTTGGCCCTGACCTCCCTGCAGACATCGAGGCCGTCCTTCAATGGCAGCATCAGATCCAGCAGAATCAGATCATGATCCTCCGACAATGCGGCTTCCACCGCCTTGACACCGTCGTAAGCACAGGTGACAGCATACCCTTCTTTTTCCAGATTAAACTTTAATATATCCGCAATTGGCTGTTCATCATCCACAACCAGAATCCGTCCGTTCATATGGGTCCTCCCGGGCGCCGTGCCCGCTTCTGTAGTCCTTTTTCTATTCTACCAAAACCGGGGGTCAAAGTGGAGTTTACGCCGGAAAAACTCTGAATGCCCGGTTTCACCTGATGGAATACCAGGTAAAAAATGGGAGACACAAAAAGGGCCACGCCCGGATACCAGTTGGTACCAGCCGTGCCCCCATGTGTATGTCTGTAGTCTTAGCGGTTCAGATATTTCAGCGGATTCTCAACGGACCCGTTCTTGATGATTTCAAAATGCAGATGGGTGCCGGTAGAATCGCCTGTGCTGCCCATAATGCCGATTTTCTCGCCCTTCTCCACAATCTGGCCCACCTTCACGCTGGAGGAGCTCAGATGCCCGTAGAGGGTTTTGTAGCCGTTCAGATGATTAATAATGACATGATTGCCGTAATCCGATTTGTAGCCGACATATTCCACCTTGCCGTTATCGGAGGACATAATCGATTTGTTGCCGGTAAGGTCTACGCCCTTATGCAGCTTACCCCATCTGTATCCGAAGCCGCTGGAGATGCTGGAGCTTAACACCGGCCAGGCGAATTTGCCTGTGCCTTCGCCCAAAATCACCTTGGTTCCCTTGCGGGCCTTCGCCTTCACAGGCTGCTGGAGGATTTCCTCGCTGAGCATTTCCTCTTCCATCCACTTGCCGTTCACCTTAGTCACCAGGAAGGTGACGTTCTTCAAGCCGTTCTTCCCGGAGGAAATAGTCTGGATCACGCCCGCCCGCATGTTGTCATCCAGCTCATAATCGGTATCGTATTGGATTTCCTGGCTCTCCACAACCTTCTCCACCGTCTTCACGGAAAGGGTAGGCTGCAGCACAGTCAGATCCATCACCTGGCCAATCTTCAGCTTGTCGTCCACAATCCAGGCATTGTTCTCATAGATCACCTGGCGGGAAATATTGAACTTCTTGGCGATGAGGGAAATGCTGTCCCCCTTCTCCACTGTATATTTAGTCGGTTGAACATCTCCCGTCTCCAGCTTAGCCAGAAGATCTTCGGGCTTTATCAGCTGGGAGGGGTCAATATCCTTCTGCTTAATTTCTACCTGTTGAACAAACTCCACCTCTTGCACCTCGGATTCCCCGGGGCTTAAGGTCTTCGCTTCAGTGGAAAGGATGCTTACGCGCCCCTTCTCCGCCTGCTGCTTCTCGGCTACCGCCGCACCGCCATGGTTGGCCTTGATCTGGGCCAGCAGCTGGTCCGCCGTATCCGTGTCCTTCACAATGCCGACAGGCTTGCCGTCCACTACCAGCTCAACCCCCACTGCATGGGAGGTAATCAGCTGATCCAGCATGGATATAACGGCTGTATCGTCAGATTCGCCCTTGTAAGCCTTTTCACTCTTCAATACGATCTCATCTGTGTTCAAAACCATATGAACATTAGGATTTTCTTGTTGTACCTGGTTATATTTGGTTATCTTAAACTCGTCTACCACCTGCGGGTTGCTTACGATGCCGGCGTATTGATCCTTTACATATACATGGAAGATGTCGTATGTATTGGCTGCTACGTATTGCTGGTAGCCCAAGGTTCCCGTCCAGATTACAGCTCCCAGCGCAATCGTTCCTGCTATGTGCACCCGGTACTTCTTCAGCTGGCCGAATCCGCCTTGTGCGGTCTGTGCCGACTGCTTCTTCACTTTGGCGCCGCTAAGCGCCAAGTTATGGCCTGCCTTGACGGATCTTTCCTTCACCGACATCAGCCATGCTTTTGTGCGTTCCTTATGCTGTAAGGCGCTCCATGCCGGTTTGGCTGCGCCTGGCTTTGCTTTCTGTTTAAACGGCTTGCCCCAGGATTTCACCTGCGACAGCCGTTCCAAGAACCATTCTTTCATCTTGAAACCTGTCATGATGGACTCCTCTTCAGCAATTCTAGAAAAGCTCAAGGGCATTTTTGGCCCTTTTTATGTCTTTTCCGATGTATCTGCGAACTTCTTCACGGCAGCAAGCGACAAGAATCTGATCAAATAATCATACCTTTACCAATTTACCACAGTATGATTTGCGATTTCAACCACATTTGTCACAGTTTCTGTGTTTGCGCTTACATGATTTTCGCAGATCAGCTGAGGCTGATCCGTACCTTTCCCCGGCGGCGGCTACTGGTATTTCTCCAGAATCGCCAGCACCTGCCTATACTCCTCTTGGGTAAGATGCTTGCGGATGATTCCGTCCAGTTGCACCAGCTCTTCCTGGGTAATGCCGTTCTCCATCAGTTGGGAGATGGACTGCACCTCCGCTGCAGGCAGCTTGGAGACTAAGAGCGTAAACAGCTTCACCTTGTCGTCATTGGTCATGTTATCCTTGGTGGACGACAAAAAATCTGAAGAGAACAATGTTTTCTCCGATGCCTGCTCTCCCGTCCCCCCGGAATGGGCTCCCTGGGCACTGCCCGTTTGGCTCCATACCGGCAGGGCATCCGCCATTCCGCCGGACCCCGACGCTCCGCTGTCTATGCCTCCCTCCTTCTCCTCCCGGCTGAAAATGCTGCTGCCTGAGGCTGTTCCGCCGCTGGTATTGGCAGACGGCTGTGTGGCTGTGCCGCTTCCGCCCAAACCGGATTGCCGGCCCGAAGCTCCGTTTCCGGAATCAGCAGAACCCACAGGGGTAAGCCCGCTGCCCCCGTACACCGGCTTGTCATCTTTTGCGGACACGGTCTGGTTCATTATATTCAGCCCGGCGCCCATTTTTTCCACAAAATCCAAAAATCCGATGCTCTGCATGTCCCCGCCGATCTGATAATGCGCCAGCACCTTCTCCAGATAGGTTCCCACCGCCGTCCATGTGGCGTATATGGTGACAGCAGCTATGAAAACAGCCGTCACTGCCATTTTGACTAACCAACCCATTACCTTCAACTTGTACCCCTCCTGCCCGGCCTGTCGTAAGGAAAGCGTGAAGCCATACCTGCAAGCCTTCCTTCCCAGTATGTCCGGAACAAGGGCGTTTTAATGCCCGCAAATGGAAAAAATCCCCGCCGCCCGGAGGCAAGCAGGGATTCATATGGCTGGATTCAAGCGGCTTAGTAAACGGGCAGGACCTGGTTGGTTTGCTCCCGGTTACGGCCAACGGAGAAGATGGTAATGGGAATGGCGGTCAGCTCGGATACACGCTCCACATAGCGGCGGGTGGTTTCCGGAAGATCCTCCAGACGGCGGACACCGGTAATGTCCTCGCTCCAGCCGGGAAGCTCCTCATAGACGGCTTCGCATTCGGATAGCATCTTGAGACTGGCCGGATAATAATCGATAACCTCGCCACGGTATTTGTAGGCGGTACAGATCTTCACGGTCTCCAAACCTGTGAGCACGTCCAGGGAGTTCAGAGACAACCCGGTGATGCCGCTCACCCGGCGGGCATGGCGCACAACGACGCTGTCGAACCAGCCTACACGGCGGGGACGTCCTGTGACGGTGCCGTATTCAAAGCCCGCTTCGCGGATACGGTCGCCGATGGGGTTGTTTTGCTCCGTCGGGAAAGGGCCGTCTCCCACACGGGTGGTGTAGGCCTTGGCCACACCGATAATCTGATGGATCTTCGTCGGGCCTACGCCGGCGCCGATACACACGCCTCCGGCAGAAGGATTGGAGGAGGTTACATAAGGATATGTACCGTGGTCAATATCCAGCATGACCCCTTGGGCTCCTTCGAAAAGCACCCGCTTGCCCGCGTCAATGCTGTCATTCAGGACAACGGAGGTATCGGTCACATAAGGGCGAAGCACCTCAGCGTACTCCAGGTATTCCTTCAGGATGGAATCCGCGCTCAAGCCCTTGCCGCCGTAGACCTGCTCGATAACGTGGTTCTTCTCCTCCACCATACGGCGCAGCTTGGCCTCGAACTCCTCGGGGTCCATCAGATCGGCAATACGGATACCGCTTCTGGCTGCCTTGTCCATATAAGCCGGGCCGATCCCCTTGCGGGTGGTGCCGATTTTGCTGTCGCCCTTACGGTCTTCCTCGAGACCGTCCAGGAGAAGGTGATACGGCATAATCACATGGGCTCTGTCGCTCACGCGCAGATTCTTCGTGGAAAAGCCGCTGTCGTGAATATATTGGATTTCATCGATAAGAGCAGCCGGATTCAGCACCATGCCGTTGCCGATGATGCAGATCTTGTCATTATAAAAAACTCCAGAGGGAATCATCTGCAGCTTGTATTTTTTGTTATCGATGAGTATGGTATGGCCGGCATTGTTCCCCCCTTGGTAGCGGGCGACGACCTCTGCCTGCTCAGCCAAAAAGTCGGTGATCTTGCCTTTTCCCTCGTCTCCCCATTGAGTGCCGACAACAACAACTGTGGACATGCGCAAAAACCCCTTCCGGTGAATTGATACACCGCATAGTAGCCGCCCTTTTGTTAGCGGATGCTTTCCGTAAACACGTAAGGCGGCATAT
>JAQSYT010000175.1 GCA_029256065.1 Paenibacillaceae bacterium
CGACTAAGGTAATATCATAATTCTTGCCTGATGGCGATAGTACACTGCCTATAACATTTACATTGGTGTTTGTGTTATTGGTCCATGAAAACCAATCTACATCTACACTATCATCAATGTATGATCGCTCAATAACATAGCCGGTCGTCGGGTGTGCTGTTGATAATGAATCAGCCCAACCATCATAAGCCAGAGCGGAGCTGCCGGCGCCAAATACTGATACAACTACTAACAATAAGGACATCAACTTTTTTTTCAAGTCCAACGCCTCCTGAGTCTTGGATTTTTAAATGAAGAGAAGACCTTGTAGTAGAAAAACCCCACCAGCTGAACACCAGTGGGGTTGAAAACCTAAAAGACTGTTGCTAAATTACCAAGGGTGGTCTCCAAGGCTGATAACATATTTTACGTTAGGATCGAACTTGTACAAAGATGAAGATCCTACTTGAATCGTCACTTTCTCTCCTGGGGCAAGATAAACATGCCAAGTTTCTTTCCCTGTGCTATAAGAGACACGGCTCATAGAAGAGCCAACTCCTGCTACACCAATAGAACGAATGCGATAGTCAAGATCACGGTTTTGATAGGTATCAAAGTTTACAAAGAAGCTTTTGAAATTACCAGTATCGTTGGTCCATTGATAATAATCCAGATCAAAGGGATCTACTTCAGCATCGACATTGTTATTGATTGTTCCATCAAAATCATCGACAGAGGATTGGAAAATATTGGGTGAAGAAGGGCTGTCCGGCTCATGGGCATTCCCATAGGCAAATGCGGAAGTTCCTGCGCTTAAAACGGACACGGCGACAATTGCAGAAGCTAAAAGTTTTTTCAAGATAACAACCTCCTGAAAATTGATTTGGATTCCAAAAAAAGGAACCCATAAACCTAGCATAAACCATTAAAATATGGATGTAAATATATATAAATGTAAAACTATTGAAAAAATATACAAATGAATCTTTTGATCTATTAAAAAATGGGTCCAAATTACATTAGCGTATGGGAAAAGTCACACAGTAGAATTTTTTTCGACTCGAATTTGCTTTGAAGGCAAATACAGTCTCCCTCCCCCGGCTGAGGTCCTTCATGACCATCCGTATGACCCCAGTCATCTGATTTCATGACAGATTTCACATGCTTCCAAATCTTTCAGCGTCTATAATGAATTCATTCCTGTGCCTTCATAAAGAAACAGGGGTCAGAGAAAAGCAACAACGGGAGGCAGCGGCCATGTGGCCGGCTATTTTATCGGAGGAGCTGTGAGGATGAATAAGTTAACCAATTTTTCCATGAAGAACATCACGGCCGTCATCATTATTGTTCTTCTTCTCTTCGGCGGGGGCGCTTATTCCGCAACCACGCTGAAGGTGGAAAGCATGCCGGATATCTCGTTTCCGGTGGTGCTGATCAATACCATGTATATGGCGCCGCCCAAGGACGTGCTGGATGGCGTAACGGAGCCGCTGGAGAAGGCGGTAGCCAGCATGGAGGGGCTTAAGAATTTAAGCTCAAGCTCAAGCGATAACTTCTCGCAAATTATTCTGGAGCTGGAGCAATCGGTGAATACTGATGAGGCCAAGCGGGACGTGGAAAGCTTAATTTCCAACGTCAAGCTGCCCTCCGGATCGGAGAAGCCTCAGGTCACCACCTTCGGCTTCGCCTCAGAGCCGGTGTATTACGTCTCGCTCTATGCCCAGAACGGCATGAGCCAGCAGGAGCTCGACAAGCTGTACAAGGATGTGATTGAACCCGGCTTTAAGGGTATGGACGGCATCGACCATATTGACTCCATCGGCAATCAGGAATCGGTGCTGACCATGAAGCTGAACGGCAATGCCATCAACAACTATGGGCTGACCCCTTCCCAAGTGTCCCAGAGCATCCAGGCGGCACTGATGACAAGCCCGGCGGGAACGGTTGACTTTAACGGCAACGAGCAGATGGTCCGGGTGAAAAGCGACCTGAACACCATCTACGGCCTGGAGAATATGAAGATCCCCACGGGCATCGGCTCCACCGTATTGCTGAAGGATGTGGCCAAGGTAGAGGCCATTACCGAATCCACCTTCTACTCCCGCTTGAACGCCCAACCGGCGATTGGCGTGCGTCTGTACAAGACGAAGAATGCCAATGCCGTCCAGTTCGGCGGCCAAGCCGACGAATTGATGGAGAAGTGGAAGATAGAGTATCCCAATATTAAATTCCAGCCGATCTACAACAGTGCCACCGAGATTCAGAACTCCATCAACGGTATGCTGAAGGAAGGCATTTTGGGAGCGCTGCTGGCCTCCATTATGATTTTGCTATTCTTACGGAACGTACGGATGACCTTGATCGTATTGGTATCTATCCCGTTGTCCATGCTGATCACACTTATGGTCATGGCCCCATTGGGCATTTCTCTCAATATTATGACCCTGGGCGGAATGGCCATTGCTGTCGGGCGGGTTGTGGATGACAGTATCGTGGTTATTGAAAATATCTTCAGTCAGCTGCAAAAAGCCCAGGAACGCAACGAGTCGGTGATTAAGATGGCTACGGGCCAGGTGGCCTCGGCCATTACCTCCTCCACCATTACTACCGTGGGTGTGTTTGCACCTATCGCATTTGTAAGTGGGGTTATGGGTGAAATCTTCCGTCCCTTCGCCATCACCCTGAGTGTTGCGCTGCTGTCATCACTGGTTGTTGCCTTGACGGTTATCCCCATGCTGGCAAAGCTTCTGGTTCTGAAGAGCGGGTCCATCAAAACCCACACTGAGGCACCTGCAGGGAAATTAGCTACAACCTACAAAAGGGCGCTGACCTGGTCCTTAAAGCATCGTATGCTTACAGTGGGCATGTCCTTATTGCTTTTGATCGTATCTGTTATGGGGACTTTGCCGTTCTTGGCCCAGACCTTCATGCCGGAGAGCGATTCGGACAAAATGATGCAGTTTTCCATCAAGATGCCCCGGGAAACCACCATTGAAACCATGAATGAAAAGGTCAAAGAAATCGAAAACGACATGTTGAATGCTAAGGATTCTGCAGGTCAGCCTACCTTTGAATATGTGGAATCCTCCATCGGCTATAACGGAGGCAGCGACCGGGTTTCATACCGCAGCTCCTTCTTCGCAGTAGCCTCCGGCGCATCGGATACCAAGGCTGTTGTCCAGGATTTCAAGAAACGGATGAGCGATATGCTGCCTGCCGGCTCTGAGGCCGAAGGCTCCGTGATCAGTATGGGCGGCACAGGTGGCGGTACGGATTTCAGCTACATGCTGAAGGGCGACGATATCCTGTATCTCCAGGAGGCCGCCAAGGTAGTCAAGGAACAAATGAAGACCTTCCCGGAGCTGACGGACATTAAGGACAGCTTAAGCGAGTCCAAGATGGAAGTGGAAATCGCCGTTGATCAAAACAAAGCAAGACTGTACGGATTGTCCTCCGCCCAGATCGTGCAAGGCGTACATACCTGGCTCGCGGAAGAAAACATCGGCGATCTGAAGTTTGACAATACCACGTTTGAAACAAAAGTGATGCTGGATACCAGCTTCAAAAACTCTGTGGACAAAATTGGCCGCTTTACCATTACTGCGCCCACCGGCGCCAAGGTTGCCTTGAACGAAGTGGCCAAGATAAATCAGATCGAAGCCCCTGCAGCCATCAGCCGTGACCAGCAGGTGCAGTTCGTGCAAGTAACGGCTAAGATTAACTCTGCCGACAAGGGCGGCATCAGCGCCAAGGTCACTGCGGAGCTGAACAAGCTGGAGCTGCCCGGCGGCGTCCGTACAGAAGTGAAGGGTGTTACCGATGACATGACGGAAAGCTTCCAGCAATTGCTGGTTGCGATGATGGCCTCCATATTTATCGTATACCTGATTATGGTTCTGGCCTTCGGAAACGGCAGTGCGCCCTTCGCCATCCTGTTCTCTCTGCCGCTTGCAGCCATCGGCGGACTGGTAGCTCTATTAATTACCAATGAATCTATTAATATCACCTCTCTTATCGGCTTCCTGATGCTCATCGGTGTTGTGGTAACCAATGCCATCGTGCTGGTGGACCGGGTGCAGCAGCTCCGCGAGGAAGGGCACAGTATCAGAGAGGCGCTGGTCGAAGCGGGTATGACCCGTCTGCGTCCCATTATTATGACGGCCGGGGCCACAATTATTGCCCTCATGCCTCTGGCGCTTGGATTTTCCAAGGGGGCCGTCATCTCCAAGGGACTGGCGGTTGTGGTAATCGGCGGTTTGACCACCTCCACTCTGCTTACCCTTGTTGTTGTGCCGGTGGTTTATGATCTTATCGAAGGCTTCAAGCGCCGTATCGGCCGGCTGTTCCACCGAAAGAAGCCAACCAGCCCGGATGCTCCGAATGCCACTTCCGCAACCCACTGAAAAGGAGAATAAACCATGAATCGGACAAAAACCAACAAGTTTAAGACCGGCTACCCTGTTGCCGGAGCCATGGTGCTTGCCGCGGCTCTGTTGGCGGGATGCTCGGCGGAGCCGGCGCAGCAGACTGCGGCAGCCGTTGAATCGCAGGTGAAGAGCGTGAAGGTAGCGCCTGTCGAGAAGAAATCCATCGGTGAGCCTATGGAGCAGGTGGCGGATATTTCCGCTTCCGTCCAGATGAATATTGTGACCAAGGTGAACGGTGATGTGCTGGAAATTCTGAAGAAGCGCGGAGACCGGGTGGAAAAAGGGGATGTCCTGTTCCGGATCGATCCTACGGATCTGGAAATCCAGAAGGAAAAGGCGCAGCTTTCCATTGCCGGCACCCAAGAGCAGATGGTGAAGGCCCGCCAGGATCTGGCGGACGGCAAGCAGGAGATGAAGGATGGTATCACCAAGATGGAATCCGCCTTGAAGGATGCGGAGAAGGGCTACAACAAGCTGCGCAATGATTATGACATGGGGCTGGTAACCAAAATCCAGCTGGAGCAGGCGGAAACTCAGCTGAACAGCCTCCGTCTTGATCTGGAAGGGATGAACCGCAAGCTTAAAAACCTGGAAAACACCAACTCCCTTTCCCAGCTGGAATATGGACTGAAAACAGCGGACGTCTCCTTGCGTGAGCTGGACCGGGGCTTAAGCAATACGGAAGTGAAGGCCACTGTAGGTGGCGTATTGACAGATCTTCCTGTAGAAATAGGGATGACTTTGAGCCCGGGCATTCCGGCAGCTACTGTGCAGCAGCTGGATCCGGTGAAAATCCAGGCGGAGCTGACGGAGGAAGCCGCGGCGCTGGTGCGGGGCAAGCAGGAGCTGAACTTCTACGTCCCGGGTACTGTGGACAAGACCAAGGCAACCGTCAGCTATCTGGCTGACGTAATCGGCGCCCAGACCAAATCCTATTCGCTGGAGCTGACCGTGCCTAATCCGGATTTTAAGCTGAAGCCCGGCAGCAAGGCGCAAATTCTGTTAACGGAAGAGAAGGATCAGATTGTTGTTACGGTGCCGACATTGAGCGTTGTCCGCGAGGGCGGGGATACGTATGTGTTTGTAATAAACGGAAATGCTGCGGAAAAGCGGAAGGTGCAGCTGGGACGGCTGCATGAAACCTACCAGGAGGTGCTCTCCGGCGTTAAGGAAGGCGATCAGCTGGTTATTTCCGGGCAGAACCAGCTGAAGGACAAGGAAGCTGTACAGATTGTCAAGTAATAGACATACAGGAGGAGAGCAACTTGAATAATAAATGGAAATTATCTCTGGCATCTGTGGCGTTATCTGTCTCACTCTTGGGCCCGGTAGCGGCTGTATATGCGGCTGAGGGCACATTGCCTGTGCTTGCCGCTGCAGCCGGCCCGTCCGTAAAGCTGAATGATCTTTTGGATGTGGAGCTGAAGAGTGTACTAAACCAAAAAACAGAAGGCGGCACCCGTCTGGGTGTTGTGGTCCGGTTGAAAAATACGGGCTCCGTCTTAACCCGCGTACCGGATTATGAGGTAAGAGTCGAGACCGCTGACGGCATCCAATACACCCTGAAGGCCAGTACTGCCAATGCCCGTTCCCTACAGGCAAAGTCCAGCACAGAACTGAGCTATTTGGCGGATATTGACCGGATGGACGAAGTCACCGTCACGCAGGTGAATTGGACGGATGTGGACGTATATGTGTATCCCAAGACTGAAACGGTAGTGGCCTCCATTCCTGTTCAGGCTGAGGTTTGGCAGGGGGAAAGCAGTGTGATTGCCAAGCCGGAAGCGTTGAAGAAATGGTCGGATTCCTTCCGGATTCCGGGCCTCACCTCGCCTGTCCAATACACACCCGTGTCCATCAGCAAGGAATCCACTGCCGCGGGAACGGTATATGTAGTACAACTGCTGGCATCCAATCCTTCGGAGCGGCGCGAGTCCATTCCTGCCTTCACCCTTGACGGCAAAGCGGACAGCAAGGTCTTTAATGGCTCCCGTGTAGAGCAAGGGGCGCTGACGTTGGAAGCTGGGGCGGAGAAATACATTCATTATGCCATTTCCACCGAGCAGGATACGGTGCTGCAAAGCCTGAATCTGCTTACGCAGGAAAACTTTGCTGATGCGGGAGCAGCCGGTGTGAATGTAACCAGCTATGCTGTAGGCCGGTTACATATTCTGCTTCCCGGTGAAGGGGAAGGGATTAACTCAACAGCTTATGCTTTGGGTAACCCAATTGAATTTGACGGTAAAAGCCAACTAGTCAATGCAGATATGAAGGTTTCTGTTGAAGAATTCTATATGCACACGAATAAGGAAGAGGGAAACAAGGGAGTTACCGCTACCTTCAAGCTCACCAATACCTCCAAAAAGCCTTTGGCAGTTCCTGCCTTCGCAGCCGATCTGGTGACAAAGGAAGGGTACGAGTATGCAGGAAGCCGTCAAGCTACCCAGACAGCTATGGTTCTGCCCGGATCCTCGATAACTGTCCGCTATGCATTCACAGTGCCGGCATCTGAGAACGGAGAGAATCTGGTCCTCAAGGTACAGGATGCGGTATCTGCCGCTCCGTACAAAACCGCTATCGCGGCACTGTCCACGGGACTGCAGAAGTCTGAAAATAACAAGTGGAATCTCTATCCTTACGATGTGAAGGTGAATAGCTGGATTCTCCAATGGGATTATGGGGTGGCTACCAATTACAATTATGTCTACAGGTTGAAGCTGGATCTGTCCATTAAGCGTGACAATGCAGTTCAAGTGGATAATTCATTTTCCCGTATTATGGTAGAGCTGTACGATTCCAATGACCGACTTGTCGGAACCGGAGGCGCTAATATCTACGGGCAAGAGCGTCTGGTGAACGGGGACAATATTATCTCCATTCAAGGGGCATCCAATATGTTGGATGTGAGACATAAAATTTATATCTATGAGGTGTTCAACACGCCTAACGGTGATGCCAAACGCCTGTTGGCCCAATACAACGAATAAAACCGCTCCAGAAAAAAAGTCCGGTTCAGCATCCCAATTGGTGCTGAACCGGACTTCTTTTTTAGCCTATTCCCCCAGCCAGGCTGCTTGCAGCGCCGCCAGATCGAATTTCTTCATGCCCAGGAATGCTTTGGTGACACGCTTGATTTCCTCGGAAGTGCCTTCCGCCATCATACGGTCCAGTTGCTCCGGCACGATCTGCCAGGATAGACCGTACTTGTCCTTCAGCCAGCCGCATTGCTCCGCCTCCGGTACTGCCGACAGCTTGTCCCAATAATAATCGATCTCCGCCTGGTCCTTGCACTGGACCATAAATGAGAGGGCTTCATTAAAACCAAAGCCTGCATCATGTCCATTATCCATGGCGGTGAAGCTTTGGCCGCACAGGGTGAAGGAGATGAAATTGGCTTTGGCCTGCGCCACTGGTGCTTCACCTTCCCCGTAACGGCTGACCAATCCGACGGAGGAATCCGGAAACACCTCCGCATAGAACCGGGCGGCCTCCTCTGCTTGTCCGCAGACGTCTCCGGAGAACAGCAGATTGGGGGTAATAACCTGCTGGACCTGTTCCTCCCCTAGCTGCATAAGCTGCCAGGTCAGTCCGTACCGGTCCTGAACCCAACCGTATCTCCTGCTGAAGGGGTATTCCCCCAAAGGCATCAGGGTTTGGCCTCCATCTGCCAACACGTTCCAAAGCGCATCCACCTCCTCCGCGGCGGAGCAGGATACCATGAAGGAAATGGAAGGATTCAGGCTGAAATAAGGCCCGGCGCTAATCGCCTGAAAGGGCAGGCCGGCTAATTCAAAGCTGACCGTTTGTGCGTCTCCGGATGGTGTATCCGAAAGAGTGGTAGTAGAGGTGATGCGGGAACCTGGAAATAATCCGGTATACAACCGGGCGGCCTCCTTGGCCTGGGTGTCATACCAGAGATGGGGGATAATTTTGTGCATACAAAGCCTCCCAACAGATCATTTATGGCTGTTCCAAGCCCGCCGCCGGTCCGGATTATTCCCAGGTCGGGTAGAGGGCGATCAGCTTATCGTCATTATTCTCCGGGGCGCCCCGGCCGTCACGGTTACCCACCAGAATGTAAAGTGTGCCGTCAGGACCCTCGGTCACATTGCGCAGGCGGCCCCATTCCTCCCGGTAAAGGGAACTGACAGACGCAGTGAGACCATCGGCCTCCGGGATTACCCGCAGGAGCTGCTGGCCGGCGAGAGCGGCAACCAGCAGCTGTCCCTTCCAGGGACCTTGGGTGAGGAAGACCATGCCGGAGGGCCCCCAGGTATCATTGCCGCTATGAACGAGAGGGGCCTTCAAAGAAATGCCGTCCCGGGTATCCGTTTCGCTGCCCTGGATCAAGGGCCAGCCGTAGTTGGCGCCTGGTGAGATGAGATTCAGCTCGTCATGGGCGCTTTGACCATGCTCGGAGCTGTACAGAGCTCCCGTATCGGGATGCCAGGCTAATCCCTGGGGATTGCGGTGGCCCCAGCTGTAGACGGGAGAGCCGGGAAAGGGATTATCCCCGGGGACCGAGCCGTCGGTGGTAAGACGCAAAATCTTGCCTGCCAGACTGTCCTTCTGCTGCGCCAGATCCCGGTTGGCGGCATCGCCTGTGGTGATATACAGCAGCCCGTCGGGCCCGAATTTCATCCGTCCGCCGTTATGGGTGCTGCTTCCGGGAATATCGTCGATGAGCGTGGACTCCACTGTAGCCGCATCCTGCTTAATGGAAAGGCGGAGCACACGGTTCTTAATAGCATCGCCGTTCCGGTAGGTCTGATATACATAGGCGGTTCCGTTATCGGCAAATTTGGGGTCCAGCGCAAGCCCCAGAAGTCCGCCCTCGCCTAATCCGCTGGAGGGCAGCTCCAATAGGGGGGCTTCTCTGACCTTGCCGTTTTCGATGACGCGTAGCTTGCCCGGCCGTTCCGTGAAGAAAATCCGGCCGTCCGCAGCAAAGCCCATCTCCCAAGGCAGCTGCAGACCCTCCGCCAGCACCTGAGGGCGATAGGGAAATTCATCCCCTGCCGCAGACGTAGCTGCAGGAGCTGCTGTTGCGGCAGAGGGAGAGGCAACGCTGCCTGTACGGGGTGCAGCCTGCTCCCCGGCTGTACAGCCGGCCATCAACATCATCAGGGCGGCAGTCCCGGCCGCTGCAAATCTATACATTCTCATCCGCCTCCGTTCCATTTTTAAGGGTGAATTTTTCCAGGGGAATTATTTATATTACCCCGAAATAGGAGGTTTTGAAACGTCACAAAGGCTCCCGGCTCTGCTGCCTGTATTCGCTGGGTGAGAGGCCGTAGCGCTTGCGGAACATCCGGCTGAAGTGGGTATAGCTGGTGAAGCCGCAGGCGAAGGCTGCTTCCTCCAGGGTAATGTTATCGTAGAGAATATGCTCCCGGGCGTTGTTCAGCCTCATCAGGATAGCATAATCCATAACAGAGCAGCCGTATGCTTCCTTAAACAGCTCTGACGCCCGGGAAATACCCAAGCCGCCGTGGGCCGCAATTTGCGTAAGGGTAAGGGGCTGCCCCGAATGGGCTTCCATATAGCTTTTCATCCGGGCTGCTGCCCGGGAGACCGGAGGAGAAGGAGATTCCGGATAGAGGCTGCGGCGAATGGAGAGCAGCAGGAGCCGGGCCAGATAGTCCTGGGTTTCTGTATCCTGATCCCGCAGCCTGCGCCACTCATAGACCAGATTCTTGAAGAGATTGAGGAAGGGCTCATCCAGGCCAAGGCGGAGCTTGCGCTTAAAATCCCCCTCCAGCCATTCAAGAGGGCTCTCCACAGTGCATGCCATATAGTAGTCCGCGCAGCGGATGGGCTTTTGCCCGATAGCCAGCCCAGTCTCCAATATATAGCTGTCTCCCGGAGCGGCAACCATCAGGTCGCCGGGAATATACTCCTGCTCTATACCGTTCAAATGGATGCGGCTTATGCCCTCCGCCTGGAAGCGGAGCAGGTAGTGGGGAAGCAGGCGCCGTGAGGAGTATTGCTTGGTATGAATGGAATATCCGCAGGCCGTAATGGTGCATGCAGGCATTAACATGGCTGGGGCCGCTCCTTATGAAATAAATAATCGGAAGATATGGCAACCGGGCGGAAGATCGTTTCTGTTCAGCTTCCCGGAATGCCTACTATAATGATAATAGAAAATGTAAACGGTCGCAAATAACTGGGGGGCGGACAATGGAGAGGAAAACG
>JAQSYT010000176.1 GCA_029256065.1 Paenibacillaceae bacterium
GCCAGGGCAATGGCGATCATCACCCGCTGGCGCATACCGCCTGAGAATTCATGGGGATACTGCATATAACGGGTGTCGCTGTTTGGGATGCCTACCATCTGGAGCATCTCCAGCCCCTCGCGGCGGGCCTCTTGAGCGGACAAGCCGCGGTGCTTAATAAGGCTTTCCTCAATTTGGCGGCCGATCCGCATGGTGGGATTCAGTGACGACATGGGGTCCTGGAAAATCATGCCAATGTCCCGGCCGCGGATGGCTTCCATCTCATGAGCGGATTTATCGGCCAGATTCTGGCCTTGGAACAGGACCTCGCCTGCCTTGACCATAGAGGGAGGGGACGGCAGGAGACGCATAATGGTGCGTGCCGTTACGCTTTTGCCGCTGCCGGATTCCCCGACGATCCCAAGGGTTTCCCCGCGGCCCACCTCAAAGCTGACGTTCCGTACTGCTTCCACTTCCTTGTCCCGGGTAAAGAACGAAACAGACAAATGATTCACCTTTAGCAACGTGTCCATGCTTTCACCTACGCATCTACTAGGGATTTTCAGAAATTTTTTTGACCAGCATAAAATTATATTGGTAATTGTATCACGGATATTATAAAATGATGAAATAAAAGTTTCGTAATTCTTCAAAATTGGCCATGCATCTGTATGGACAACGGGAAGAGACAATCTTAAAACCTTGTAACTCTATGGGAATTATTCGAATACTTGTGAATATATTTTGGGAGAAGAAACGAGGCGTTGAACGTGTCCGGAAACTTGACTGCAACAGGTACCCGCCCGGCCGGTCGGCTGGCGGAAATCTATTCAAAAATGCTAATGCACCCTACTTACCGCTATCTGCTGCTCCTGTTGGGAGCGCCGGTGAACGCGGTGGTATTTTTCATTTATCTGAACCGCCGGAAGCAAAGCGGCTACGGTGAGAAACGTAAGGAGCTGGAGAAACGGCTGCAGGCGGAAGGGGAGCCGGAACGTCTGCTGGAGGAAGCCCGCGGGCAGCTTATGAAGAAGCACCAGTTCTTCGGGCAGACGGCAAGTCCGGAGAAGCTGGAGAAGGAAGCCCGGCAGATTGCCCGGGAGCGGCTCCAGGACCGGATTGAACGCGACGTTGAGAGAATAACAAGAGGCAGGTCGGGCACATCCTTTGCAGGCACCTTCGGGGAGTTGGCGGGCAGCCCGCTGTTTCTCGCAGTATCCCTGATTCCCGGCCTGCTGATGTATCTCCTCATGGCTATCTACAGCAATCCGTATCTGAAATATATTGCCGAGCGCCTCTTTATGACCGTCTTCGTTATTTTTGGCGTAGCGTTCCTGGTGTTTACCATTCTGTATATCTCGCCGATGAATCCGGCAGCCAATATTATCGGGGAAACGGCAACCGCGGAGCAGATTGCCGCCTTTAATAAGCTTTATGGGCTGGATCAGCCGTATCTGGTCCAGCTGTGGGATACCATCAAGGGTATTTTCACCTTCGATCTGGGCAGATCCTTCCAAGGCAACGAGGAGGTTACGGTAGCCATTGCCAATAAGTTCCCGGTGACCATGACACTTACGGCCATCGCCACCCTGGTATCCGTGCTGATCGCGCTGCCGGTGGGAATAATCTCCGCTACCAGGTCCAACTCGTTTCTGGATTATACCTTGATGTTCGTTGCCCTGTTGGGATTGTCTATCCCTAACTTCTGGCAGGGGCTGATCTTCATCCTGACCTTCGCCATCAAGCTGCACTGGCTTCCCGCCACCTACAACCCCGCCAACTGGCTGTCCATGATTATGCCGGTGGTCGTGTTGGGCACAGGCTTGACCGCAGCCGTGGCCCGGATGACCCGTTCCTCCATTCTGGAGGTCATTCACGAGGATTATATTATCACCGCCCGGGCTAAAGGCCTGTCCAGCCGCCAAGTGCTGTGGCGGCATGCCATGGGCAATGCGCTGATTCCCATCGTCACAGTGGTGGGCCTGCAATTCGGCGGCATGCTGGGAGGCGCT
Organism: Paenibacillaceae bacterium; assembly: GCA_029256065.1. Lineage (GTDB taxonomy): Bacteria > Bacillota > Bacilli > Paenibacillales > NBRC-103111 > Paenibacillus_AR. The sequence continues at coordinate 1,992 of JAQSYT010000176.1, forward strand.
GCGGTTACCGAGAAGGTATTCAATATCAACGGTATCGGCAGTTATATAGTAGATAAACAATTTATACCGGACATACCGGGGATCATGGGCGGCGTTGTTTATACCGCCATCGCCATCTCCCTGGTCAACATGATCATTGATATCTTCTATGCTTTGGCTGATCCGCGGATCCGCTCCAAAATGAGGCAATACTAAAAGGCAGGTGATCCAGATGAACAAGAAAACAGTCTCTCCATTATCCAACCAAGAAATTCACTTCCGTCTTGCTTCCGCGCCGGAATATGCGCAGGCCAGCTTCGCCGGTATTGTTTCCCTGGGCGCCGCCGCAGTGCTGCTCATAAGCGGGATCGACTGGGCGGCCGGAGCTTTGAAGCCGCTCTGGGCCTCACTTGCAGCGGTATACCTGCTGTTCGGACTGCTCCAGCTGGGTGTGAAACGTCTGATCCGGCGGGATCTGCTGGCGGACGGGGCCATCCGGCTTTCCACCCGCCGTATTGGATGGGGGCTGCTCCTCAGTGTGCTGACAGGCAACCTATTTGTAACCATGGCAGCATACCAGCTGATCAAACGGCGCAAAAGCCCGGCGTATATCCTGGCCGGCTATACGTTGCTGACAACCCTTTTTGTATTCGCCATATCGGCTCTGAACATGTTCAAGTCCTATGTGGCCGATACGTTTCTAATCGGGATGGGCCTTCTGCTCATTGCCGCACTGCTTCAACTTATCGCCCTGCTGGTTATCGCCCGGCATGATGACGACACCCGGCTGCCCGGTTGGATGTGGGGGATCGCCGTGCTGCTTCTGGCAACAGCCGCCACGGGGAACCTGTTCGCACTGTTTCTGGCCCTGCTTCTCATGTCGCGGCTCCGGGACAAGGGCTATACATCCGGATCCAAGCTCAGCGACATCGTCGCCAAGCTTTCCCGCAGCTCCACCTCCATGCTGGGTCTGTTCTTCGTAGGCTTCCTGGCTTCCCTTGCCGTATGCAGCTATTTGACCTTCGATTACGGTATGGCAATCGAGAACAACTACAGCAATATTCTGCATGTTCCTTCCCTGATGTATCCCATGGGTACGGATAATTTCGGAAGGGATCTGTTCTCGCGAATTGTCTTCGGCGCACGGATTTCCCTTACCGTAGGCATTCTGTCCACGCTTATCCCCTTCATAGTGGGAGGCGTTCTGGGTGCGGTTTCCGGCTACTACGGCCGGACTACCGACAATGTGATCATGCGGGTGCTGGATATCCTCTATGCAATTCCCGGCATTCTGCTGGCGATTGCGATTATTGCCGCCTTTGGAGCCAGCACCGGGAACCTGATTCTGGCTTTATCCGTCGGGGCGATTCCCACCTATGCCCGGACCATGCGGGCCAATGTGATGATGGTATCCACATTGGAGTATGTGCAGGCGGCGCGGGCCTTCGGCTCAGGGGATGGGGCAATTCTTTTCAAGCACATTGTTCCTAATTCCATGGCTCCGATGATTGTCAAAGCAACGCTGACCATCGGCACGGCCGTCATTTCCACCAGCAGCTTAAGCTTCCTTGGGCTGGGCGTGGAGCCGCATATCCCGGAATGGGGCAACATATTGAAGGTGGGCAGCGCCTACCTGGAGACCCACTCCTTTACCGCCATCTACCCGGGGCTGGCCATTATACTGCTGGTTCTCTCCTTCAACTTCTTAGGAGATGGATTGCGGGATGCCCTTGACCCCAAGCTGGACTAGGGCGTGTCTGAAAACCCGCTTGAGGTCATCTTTTACCGCCTTTTCGCCCCGAGCTAGCGTTACTTTCACTTGACGTACCCTCCGGTACGCCTGCGCAAAAGTGCCTTGCCTGGAACGAAAATTCGGCAAAATCTGCTCCCCTCGGAGTTATCAGACACACCCTAAGAGACAGCTGTTGACCACGGAATCTGCATTCGCCTTAGTGAATGTGCGTTCATAGATAAAACATATATCAATCAGGAGGGAAATGAATCATGAAAAAAGGAAAATTGGCAATTGCCGCAGCGCTGAGCTTATCGCTTGTTGCCAGCGCCTGCACCTTGAGCACCAAAGATGAGACGGCTGAACAATCCGCATCCCCTTCCGGAGCACCGGTAGATACCACTCCGGTGGATATTGAACTGCTGGCCCAAAACTCCAATGAAGCCGATGTCAACATTATCCGTGACCAGCTCTCCAAAAACGGCTTCAACGTTAAGCTTAACCTTCAACCGGATTACGGTACGTTTAAGGCACAGCAGGATGCAGGCAATTATGATATTGCGATCTCCAGTTGGACCACAGTAACGGGCAACCCCGATTATGCTGTCCGCTCCCTGTTCAAAACCGGCGGCGACTACAGCATTATGTCCGATCCGGAAATCGATACTCTCATCGAGACCGCCTCCACCCAGACAGCAGCGCAATATGCCGAAACCTATAAGCAGCTGGAACAAAAATTGGTATTCGATAAGGCCTACATTGCACCCTTGTACAATTCCGTGAAGTCCCAGGCCTTCAGCCAGGACGTGCTGAACAAGGATACCGTGCGGCTGTCCAAGTCCCGCTCCCTGCCGTGGGAGGTGCTGGACTTCAAGGATACCTCCAAACGGGCCAAGGACCCCATCATCCTGCAATCCACTACGCCGACCCTGACCTCTCTGGACCCGATCAAGGGTAATGACGGCTCCATCAATATTATCAACACCAACCAGTATGTCCGTCTGTTGAACCTGACCGACGACGACAAGCTGACGGCTGAAGGCTCCTTGTCCTACAACTTTGCCATCGCCGAAGGCAACTCCGAATACTACTTCATCCTGCGTGACGATATCAACTTCGCCGCTATCAAGGATAAGCTGGCTGTGGATACCGGTGAACGTGTAGGCGGAGATGATGTCATCTTCTCCCTGCTGCGTGCTAAGGACAAGAACTCCGTCCCCAACCACCGTACCTATACCCTGCATGAGCATATTTCCAAGGTGGAGCTGGTGACGGATGCAGCCGCTCTGGAAGCTGTGAAGATTTCCGGCAGCAGCGACACGGTGAAGTCCGGTCTGGAGAAGGGGCTTCCGGCGAAGATTGCGGCTCTCGTCTCCGACAAGAAGGAGTCCAGCAACAAGGACGGCAAATACCAGGTTGTCAAGCTGACCACCACCAAGGCTTTCCCGCAGGTGCTGAACTATCTGGCCCACCAATCTGCAGGTATTGTGTCCAAGAAGCAAGTGGAAGCCATCAACACCTATGATGTAGCCAAGTTTGACCCGAACAAGGATATTGCTTACGGCGATCAAAATACGGTAACAGAGGGCGCCAAGTACAATAACACCCTGTACACCAGCGGCCCGTACATCCTGTCCTCCAAAACCGACTATGAAGCCAATTTCTACAAGAACCCGGCTTATATGAAGGGAACCGCCAACGAGCCGAAGGTCAACAATATCAAGGTCCGTTTCATCAAGGATATGGACAGCACCCTGTCCGCTCTTCGCAGCGGCGAAATCCACCTGTTCTACAGCGTGCCGGAAACCAAGTATGATGTGGTGAAGGGCGATACTAAGCTGGCGCTGCAAACCCTGCCCAGTAACGCCGTATCCTATCTCTTGTTCAACACCAAGAACCGCGAGGTAGCCAAGAGTGCCGATCTGCGTAAGGCTGTACTGTACTCCATCAACCAGGATGAATTCCTGGCTTACTACAAGAATAACAAGATCAAGGCCGTCTCCACTGTCAGCCCGCTGGTTAAAACCGGTCTTGAAGTGAAAGCCGACTCTGCCAAGGTGAAGGATTTCCTGGCCAAGTACAAGGCAAGTAAATAAGGATTTTATCCTCAATGGGGCTGCCGCGGCCGGTTATGCCGGGACCGGGCAGTCCCGTTTTCCATTAGCAATCCGAAAGCGACCTGATAAAAGGAGCGATTATTGATGCCATCATCCCAAAACAATACACAGGCTTTGGTCCCGCTTTCCCAATGGGATGCCCTGCTGCTGGAATCTCTGAAGGGCTACGGCTGGTCTGCCGATGAGCTTCTGCGCCGGATCCGTGAGGGCGATGTGCCGGAGGATACCAGCAAGTTCAATTTCAATTACCAGAACCTGCTGGACACGGCAGCAGCTGACTTCGGTACCGTGGAAGCAGCCGTTCGCCAAGGGTACCGGATCAAGTTCAACACCCTGCGTGGGTTGTCCAACTGGATGCTGCTGGCGCTGGGCGCGGAGCCGGAGGTTGTGGCCGAGCCGGGCCAAGAGGCTATTCTTGTGACCTTGAACGCAGAGCAGCACAGCCGGCTGCTGTCCGCCATCTCTTATGGCTGGACTGTTACGGAAACAGGCGCCGCAGAGGTCGGCAGCCTGTACCGGATCGAGCCCATGACCCGGCTGTAAGGTCTGGTTAACGGAGTCAAAAAAAGCAGCCTCAGGTTATGCAGGGGGCTGCTTTTCTTATTGCAGAGCTTGTTCATCCGGTATTACCTGTGGCTGGACTGGGATTTGTAGGTGCGCACGGCACCTGCATAAGCAACGATCAGGATCCCCAAGCACCAGGCAAGAGCCGCCCAGATATCATGGCCAACGGCTTGGCCGGCTAATAAGGCGCGGATGGTTTCGACAATGGAGGTTACCGGCTGGTTTTCGGCGAAGGCGCGAACGGCTGACGGCATCGTATCCGTCGGCACAAAGGCTGAGCTGATAAACGGGAGAAAGATCAAAGGATAGGAAAACGCGGTAGCACCCTCCATCGATTTCGCGGACAATCCGGCGATGGCCGCGACCCAAGTTAAAGCCAGGGTAAACAGCACCAGTATGCCGGCGACGGCAAGCCAGGACAATACCCCTGCTGAAGAGCGAAAGCCCATAATGAGCGCTGCGAGAATGATGACGGTAATCGATATGACGTTGGAGACTACCGAGGTCAGCACATGCCCCCACAGCACGGAGGAACGTGCAACCGGCATGGAATGGAACCGCTCAATGATGCCCCGCTGCTTATCGAGAAACAGGCGGTACGCCGTATAGGATATGCCGCTTGCAACGGCAATCAGCAGGATACCCGGCAGCAGGTAGTTTACGTAGTTGTCCGCCCCGCTTTGGATTGCGCCGCCGAATACATAGACGAACAGCAGCATCATGGCAATCGGAGTGATGCAAACCGTGAAGATGGTGTCCATACTCCGCAGAATATGACGCATGGAGCGTCCGAGCATCACGCCCATATCGCTGAAAAAATGTTCATTCATTGTGCCATAACCTCCTTTTTACCGGTGATTGCAAGGAAAATTTCCTCCAATGAAGGCTGCTTCTCCACATACTCCGTCTTTGCAGGCGGGAACAGCTTTTTCAGCTCCTCCAACGTGCCGTTGGCGATAATCCTGCCCTCATGCAAAATGGCAATCCGGCCGGCCAGCTGCTCAGCCTCCTCCAAATACTGAGTGGTCAGGAATACCGTTGTGCCCCCTCCGGCAAGCTCCCTGACAATCTTCCAAGTTTCCAAACGCGCCTCGGGGTCAAGCCCAGTGGTCGGCTCGTCGAGGAAAATGATCTGCGGTTTTCCGATCAGGCTCATAGCGATATCCAGTCTGCGGCGCATGCCGCCGGAATACGTGGATGCCCTGCGGTTGGCTGCGCCGGTCAAGCCGAAGCGGTCCAGCAAATCGTCCGCAACTTGACGCGGATGCTCCAGGTGCCGCAGTTTAGCGATCATGATCAGATTTTCACGGCCGGTCAAGATCTCGTCTACGGCAGCAAACTGCCCGGTCAGGCTGATGGATTGCCGTACATGATCGGGCTTTGCCGCAACGTCAAAGCCGTTTACCAGGGCGGTGCCGCTGTCTTGCTTAAGCAGCGTGCTGAGGATTTTAATAATCGTCGTTTTGCCCGCGCCGTTGGAGCCGAGCAGAGCAAAGATATCACCGCGCCGCGCTTCAAAATCCACGCCCTTTAGGACTTCGGTGGTTTTGAAGGACTTTTTTAGACCCTTTACCTGTATGGCGATGTCTGTCATTTAGCGCTGTCCCCCTTTCCGAATTTGTTCATCATGTCGCGGTTCATTTTTTCGCGGAGATTATCGGTCCATTTTTTCGTGTTACGCAAGAACTCATCGCAGAACCCCACGACATCCTCGCCCGTCAAGTCAAGAACATGCCTGCCCTCCGCTGCACCGGCTTCAAACAGCTCGATCAATTCGTGCTGGGCTTTCAGCATGTCAGAGCCGTCTCCTCCTGCGAGATTCCACATGTAATCATGAATTTTTTTGAAGACGAACCGGTAATCTTCAGGCAGTGCTTCCGCCCTTGCAATTTGCTCCTTATACTCTTTTTTCTCCCCCAGCATTTTTTTGATAAGCTCCAGCATCTTTACCACTCTCCGTTTTTATTGAATTTTTCCTTAATCTCTTGGTTTAGTTTTTCCCGCGGTGTTTCATGATGGGTAACCGACGCGCGCATAAACTCATCGCTAAACATGCCGACATCACTGCCTGTGACGTCAAGAACCCGCTTGCCCTCTGCCGCGCTTGCTTCCAATAACTCCACCAAGTCCGTAAACATGGTCAGGTCTGTAAATACCGTCATGTCGCCGCCCGTGGGGCCAACGGAAAACATATAATGTTGGATTTTGCGGAACGCATAACGGTAATCCTCCGGCAGGGAGTTAACCCGCTTCATGAGCTGCTTATAGGCCCGTTTTTCTTCCAGGTCGCCTATGATCAATTTAATAATAGAATCAAGCATGGTCACGGCTCCTCCTTTAATTGCATGATTTTTGATGCGACGAACTCCCATTTTTCCCAGAATCTCCGAAGCTCCTCCTGCCCCGCTTCGTTGAGTGTGAAAAATTTCCGCGGCGGCCCCATGTCAGAGGGTTTTTTGGTGACTTCCACCAGCTTGCTTTTCTCCAGCCGGATCAGGATGGTGTAGACCGTTCCCTCCACAACATCTGCGAAGCCGAGGGCGTTCAGCTGCCGTGTGATTTCATAGCCGTAGGTTTCTTGGCGGCTTATAATTTCAAGGATGCAGCCCTCAAGCACGCCTTTGAGCATTTCCGTCAGGTTATCCAGCACAATCACTCCTTGCTATTCTGTATGACTGGTATGCTGTATTACTTACTACCACTATAAAGTAACACGTAGTAGCTCCGCTGTCAATGGTGTTTCTGTGCGGGCTTGCCAACCGGAACACCCGCCCAGATTGGTGCATACACTACGCATGAATACTACCGGCTGGCAGCTTCAGGCTGCTGCCCGAAAGACAGAAGGTGGAACCTTGTGCCCGAATGTGTATAACATTTTCAATATCCGCATCAATAACGTGTCCAACGGCGGCGCTGTCAACTTCGGAGATAATCTGTTCAGCAACAATGCCGCCAACCAAAAGGCGGTAGGGGGCAACACCATCATGGGCGATGCCAGCCCGTCGTTTAACGTGGACAACAACCTTGTGAACGATCCGGACGGCGAGGATCAGCCCACTAATGCCATGAACAACGGTGTTATCGATAATGTTTAACGTGTATGCTTACGAAGCCGGCTTTGCCTGACGGCAAGGCCCCGGGAGGCCTCTCCATGAACTTCTATATCCACAATATTAAGGTGAACTCCATCGCCAGCATCGGTTCGTTGAATATCGGCAACACCATTCTGACCCGGAATCAATCCACCGTCATTACCCAGACCAGTGGGGATGACCAGCCGGCCGGTGCCGCGCAGGAGGCGGGAGCGCTGGAGCCGATTGCAGCCGGAGGCGCCATAGGAGCTGCGGAGGATGATAGTCACGGCGGGGTAGTGGAGGAGGAGTCGCCGGGCAGCTTCGTCCAGACTCAGGGGTCCTCCTATACGCCGCCCGCCGGGCCGGATGCGGATAGAGGATTTGCCGGAGAACCACCGGCATGGAGGCGATTCGTATGAACAGACCCTATTATGCCCCACAGGGGGAGCAGTTGGCCTGGCAGCAATGGCTGCATAGCCTGATGCAACGCAATGAATGGCTGGAGAAGCGCCAGGCGGAGCTGGGAAGCCGCTTACTCCGAATGGAGGAGCAGCTGCGCCAGCTGGAGGAGACCAACCGGCTCTTGAAGGAGCAGGTGGATGCTGTGAAGCCCGTCCAGTACGGAAACATTACGTATAAGGTGCAGGAGCTGCATGTGAATGAGCTGACCGGCACGTTGAACATTGGGCTGACCTCCTTGGCCGATGAAGGGCAATTGAAGACCATGATGGAGCAGATGAAGCTTGACGGACAGGAGCTGCAGATTCCCGGCGGCCAACCGGTGGCAGATTCTTCGGGATAGCCACTTTCTCGCCTTCTCCCTTATAATAGATACAGATTAGGAGAGAAGCGTTTCTTCCAAAGGAGAGAGAACCATGGCCTACCGGATCGCCGTCGGCACAAGCGACGAAGTGGAGATTGACCAGCATTTTGGCAGCAGCAGACAATTTGTGGTATACGAAATCAGCAGCGGCGGCGCCATTACCCGGCTGGAGGCGCGGCGTAATGAGACAGACGGGGTTATGGGGCAGCATCAGGAGGACCGTCTGCGCCGGACGGCGGCGCTGGTGGAGGATTGCAATCTGGTTCTCGTCAGCCATATCGGTCCCGGCGCCGTCAATCTGCTGAAGC
>JAQSYT010000177.1 GCA_029256065.1 Paenibacillaceae bacterium
CTGTTCATTGTCCGACAATCCCTCTATTACCGTCTGGAAAAGCTCAAGGAGCTGCTGGGCGAGGACTTTATGGTGCCGGAAACCCGTCTGGCTATTTCCGTTGCCCTGCGCGCCTACCAAATGCTCCACCCTGACAACTTCGACGGTCTCCCAAACCGCAAAAAAATCCCTTCCGGCTAAGGAAGGGACACAGGGCCGATGCGAACGAAGGATTGATTTCGGTGTATATATGCCGTTAACCGCTAATCCGCCAAAACCTCGCCGATGGCTGTATAATCCAGCCCCTGGGCTTCAGCCACCGCTTGATAGGTGACCCTGCCGCCAAAGGTATTAACCCCCTTGGCGATGGCCGCATTCTCTTGTGCGGCGCGCTTCCAGCCTTTATTGGCAATTTGCAGCCCATAAGGGGTGGTAACATTGGTCAGCGCGATGGTGGATGTGCGGGCTACAGAGCCCGGCATATTGGCTACCGCATAATGGATGACGCCGTATTTCTCGTAGGTAGGCTGATCATGGGTGGTAATCCGGTCAATGGTCTCCACCGAGCCGCCTTGGTCAATGGCCACATCTACGATGACGGAGCCTGGCTGCATGTTCTTGACCATCTCTTCGGTCACAAGCCGCGGGGCCCGGGCACCGGGAATCAGCACTGCACCCACCACCAGATCCGCTTGGCGTACGGCTTCCATAATGGAGTAGCTGTTGGACATGATTGTCTTCAGCCTGCCTTGGAACTGGTCATCCAGCTGGCGCAGACGGTCGGCGCTGATATCAAGCAGGGTTACGTCTGCACCCATGCCCACAGCCATGCGGGCAGCGTTAGTCCCCACGATACCGCCGCCGATAATAACCACACGGGCCGGCTCCACCCCGGGGACACCGCCCAGAAGCACCCCTTTGCCGCCGCTTGCCTTTTCCAGAAAACGTGCGCCCAATTGGATCGCCATCCGGCCTGCAACCTCACTCATCGGTGTCAAAAGAGGCAGGGTGCCGTTGGACGGTTGTATGGTTTCGTAAGCAATGCCGGTAACCCCTTTTTCCAGCAGCGCTTGGGTCAGTTCAGGAGCCGGAGCCAGATGGAGATAGGTATACAGCTGCAGCCCTTCGTAAAAGTAGGTATATTCCTCCGGAAGCGGCTCCTTAACCTTCACAACCAAATCCGCATCCCAGGCTTCTGCCGGAGCAGCAACAATAATTGCCCCTGCTTTGGCGTATTCCTCATCAGAAAACCCGCTCCCGATACCCGCACCACTCTGGATCTTCACTTCATGGCCGAAGCTGCAATAGTCCTTGACTGAAGCGGGGGTCATTGCCACCCGGTTTTCATTGTTCTTGATTTCCGTGGGTACGCCGATTTTCACTAGTCATCACGCTTTCTGTTTAGAGTAAGGCATTACATGTCACTTTATGTGACCCAAAAACCAAATTGAATGATCTCATGTAATACTAACTAACATGATACCCGCGAATTCTAGAGGTTACATTAGACAAACCGTCAAAAAGCCCCTATAAAATATTGTCAACCTGTATAACGCCCGCATCAGGTCGCTACATCCTATTCTACGCAAAAAAAAGAAGCAGGATCACGTCCCGCTTCTTAAAACCGTTGGTTGAGAAATTAAATCTTGCTGACAATCTCCTTGTTTTGCAGAAGCGCAACCAGGAATGCCAGAGTCAGGCCTTGGCCCCAGCCTTGAACACGTTTCTTGGAGATGACCTTGTAATCATCGGCCGAATGCATGACGGCAGTGCCTGCCGAAACATTGCGCACTGTGCCTTCTTCGTCGATGTTGGCCAGAATGCCCTTGTAGGCGCTGGCAATATAGTTTTGGTGCAGCGGGTGGGCATAGCTCACCAGCGCCGCGGCGATACCGGCGGAAGCAGAGGTTTCCTCATAGGAGGTCTCGTCGTTGAGCACCGTGCGCCACAGACCGTCCTTGGTTTGCAAACGTACCAGAGCACTCAGCTGATCGCCCAAGGCGCCGCCGATTTGCATCCACATGGGCATAAACGGATTCAGCATTTTGTAAGCCTGGGCCATGGTGTAGGCAGCCCATGCATTAGCCCGTCCCCAGTAGATGCCGGACAGATGGTCTCCTCTTACATTATCCCATGCGTGATAGAACAGGTTGGTCTTGGGGTTTTGAAGATATTCCTCATGCCAATAGAATTGGTTGAGGGCATCGTCAATATATTCCTTCTTGTCCAGCTTGAAGCCCAGACGCAGCAGGAAGTAGGCGGCCATAAACAAGGTGTCGGCCCATGCCTGCTCGGGGAAATCGTTGCTGGAGGAGACCGTATGCTGGAATACGCCTTCACCGAAGCGGATAGCTTCCTTGCGCAGGTACTCAGCCTTCATCAAGGCCAGGTCCAGATACTTCTTGTCGCCTGTTGCTTCGTACAGGGTAATCATTGTATGTCCCATGGCGCAGGAGTTTACCATTAACGTCGGGATGCCCAGCTCCAGATATTCATCCACCCATTTGACCAGAAAATCAATATATTCCTGGTTGCCGGTTACTTCCCAAGCCTTAGAGATGCCGTAGAAGGCAACGCCGCAGGACCAGTTCCAGGTAAAGTCAATATTCATTGTTCTGCGGACAACGCGGTCAATAAGCTCCCTTACTTCCGCTTCATCACATTCAAACTTGCGCATGTCATCCATCTCCTTGTGTCATTGTAAATGTTTAAGCTTGTCTAATGCTCACCTTATATCGTTGTCTCCGATCCCAATCCGCATTCCTTAAATAGGCATGCGGAAGAAAATCAGATCCTCCGAACAAGGAAAAAACCAGTTACCTCTATTATTAGCTTGTCCCTCCGCCAATGTCTAGACTTTTATTTGATTTTGTTATGGAATTATCTTAAGGTGTGAACAAAAAAATTCGGATGTATTCAAAAACCCTTTTTTCTAGTGAGATGTGCAAATAACTATAAAAATTTTGTGAACAAAGCCTTTTTGTAGGGTGTGTCTGATAACTCTGAGGGGAGCAGATTTTACAGAATTTTCGTTCATGGCAAGGAACTTTCGTGTGAGTTCACCGGGGGTACGTCAAGCGGAAGTGACGAAGTCAGGGGCTAAAGGTAAGTGAAAGATGCCCTCAAGCGGGTTTTCAGACACGCCCTAAAAGGCGGGTTATCGTTTTCATGAAAAAAACCCGGATGGGCCGGGTCTCTTGGGAAAATAAGCAGGGCAGCCGTAAAAACGGGTGAAAATGAAGATTACCCGGCTGACGCTCCTGCTCCTACGGACTATTGTAGCGCTCCAGCGCAATCTGCTGGATTTCCAGCGCCCTTTCAATCCGCAGGGAGCGGATTTTGTCCAGATAGCCTTCATATGTCTCCATCGATTCAATGCCCAGAATCATCTTCAGGGACATTTCATCCACCAGCGGCCCCACATCCTGCATGATGACAGACAGCTCCGCATTTTCCCGCTCGGTTTTTGGGGTAGGGGGCAGCAAATGGGCATCCGCCTCCGTATCCGACCAGATCTGCGCCGCCTCCCGCTGCTGAGGCAGGCTGTAATATTGCTCCGCATAGCGCTCATCCTGCACAAAAGGCCCAAAATAGCTGGCCCGGGTATACATGGCCAAGGCCTGTGAAGGTGCCAGCTTATCCGGGTTCCTCAGAATCAAATCCGTGTACTGGGGATAATCCCCCTTCATCGTGTAGCTGGCGCCCTCCATGCCAAAGTTAAAGAACATATGTCCTTCAGGGCTGTAGCCGTAATCCAGCATCCGGACTGCCTTCACCACCTGGTCGCTTTTGGCGGAGATGGCCACCCCTCCCGAGCTGACATAGTGGCTCCGCTGGCCGTAAAAGGGACGCTCCCCCTTCCTCAGCACCGGATAGGGCGCACCCGTCAGCCTGGCTCCGGGATCAGAACCAGCCAGCAGGGGCTGCCAGGTGCCGATGCCCGCTCCGGCATTCCAGATGGTGGCGCCGCTGCGCCCCGACAGAATACTGGCATCCAGGGAGCGGGTATCCACCGCGGCGATATTCCGGTCGATCAGCCCCTCCTTGTACCACTGCCGGAAGGTAGCCAGGAATGCCTTGTACCCCGGCTCCAACGGCCCGTACTTCACCTGGCCGTCCAGGATATAGAAGCCCTTGACTACACCATAGGCTCCCGAAAAAGCGCCGTTTTCCATGGCCTGCAGGGCATTGGGCACCCCCAGGAAGCTTAAGGGGGCGCCGGCTCCCTTTTTCTCCTTAAAGGCCTTCAGCACCGTATACCATTCGTCCATGGTAGTGGGCATGGCAAGCCCCAGATCATCCAGCCAGTCCTTGCGGATAATCGGCCCCTGAAAGGTCCGGAGCTTGTCGCTGTCCCGGATAAACGGAAACGCATAATAGCTGCCCTCCGCTGTTTTGACCTGTTTGTCCACCTCCGGATGCTCCTGCAGATAACGCTTGAGATTAGGGGCATACCGGTCGATAACATCGTTCAGCTTGCGGATGTATCCATCGTTAACGGCCTTCTGCGGGCCGCCGGGAAACCGCTCCCACTCATATTCAATCAGATCCGGCACCTCGCCGGAGGCCAGGAGCACATTCAGCGCTTCCTTGGCGCGGTTGGCCGGCGGCTGGATAAACTTCAGACTGACTCCAGTCCGCTTCTGCCACTCCTGAAAAAACGGCACCTCCATAAACGTGGGCCTGACACTGCCCGCATTGCCGTTCAGCTCCGCCCAATAGGTCAAAGCCCGCTCCGGCTGCAGCGGGTATGCTGCCTCAGTCCCCTGCTTATCCTCAACCGGAAGGGTCTGCTGCTCCCGGGCCTTTTCCCCCACTGAACAGCCGCCCAGAGCCAGCAAAACAAAAACTGGAAGGAGAATACGAACGCGGATCCTCGCCTGATGCTGCATGCGGCAGTCCTCCCTTGTTGTCTGCATTCTGGTTAGTGCCTATACCAAACCTCTTCCGTTCAGCTCTCTATATTTGCCCGGTGTGATCCCTTCATACTTCTTGAACACGCGGATAAACGATGCCGCATCCAGGTACCCCACCTGCCGGGCAATATCCGCCACCGCATCCTGCCCCCCGGCAATGATGGCCTTGGCAGTGGAGGTACGCACACTATGGATGAAGTCCAGCAGGCCTTCCCCTGTCTGTTCCTTAAACAGCTTGGACAAATAGCTTCCCTTCAACCCGAAGCTTTCGCCGATGGCGTTCACATTCAGATTGGGGTCGGCATAGCAGCTTCGGATATGCGCAGATACATTATCCACCAGCACCCGCAGCATTTCCTGGCGCTCTCTCGTCTGGTGGGCCTCCTTCTTCGCCGCGGCGTACCGGCAGACCTCCTCCAGCAGGGCCAGAAGCTCCCGGCGCATCTCCGTGATGGTATCGCAGGCCATAAGCGTCTCCATCCATTGGGGATTATCCGCCAGCATTCCCCCATCCTTATCTCCGATCTCATGAATCGCCTTTACCATAGTCCCCGCCAGATCGAATATCAGGCAGCGGGCCAGGGTAACCGACACATGCGGGCGGTGCAGATTCAGGTCCAGGGTTTCGTTCATAAGGGCAGCCGCCTGCTGTGCTTGCCCCAGCTTAATGGTATGAATCAGCTGCTGCTCCGCGGCAAGCGGATAGGAATAACCGCTTTCCGGAGGACTGCCGGGCTCCCGCCTGATATCGCCGTACATAATAATCTCCTGCTTGCCCAGCACCATCCTGTATTCCATGGCATCCAACGCCTCCTGGTAAGCCTCGGCGATGCCGCTTAAGGAGGCATGGGCCCCGCCGATGGATACCGTCAGGTCCATCTGGAAGCGCAGCAGGAACTGCTGGGCCTCCACGGCAATCTGCCGCAGTCCCACCTTCCAGTCGGCGCTGCTTTGATTGTCCAGACTGACCAGACAAACCATCATATCGTCCACCTCGGACATATAGCCGGCATGGCCATGCTGCCCCACCAGCTCCTCCACCACGTTGGTGATAATAAACTGGATCAGGCGCCGCCGTTCCATTTCATTGACACCGGGCAGCTTGGCGGAGAGGCTTTCGCTGTTTTCCACCACAAACAGCATCACAGCAAATTCGTCGGAGATGAGCCTGATCTGGAAGGTTTTGAAGGCCTCCTCATAAGGCACCAGAAGATCCGGCCTGCCCTTCAGGAGCCGGGTTAGCATATTGGAGCGCAGGATATGGTGGTGGGCCTGCATCTCCACCGTCAGCCGCTCCTTTTCATTGCGTGTTCTCCAGATAGCCTGCTGGATGAAGTGGAGCTCATTGCCCTCCCGCTCTCCTCCAGCCGTCCCCTTCTCTGTCAGAGACCGGACCATGGCTTGGATGGGTGAATAATTCCGTCTCATAAAAAACCAGGTAAGCAGCACACCACCGATGGCGCTGATGCTAATGCTGATGTAGGTGAAGCGGCGGACATACTCCGCTTTTTTCCAATACAGATTGCTTGGAATGATCAGGGCATACTTCAGATCGGAAACAGCCGACTTGATAAACATCAGCTCCAGATCCCCATGACGGGTAGGCTCAGCCGGCTCTTCCTTGTCCTTCAGCAGCTTCAATATTTCATCCTCGCCTGCGGATAAGGGCACATTGGACAGAAGCACCCTGTTATCTTGGTCCAGCACCAGTACCTGACCGCCGCTGAAGCCGGATATACCTTCAATGGCCTGCTGGAAACGGCCGGCATCGGCCATGACCACCACTGTGCCCGCCTCCCGGCCGCTCAAATCCTTGGCCAGATGGGTCAAGTAGGCTACCGAATTGCGGGTGCTGGAGGAATCCGTCCGGGGCAGCAGAAAAAAGCGGTTGCCGGGGGTATATCTCAGCAGCTCCTTCCACCCCTCATAGCTCAATGCACCACCCTCGTGGATGGTTTGAAAAGCGGTTTTCATATCCCGTATATTGCCGGGACGGACTACGGCCTCCTCCTTGGACCAGGTGACATAAAATTCGTCCACCGATGCATAAGAGGTTTGGTACAGCTGCATTTCCTTAGCCAATTGGTAGGCAGTATACTGGGCGTCATTGGAATAGCTGCTGGAATACATCAGTGTCTGCAGCTTGGAGTTCCAGGTGATTTCCATATTCAGCCGTTTCATTAAATCGATCTGGTTGTCCACTGTATACCGGACCTGCTTCAGCAGATAATCATTGGCCCGGTGGATTTCACTGGTGAGGGTGTCCCCGGATTGCCGGTAAATGATAAGGCTTACAATAATGGGAATGAACAGTACAGTACTGTAGGAGACCAGCCAGGTAACGATGATGCTTTTCCGTTTTTGCCATAGATGCCGGATGTTCATTGCATTCTCTCCACATGCCAGAGTTAAAGAAAAACCGGAGGACTGGTTCCATTATACTTCCCCTACCCGGCAATGTGATGTTGAAAATGGCAAAACCGGTTGGCAATTGCTCCAAACCGGCGGAATAGCCACTCATGCTGCGGTTCCCGCCGCACCGGAGAGCGATGAAATGTCGAAGGTGACCCTCAAATCGGCTTTGCCGATTTCGAGGCTTCCATACCACCATCCGCCTGCGGCATGGACCGGTGTTATTTCAGGGTAGCAGCACAAAAAGCCTGAATGGCATGCCATTCAGACTCTTGCACCCGCTTCACACACTCCATTATTTTAAGGAGCCGACCATTACACCCTTGACGAAATACCGTTGGACGAAGGGATAAATGCACAGGACAGGCAGCGTCGCTACCACAATCGTCGCGTATTTGATGGTTTCCCCGATCTGATGCCGGTCGGCGGCGCTGGCTCCTGTGGACATGCTGTCCGTCGAGTTGGAAATGAGGATTTCCCGGAGCACCAGCTGGAGGGGGAACAGCTCCCGGCTTTTGATGAAGACGGAGGCATAGAACCAGCCGTTCCACTTGTCTACGGCATAATACAGAATCATCACCGCAATGACAGGCATGGACAGAGGCAGAATGATCCGGAACAAGATGGTAAAGTGATTGGCCCCGTCAATCTTGGCCGACTCCTCCAAGCCGTCGGGAATCCCCAAAAAGGCCGTCCGCATAATAATCAGGTTGAAGGTGCTCATGGAGAACGGAATAATGGTGGACCAGAGGGAATCCAGCAGCCCTACATTCTTGACGATCAGATACAGGGGGACAAGGCCGCCATGGAAGAACATGGTGAATACGATCATAAACATAAAGACCTTATTCCACATGACATTTTTGCGGGAGAGCACGTACGCCCCCAGTGAGGTCATAAACAGATTGAGGGTTACCCCTGCCAATACAATAAACAGCGTGTTCCGGTAGCCCGCCAGAATGCCGGGATTGTTCATGACACTGCGGTACGCCTCCAGACTAAAGCCCAGGGGCTTCCAAAGAATGCCCTTGAAGGCAATCAATGCTCCAGCCTCACTGACGGAGGCGAATATGACGTACAAGAGAGGATACAGGGTGACAATCACCAGGCCAATCAAGATACCGTAAATCACTACATCAAACAATTTGTCCAACAAACCGGATTCCTGTTTCATCGCTCCATCCTCCTCACCATAAGCTGCTGTTGTTTAATCTCCGGCTGACATAATTGGCGGTCACCAGCAGAATCAGGTTGATCACCGAATTGAACAGGCCCACCGCCGAGCTGTAGCTCCAGCCGAATTCCAGAAGCCCCTTGCGGTACACGAAGGAAGAAATCACATCCGCCGTATCGTAAGTGATGGGGTTGTACAGCAGAATGATCTTCTCAAAGCCCACATTCAGCAGATTGCCCATCCGCAGGATCATCATGATGGCAATGGTTGGCATAATCCCGGGCAGGGTAATGTGAACGATCTGCTTGACGCGGCTAGCTCCGTCCATACGGGCCGCCTCGTACTGCTCCTGGTCAATGCTCATCAGGGCGGCGATGTAAATAATGGACTCCCACCCGATCCGCTGCCAGATTTCGGAGAGGATGTAGATGGAGCGGAACAGCTCCGGCCGTTGGAGCATCGCCTGCCCGTCATAGCCCATCCAGACGAAGATCCGGTTGATGACACCGTCTGCATTAGTGAAGTCGGTAATAATGCCGCAGATGACCACCAGCGAGATGAAGTACGGCATGTAGGTGATGGTCTGGGCCACCCGCTTGAAGGTTTTATGGCGGACCTCATTAATCAGCAGGGCCAGAATAATCGGGGTGGGAAATTCAAAAATCAGCGAATACTGGCTGATGGTGATGGTGTTGGTGAGAATCCGCCAAAAGTAATAGCTGTTGAAAAAATCGGCGAAATGCCGGAAGCCCACCCAGTCGCTGCCTACAATCCCCTTCATGGGGGAATAGTCCTTGAAGGCGATGAGCGCCCCGTACATGGGAGCATAGTGGAACACCAGGTAATAGGCCACCACCGGGATCATCATGATATAGAGATATTTGTTCAGGGCAAAATCGCGGGCCAGCCTGGCTGCTCTTTTCGGGGAACGCGCTGCCGGCTTAGCCGCTTCCAGCTCCGCAGTATGGGCCATACTCTCTTCACTCCTTCTTTTCCGGGGTGAACAAATTTTCATATGAATCCATGACTTACCGGGAAAGGGTGACTTGGATGCTCAAACAGATTTTGTCGGCCTTGATTATATTGGATTTTGTTAGGGTTCAAAGCCGCCAAAAAAACTCGCCCTCAAGTCACTCCTTTCCCTCCAGTCATTCCTTATGAAAATTTGTTCTAGTTTGCTTCATCAGACAGGCTCCTACCGTTTGTTGTAGCGGTCGTAAGCGGCCTGCTGGATGGCGATGGCGCGGTCCAGCTTCAGGGACTTCATTTTGTCCAGATACTTGGTGAACTCCTCCAGCGGCGCAGAGCCCAGCACGATCTTCAGGGTCATTTCGTCCACCAGGGTATCGATGTCATTCATGATGGTAGCGTATTCGGTGCTTTCCTCCGGAGTGGGGGTCAGCGAGGGCAGGTTATGCTTGTCGCCGTTGGTCTTTTTCCAGACCTCCACCGCATCCCGCTGGGTTTGCAGGGCGAAGAACTGCTCCACATACCGTTTGTCCTGGATAAAAGGACCGTTGTAGCTGCCCCTGGCATACAGGGAGATGGCCTGGGCGGGAGCCAGCTTGTCGGGATTCTTCATTAGGAGGTCGGTGTATTTGGGATAGCCGTTTTCCATATTGTAGCTGACGCCCTCTGTGCCGAAATTAAAGAATAGCCTGCCTGCTTCGCTGTAGCCGTAATCCAGAAGCTTGGTGGCCAAAACAGGATCCTTGGCGCCTGTGGTGATGGCCACGGTGCCCTCAGAGGAAAAGGCCTTTTGCTTCTGGCCGAATTCGGGATAATCCCCCTTCTTCAGAACCGGATAAGGCGCAGCCACCAGTACGGCCTTGGGATCCTTGGCCTGGATCAAAGGCTGCCATTTGCCGATGCCGCCTCCAGCGTTGCCGACGGTGGCTCCTGCCGCCCCGGATGCCATGTTGCTGTCCAGCGCCTTGGAATCGGAGGTGGCGGCGTTTTTGTCAATCAATCCATCCTTATACCACTGGCGCATCAGAGCCAGGTAATCCTTGTAGCCGGACTCCGCCGGACCGTACTTGATCTTGCCGTCATTTCCCAGGTAATAGCCGCGCAGAATGCCGAAGGC
>JAQSYT010000178.1 GCA_029256065.1 Paenibacillaceae bacterium
AGAGCACTTCCAATTTATCCGCCAAGGCTATTTCTGTGCGGACAAGGAGCTTCATTCCCAAGCCCGCCCTGTATTCAACCGGATTGTTCCCTTAAAGGACAGCTGGAAGAGTCCTGCGGGAAAATAACAAAAAAGCCCGGCTGCTCCGGTGTGCATCACCTGAATAGCCGGGCTTATTTTTTCAAGCAAATCTTATTGTGACCCTTTGGCAGCCTGATGCATCATGATGTCGTTCAGTTCGATGCTTTTCCCGTCACTCAGTCTGGTAATCCGGCTCCGGTTATAAACGTAAACCTCTCCAGCCTCATCGGCTGCAAGGCTGCCCCTTACCTGTACTATTTCACCACCGGGCCTGACTACATGAAGGATATTCGCCTGGTGGAGCTGGCGGACGGGCGCATCGGAGTATTCTCCATGCCGCGCAATGAGGAAATCCGCCGCAGGTTCGGCTGCGAATCCCTGATCGGCTTCACCACAGTCAACAGTCTGGAGGAGCTGAACGCAGAGGTTATCGCCAATGCTCCATATATCCCAGATCTCTTTTCCAAGGACGAATGGGGCGGCTGCAACCAGGCGTATCTCCTGGACAGCGGCAAAATCGGGGTTATCGGACATATATGCTACAAAGCCCCCGATGAACAGAAGCAAAATACCTTAACGTACATGAACATGTCCTTCGTGCTTGACCCGGCCAGCCTGCAAGCCCTTGATCTGAATATCATCGGCACCCGCCCCTGCTATCCGGCAGGTCCCTCCAAGAAGGAAAATTTGAAGGATTGTGCGTTTACTGCCGGTATCGTGATGCGTCCGGACGGGCGGGCAGATCTCTACAGCGGCATCGGTGACACCGAGGTGGGCCGCATTGTCATCGACTACCCCTTCCAAGGCCATGGCGCAATTGTAGGCAGCCTGGGCTGAGTGATCCTGGTATGCAAAAAAGCCGCTTGCCTGTGCATGACGCAGGGCAAACGGCTTTTTCATTCTATGGTACGGGTTACACAGGCTTACTTCACTTCTGCCGGCCCCGGGTGCTCTGCCGCAAAAGCAACGGCCTTATCCAGCATGGCTGCCGCCTCTTCTTGAGTAATCTTCTTATGCGGGTGGAATTTGCCGTCGGCATCCAATTTGGTAATACCGAACTTCAGGGAACGCTGCACAGCTCCCTGGTATCCCGGAGTCAGCTCAGCCTCATCGCTAATGGCGGTTGGCACAATATTGATCAGCGGATATTGGATGGATTTCTCCAAGGCCTGCTGCAGGTAAATGGTATACTCCTCCTTGGTCAGGGTTTGGGACGGATCGATATCACCTGGGAGGTCAACGCCTGTTTCATGGGCGGCAACAAATGCGGAAGCATACCATGCATCATCCTTCACCTTTTCGAAAAGACTGCTGGCCTTGGCTGAGGCATCATCCGCCTTCAGCTGCAAACCTGCGGCAATCCGCGACACAGCTTCCGCCGCTGTCAGCTCCTGATCGGCCACATACACATCCTGGCCTTGATCCGGCTGGGGTTTTATGGGATTCACAGATTCCACATAACGGACGGCGTTAAATATGTAACCGGCCGCTTCCGCCCGTGTTACCGGGGCTTGAGGATGGAACAGGCCATCCGCATCCAGGGCGCTGATCTTAGTGATCAAGGAACGTTGGATGGCGCCCTGATAAGCTGTTGTAAGTGATGCTTCATCAGCCACATTGATAAAAATTTTAATCATCGGGTAGTCTCCTGTCGCTTCAATACCCTGCTGCAGATAATAGATAAACTGCTCCTTGTTCAGCGGCTGCCGCGGATCAATATCCTGGGGAAGGCCCAGCTCCTTATAGCGCGCCACAGAAAACGCATAGGAATACCACTCCCCGTCGGCAACATTGGGGAAGTAAGAATGAGGTCCTGCCAGCTTGACTGTTTCCAACCCGAATTTATCCCTCAGCGCATTTACGATTAACGCAATTCCCTCAGCGGTGGTCAGCTGGGATTGGGGGGCGAATATGCCCTCATTGACTCCATCCACGATACCCCGCTGCTGGAGCACCAGAATCTGCTCCTTCTCCTTCACTCCCGCAAGGTCAGTAAATTCGGACTGGGCGAAGGCCTGACCGGCCAATGAACCTGTTAGGAGCACCGTTAAGGCGACAGTCATGGTTTTTAAGCTTTTTTTCATTATGTTTGCCTCCTATTAGGAAAATGTTTGCCGCTTCCCCATAGACGCGGGCCGGTTCCAAATTGTTGCAGGAGGAATTACCGGAAAATAATCTGCAATGAAAAACGCCTCCGGGCTTCTGCCGGAGACGCAATCTATTAATAACCCTCTAGGCCAGCTTATTAACTACACTGCGTGCGATCCAAACCCCTGCCGCTCCGGCTTGAGCCAGGCCGCGGGTAATGCCTGCACCGTCGCCGCCGCAATAAAGGCCGGCAATCTCCGTTTCCAGCTCCTCCGACAGCTTGGGCCGTGCGGAGTAGAACTTGGCCTCCACACCGTAAAATAATGTGTGCTCAGAGGCTATGCCGGGAGTCACCTTTTCCAAGGCTTCCACCATTTCAATCAGGCTCTTCATGGTGTTGTAGGGCAGTACCAGCCCAAGATCGCCGGGGACCGCTTCTTTCAGTGTAGGCTCCAGGAAGCCTTCCTTGATCCGCTCAACGGTAGAGCGTCTGCCCCGCTTGATGTCGCCATACTTCTGGACAATGACACCGCCGCTGGACAAATCATTGGCCCGCTTGCAGATTTCTCTGGCATATTCGTTGGGCTTATCGAAGGGCTCCGTAAACTTATGGGAGACCAGAAGTGCAAAGTTGGTATTGGACGAACCCAGCGCAGGATCCTGGTAGGAGTGCCCGTTAGCTGCCATAATTCCGCTGTGGTTTTCCACGACTACGTGGCCGCTGGGATTGCTGCAAAAGGTGCGGACCTGTGTGCCCACAGAGGTGTTAAAAATAAATTTGCCTTCGTAGAGATGCTCGTTAATCTCAGCCATCACCACATCGGAGGTTTCCACACGGACGCCTACATCCACCTGATTGTTGTACATTTTCAGACGGCGGCTTTTAAGCAGCGTAGTCAGCCATGCCGAGCCGTCGCGGCCGGGAGCGATCATAACATAATCCGCATGATGTGCTGTCCCGTCCTTCAGATCAACACCTTTAACCACGTAGCCGGCTGAGGTCTTTTCGGTGATGATGTCCAGCACTTCCGTCTTAAACAGCATGTCCACACGGGTGCGGAGAAATTCAAAGATGGAGGCCAGAATTTTCAGATTCTGCTCGGTGCCCAAATGACGCACCTGGGCGCGGAGCAGCTTCAACCCTGCCGCATACCCGCGCTGTTCGATTTTGCGGATGGCATCTGTTGTAGGATCGGTAATATGGTCTGTCGCCCCATGCTTCAGGTTGATCTCATCCACATAACGGATCAATTCAAGCACTCTTGTGGGAGTCAGGTAATCCGTCAGCCAGCCGCCAAACTCCGTTGTAATATTAAACTTGCCGTCGCTGTACGCTCCCGCGCCTCCGAACCCACTCGTAATGGAACAGGCAGGCAAACAACCGGCAAATTCCTTTTTGCCGGCGGCAGGCGGGCAGAGCTTGATCTTTTCTTCAAGAATCGGGCAAGTGCGTTTGTAAATATCATGTCCCTTATCAATGAGAAGCACCTTGGCTTCCGGTTTTTTGAGAATCATTTCGTAACATGCAAAAATACCCGCCGGCCCTGCGCCGACGACAATCAAATCGTATTGAGCCATGATGCAGTCCTCCCTGGTTCGTTAAAGTCTCATTCGTAGACGGAAATTTACGGTTTCCGGTAGAGACCCCCGACCATATTTAGGGGTTATACGAACATCCTTATTGATATTACACAATGTTAACGGGATATGTCAATGGAAACGTTCGTGTTTTTATGTATCAATCTGCATATTTCCTTACTTATCCTTAATAATGTTCGGGATTCGACAAACAATCTCTAAACACAACAAATGCCCCCGGATAGCCTCCCTCCTGCGGATTGCAGTGGAGAAGCTTGCCGGTGGGCATCTGTTACCATGTTGCTATTACCTCAATTTCGAGGCACTCCGTACCTTATCCGGCCTTCGGCTTGGACCAAGGTTAGTCGTCGAAGCTATTTCGAGTAGGAGCCTCGATCATCATCCCGGCTTCTTCCCCTCAAGCCTGCCAGCCCCAGCAGACCTACCAAGCCCAACCAGCCCCAGTTCGTGTTTTTTGTTGTATCAGCCAAGGCATTGTAGGTTTTAGAATGATAGGTGCCTGTACCCGCGTTATAGCCGTGGTGTTTTCCGTCAATGCCGGTTTCGTTTCCGGTGTAAGTGCCGTCCGTGGCAGAGCCGTAGATGCCTCCGGTGCCGCTTGACCGGGTCATGTCATTGGTGCCATTGGTACCGTAGTTGTTGACCCCAGTGGTTCCGGAATAGGTGTGGAATGGGCTGGAATGCGGGGTTTCGGTTGCACCTAAATTCAGCATTCCGGTTCCCGGCGTAGTGGTTGGCGTCGGGGAATAATTCCCCGTTCCATACATGCTGCTGTCCTCGGCAAATACCGGTGCCGCGATCACGGCGGACAGCGTCAACGCTGCTGCAAAAGCTGCTGCTTTTTTCATGTTGTTGCTCCCTTCTGTCTTTACATCGATGTAGGAGATAAAGCAAGTTTGGTTTCTTCAAGCCTGCTTCATCCTGCCCCTCTTTTGTTTTTCCTTGATCACTCCCCCTCTATCCCTAGAAAAAGTCGGGGCTTGTTCGCAAGAACAAAAAAAGCCCTCCGCACAAAGGCGGAGAGCCTGCTTTTCCTGCAAATGTTAAGCCTGCAGCTGGCGCTTATTGGAAACCTTGCGGTTGCGGAGCGAAAATAGCTGCTTGCCAAACGCCGGGTGGTAAACCAGCAAAATCATCGCTTCCCCCAGCACAATCCCGCCAGCCACGTCAATCACTACATGCTGCTTCACAAATACGGTGGAGAGAATGATGGAAAGCCCGATAAACTGCGGAATCCAGGCAACCCATTTGGATAGCTTCTCCCAATGGAAGGCCCGCATCATCATATACGTAGTCAATACATGAATGCTCGGGAAACAGTTCACCGGCTGGTCGTTAGAATATATATATTGCACAAGCTTTAAGAAGATGGTGTCATCTGTAATAAATGGCCGCGGCACATAGGTCTGATACGTCATGTAGAATACGTAGCACACGATATGTCCAATGACGGAGCAGATGATCATCCGGTAATAAGCATCTCTATTCTTAAAGAAGAAGAATGCGAAGGATAAAAAGATACAAGGTCCCCAGATAATGTAGGGAATAATAAAGTATTCGTTAAAGGGAATGATCCGGTCCAGCCAGATTTCCATCGTATGCAGTGGCCGTGCAATTCCGTTAGTCAACCCGTAGACGTAGCTGCATGCCATAACAGTCAAAAGCCAGCCAAGGGGCAAAAGCTGCTTTACTATGGACATGATTTTCTGTTTCACGCCGCATTTCTCCTTCTCTTCAAACTGACTCATCACACTATAACAGAACTATACGCCTTTTTCTACGGCCAAAATAATGGATTTTGGAAAAATTAAGAAATGCTTAAGATCTGACATGCTATGGCAGCAACAAAACTCCGCCTGAAGAAAAAGCCCAAAAAATATGGTACAATTACCAGCGAGACTTTTGTAAAAAGGAGAATAGATCCGATGACACAGGATGTCACCCGTTATTTGGAAGAGCATCACGAACGGCATGTGGAGGAATTGAAGGATTTTATCCGGATTCCCAGCGTAAGCGCCAGTTCTGCGCATAAAGAAGACATGCGGAAGGCAGCGGGCTGGCTGGCAGACCGGCTGACGGAGGCGGGGCTGGAGCATGTGCAGGTCCTGGAAACAGAGGGCCATCCGGTGGTTTACGGCGACTGGCTCCACAGCCCGGGGCAACCTACGGCTCTGGTTTACGGGCACTATGACGTGCAGCCTGCCGACCCGGTGGACCAGTGGGAGACAGACCCCTTCGAGCCGGTTGAGAAGGACGGACGGTTATACGGCAGAGGCGCTACTGACGATAAGGCGCAGCTCTATACGCAGGTCAAGACCGTAGAGGCATTTCTGAAAACCCGCGGCAGCCTGCCGGTGAATGTGAAATTCTGCATTGAAGGCGAAGAGGAAATTGCCAGCCCGCATTTGGCTCCTTTCCTGGAAACCCATGCAGAGCTGCTCCAGGCTGATCTGATCGCCATCTCCGACGGCCCTATGATCAGTGCGGAAACACCCTCCATCTGCTACGGCCTGCGGGGGATCTGCGGCCTTGAGCTGGAGATTCAAGGACCTAAGTCCGACCTTCACTCCGGACTCTTCGGTGGTGGAGTCGCTAACCCCGCTACAGCATTAATTAAGCTCCTCGCTTCCATGAAGGATGAAGAGGACCGGATTCTTATTGAAGGCTTCTACGACGGAGTAATCCCCATGGATGAAGCGGCCCATCAGGCATTCCGTGATATTCCTTTTGATGAAGAGAAGACCCGGATCGAGTTAAACGTGAAGGAGCTGGCCGGAGAAACTGGATATTCCTTCCTGGAACGGACCAGCGCCCGCCCCACTCTGGAAATTAACGGGCTTTACGGCGGTTACCAAGGCGAGGGTCTGAAGCCGATTGTGCCTTCTGGAGCAGGAGCCAAAATTTCCTGCCGTCTGGTGGACAACCAGGACCCGGACGATATCTACAGGAAGCTCGAACAGCATGTGAAGGCCCATACACCTGCGGGTGTGACCGTAACGATGAAGCAGACCCACCGGGGCAAGCCCTTCTACATTCCGGTTAACCATCCGTATATACAGGCTGCCTCCGTATCGTATGAGGATGGCTTCGGGAAAAAACCGGTTTATATCCGCAGCGGCGGCTCCATTCCCATTATCGAAGTGTTCTCCAAGGTGCTGGGCGCGCCGGTGGTGATGCTGGATTTCGGATTGCCCGAGGAAGGCATGCATGCCCCTAATGAATATTTCCAGCTGGAGAATTTCAGCAAAGGCACCTCCACATTGTGCCGCTTTTGGAACGAGGTCGGAGAGCTGGGAAAACAATAATAAAACGAAAACCGCCAAGCGCTGATTGCTTGGCGGTTTTTTTGGATGCAGGCTGGGAATTAAAGCTTCTGAAAAGGCAATCCTTTTTCCCCGAAATAACGCTCCTTCAGCACCCGCAGATGATGGACGGCATGACCGGCCAGCACACAGCCCCAGGACAGGGCAGTCCCTTCATAACCGTTGACAATTCCTTTGCGGTCCCATTCCTCATCCTTCAGACTTTCCATGAGAAGAATTGCGCTGCGGCGCGTGACCTCGAATCTGGGCAGAAGGACAGACAGCGGCTGCTCATCAAAAAAAGCAAAATTCACAAAATCATTTTCGTCAAACCCCTGAAGCGGCGTACGGTCATTACGTGCCGCCCGCAAGAGCCTGTATGCAAAAACCTGCTCGGTATCGGTAATATGCCCCACAAGCTGCCTGATGCTCCACTTGCCCGGTGCGTAGCGGTACAGACTCTCTTCCTCGCTGAGCGGGGCAAGCAGGGCCAGCACCTCTTCCGTCTGCTTCTTCATTATTTGGAGCAAGTCCCCTTCAGGCGTCTGCTTGAGATAATGGACAATATGATCGGGATAATCCTTCAGACCAGGTCTTCTTTGCATATGCTGCACTCCTTTTACGCTGCGGGATATTTTGTTACATAGTAGCATGGCCGCCTCGGTCTGTAAATGACTGCTCCCTAAGTGGGTATTAAACAATAAAACCGCCAGGGAATATGGACACCCTGGCGGCCGGATTAAGGAATCATGTTTGATAAAGAGCCATTTCCTCCGGACGGATCAATTGGATGGCTTCCGGAAAGCTGCTTCCTTCTGCGGCGCACACTGACAAGGCGTGTCCCTCCGCTAAGGGATATTGCCGGAAGACATAAGGCTGCTGGGGAAAAACGGCCCATCCGCTGCCGGTACGGAGAATAGAAAAGCTGCGGAAGTCCACCTGCATGCCTTTGCCCAGCGCCTTCACGTAGCTTTCCTTCAAGGTCCACAGCCCGTAGAAGCAGTCCAGCCGCTCCTTCCCCTCCAATTGCGCCAGCACCTCCTCCTCCTCCCTGGAAAGGTAACCCCAGAACGGCTCCGGTCCACCCTGCTCCTGGCTTTGGACATCAATGCCCGTCTCTGCGGCTGCCAGGACCACCGCCACCCAATCCCCCGAATGGCTGATATTATAATGCACCCCCAACCGCGGCTCCTCCAAAAACGGCTTCCCGTAGGGACCGGCGCCAAACCGGAGACTGCTGTTGTCCAGGGAAAACCGGGTGCACAGCAGCCATCGGACACAGGCCCGCCCGGCAATGGCGCGCAGCCGGTCCTCCCGTCTGCGGAAGCGGGCAATCCGGCCCTGCTCGTCCGCGGACAAAAAAGGAAGCAGCCGTTCCAGACAGGCGCATGCACCGGGGTCGTCCCATTCCATGCGCATGGCATAAATGTTCATTCGCGGGCTCCCCCGACCGCTTCCGCAATAGGCTGTGTATGCTTCACTCCGGTCTTCCGGGACGCCTTCCTGCCGCTCCAGGTAGCCGCCACATCCTTGTCCCGGAAGCGCAGGGCGATGACCAGTCCCGCCAGCAGGAACAGGACAGCCGCCCGGATGGCCCAGCGGTAAGGCTCCGCCGCGGCATCGGCAGTTGCCGGGGCATCAGCAGCCGCCCCCGTGAGCAGGGTGGCCATAACCGTCAGCCCCAGCACGGAGCCCAGCCGGTTCTGCACCGTAAACAAGGTGGTGGCCCGCCCCATGGCTTCCGGAGGGATATGGGCAAAGGCGGCAATGGGCACGGCTCCCACCGTCTGGCCCAGAAAGAAGCCGATGCCGAACATCAGCCCGCGGATGATCCAGGGATCGGTCTGCCGGGTGGTGAAGCTGAGCCCGATGAAGACGGCTGCCGTGCAAAGAAGCGTCACTGTCATGAGCCGCTTCGGCTTCAGCCGCCGGTACGTCCAGGGGACAAGCTGGGAAGCCGCCATCAGGCCCAGCGCCTCGGGAAAGGTCGTCAGGCCCGATTGCAGCGCCGACACCCCCAGCGCTTCCTGGTACATCAGGGGAAACACATACAGGATGCCGTGAATAGCCGCCGCTGTGAACAGGGACAACAGCCCCATGCTTCCGAACAGGCGGTCCGCCGCCAGCCGCAAATCCAGCAAGGGCTTGTCCGCGCGCAGCTCTACGGCAGCGAGAAGCGCCAGCAGGGCCAGGGCGGCGAGCCCTCCACATTGGGCGGAGGAGGTATCCCAGCCGTAACGGGCTCCCTGGCCCGAAGCATAAACCACCAGCCCCATGGCGGTGGTGGAGAGCAGGAAACCCCATTTGTCCAGGGGTCCCGCCTCCTGCTTCGTTCCCCGCTCCAAGCCGATGGCGCCGATTAGCACGGCGAATACTCCGACCGGCAGATTGAACCAGAAGATCCACCGCCAGGATAAATACTCCGTGATGCCTCCCCCGATTATCGGTCCCAGGGCCGGGGCCAGGGCAATGGGCAGAATCAGCTGGCGGGTAATGCCGGCCCGCTTCTCGGGAGGGAAGGTGCGGAAAAGCAGCGCCATCCCCACCGGGGTAAGCAGTCCTGCCCCGATGCCCTGAAGAATGCGGAACGCAATCAGCTGGTTCAGGCTTTGGGCCATTCCGCAGAGAGCGGAGGCCGCCGTAAACAGGGTGATGGCGCCCAAAAACACCGGCTTGCCCCCCCACCGGTCACTGATCCAGCCAGCCGCCGGAAGAACCACGGCCAGGCTCACCAGATAGCCCGAATTCAGCATCCCGGTGGCGGAGAGGGGAGCCCCGAATTCCGCCCCGATGGTCCGCATGGCCACATTCACTACCGTCATATCCATGGCGGAGATGAACATGGCCGCCACATACACCAGGCAGACGGCTCTTCCGGGAGTGAGTAGGGGTTTGCCGGGCCCCCCTCTCATGCCTGGCTCCGCAATCCCGCAGGCCTCATGTCCGTCCAATGCTCCTGCACATAACGCTGGCAGTCGGCGCGCCCCGCCGGGCCGTAAACCGCCTCCCAGCCCCGGGGAACAGCGGCGAAATGCGGCCACATGGAATATTGGGCCTCCGCATTGATCAGCACGGTGAACTGGCCTTCATTATTTTCAAAGGGATTCATGAATGCCGTCTCCTCTCTTGGAATATTCTGATTTCCTGAGCGCCTCCTGAATGAAGGGGCCCATCTCCTTCAACGGTCCCGGCTGGCACATGTCCTTGTGGCGGCAGGCGATATCGCGCTTTTCTATAAGCCCCTCAACAAACGGCAGCCAGGTCTCCGGCTCTACGGGCTCGAACCACTCGGGAATCACGGTGGAGCGCAGGAACAGGATATCCCCCCGGTACAGGC
>JAQSYT010000179.1 GCA_029256065.1 Paenibacillaceae bacterium
CAACCTGGATGATTCCATCATTATCCGCAAGCCCACCTATCTGATGCGGCTGCGGCAGCGCTATTTGAAGCCGCAGCAGTTGAAGCGGCGCGAATAACCGGCAAGAGAAAGGAGAGAGGGGCAGATGGAAAAAAGCAGGATTACCCAATACCAGCTGATGTTCGTTTCCGGGTTCTATATATTCGGAACCATGTTCATTACTCTGCCCCGGTCTCTGACTGTGCTGGTGCTGCATACGGGCTGGCTTTGTATACTCCTGGCGACTGCCCTGTCAGTCGGTTATGCGTGGCTCCTGACCCGTTTGCTGAAGCGGATTGGCGATCAGGGCTTTATTACCTACGTGATCAGCCTGATGGGGCGCTGGGTAGGAATGCCTTTTGCCTTGTTTTTTTTGCTTGTGCCGACTCTTTTTTATTCCTCTTATGTCATGCGGCTTGTGGGGGAGCTTTTTGAGACATTGATTATTCCTGAGACCCCGCTGGGCATCATGCTGGTCATGTTTCTGATTCTCCGTTATTGGAATGTGCGGGGGGGCTTGCGATCCATCGGCATTTTTGCGGAGGTGCTGTTTCCGCTGATCCTGCTGATCCTTGTGAGCATGCTGCTCCTGTCGGCCGGGCATGTGGAGATGAGCCGGATGATGCCTCTGTTTGATGCTGATTTTTCCGGGCTATACAAGGGTACCTTGTCGGTGCTGGCTGTTTTCATGGAAATCGGCATTGTCCTGTACGCATCCCGGGGAATTATTAAGCGGGAGCAGACCCTGGGCTCCCTTATCAAGGTAAACATTACGGTGGGATTTTTGATCCTGTTGATCTATTGGTTATGTCTGGGCACCTTCGGCTCAGCCTATTTAATGCGTCTGGCATTTCCTACCATCGAGATGGTCCGGAATATCAGCTTCGTTCACTTTTTTGAGCATGTGGAAATTATTTTCCTGGCCATGTGGGTCATGATGAACATGGTGAAGGGCGCCTTGACCTTCTATGCCTGTGTCTCCGGCTTTCAAAGCTGGTTCGGTCTCAACAGCTACAGGCGACTAATGTTTCCTATTGCGGTAATAATCTATTACCTGGCATCGATTCCGCAGAATTTGGTGCAGGCCGTCTTCCGAATCGACCAGTTCAAGGGACATATGTACCCGTATGCCGGCCTGCTGTTTCTCTTGCTGACGGAAATCCTGGCATGGTGGAAAGCCAAAAAAGGAGGGACAGCCTCATGAAAGCCGGCCGGATAGGATTACCGCTAGTGCTGTCGCTGCTGCTCTCCGGCTGCTGGAGCGCCAAGGAAGCCAATGAAATTGATTATGTTATGGGGGTAGGGGTGGACAGAGGGGATAACGGTGAGATCATTCTCACCATCCAAACCCCCGATCTGTCGGCGTTGAAAGCAGAGAACAGCGGCAGCGAGGAGAAATACAAATCCATCAGTGTCAAAGGGGAAACCACCTTCGAGGCGCTGCGCAATTATATCAATGTCGGGGGGCAAAAGCTGTTCTGGGGCCATATCCAGGTTTGCGTTATCGGAGAAAAAGCGGCACGGGACGGAGTGGAGGATTTTCTTGATTTTTTCAGCTCCGATCCGGAGCTCCGCGGCACGTCCCAGATTGCCCTGGTAAAGGGTAAGGCCAAGGATGTGATGGAGGCCCGTGTCAGCCTGACACCCATCCCCTCGGATTATCTCTCCAATCTGCTGTCCAATGCCACCGTAAACGGAAAATCGCCTAAGGTGCAGCTTGTGGACTTTAACCGGATGCTGACGGAGCCAGAGGGCAGCCAGCCTTATCTGCCCATCATGGAGCTGATGAGTCAAGCGGATTATGACCGGAGGATCGCCGGATTGAATACCCAGTCCTCCAAGGGACCCGGCCAAACCCCTGTCATCTATACAGGAGGCACCGGCGTATTCCGTGGTACCCGGCTTAAGGGCGTTCTCAATGAAAAGGAATCCAGAGGACTCCTGTGGACCAAAAAGTTTATGAAAAGCACACTGATTCCGGTAGAAACGGAGGGGGGCGCCGTAGCTTCTCTGGAGCTGATCGGCGGGGTTAAAAACAGTGTAGCGGTGAAGATGGAGGGGGATACGGCCCATATCAAACTAAAGATCACAGCCAACCTGAATATTGGGGACAGAACCGGCGGCAAAAATGTCACCCATGTGGAAGTGCTGAAGGAGATGGAAGAAAGCTTTAATGCGCTGGTCAAGGAGGAGGTGGAGCAGGCCTTTGACAAGGCTGCACGGAAAATGCACAGCGATATTTTTTCCTTCGGCAATGCGCTGAATGACCGGAATCCCAAGCTTTGGAATCAGGTGAAGGACCGCTGGGAGGACGAAATCCTGCCCAATGCCAAGCTGGATATCGAGGTGAAGGGGACACTGCGGAGAACCTCCCGGACCCTCTACACACCCTGGTCGAAGGAAAAGGATTCCTAATTCGAATGGAACGGGACGGGAGGCGCTCTGCAGGAGCTGCTCCCGTTTTTTTTGAAGAAGCATGAATCACAGTTGACAAACCGGACGTAATAACTCTATAATAATACCTGTTGATAAAAATTACGATTAAGAAATAGATAGCAGGAGGATTGGAACTCATGAAACTACATTCCAAATTGGCAGGGGCTATGGCGCTTTCTCTGGGAATTGCAGTATTGGCAGGAGGGTGCGGAAACAACTCCGGTATCCAGCTTTCCACGGAGAAAACCAATGTGGTAGCCAGCTTTTATCCGTTATATGACTTTGCATCCAAAATCGGCGGAGACCGCATTCACGCTGTCAGTGCTGTGCCCGCAGGAGTAGAGCCCCATGACTGGGAGCCCAAAACCAGAGATATCAGCCAAATTCTGAAGGCTGACGTGTTTGCTTATCAAGGCGCAGGACTGGAGGGCTGGGTGGATGATCTGCTTAAGAGCCGGAAGGACAAGAACAGCCTGATTACCGTTGAAGCAAGCGCAGGCCTTGATCTGATTGAAGCGGAGGATCATGGAGAAGAAGGGCATGAGGATGAGCATAAGGATGACCATGAGGGCGAAGAGGGCCATGATCATGACCACGGGGATTTTGACCCTCACGCTTGGCTGAGCCCGATGAACGCCAAGAAGATGGCGGAGGCCGTGAAGAATGGGCTGGCAGAGGCCGATCCTGCCAACAAGGCGGAATACGAGGCTAATTTTGCCAAGCTGTCCACCTCCTTCGATGAGCTGGACCGCAAGTACCGTGATACCTTGAGCAAGCTCCCTAAAAAAGATATTGTTGTTTCCCATAAAGCCTTTGCATACCTGTGCCGGGATTATGGACTGAACCAGGTGGCTATAATGGGACTGACGCCGGATTCCGAACCGACAGCTCAGGACATGAAGAATATTAATAATTTCATTAAGGAGCACCAGGTCAAGTACATCTTCTTCGAAGAGCTGGTGTCCGATAAGCTGGCCAAAACCCTGGCCAATGATCTGAAGATCGAAACGTTGGTGCTCAATCCCCTGGAAGGGTTGACTGACGCTCAATTGAAGGCCGGCGAGGACTACTTCTCCACCATGGAAAAGAATTTGCAAAACCTAGTAAAAGCCTTACAATAGTATCATTAAGGCGACTAGAGAGAAGGCAGGCAATCATGAATAACCAAGATCAACCCCAAGCCTACTGCCATGACCCTGTGGTGACGCTTGCGGATGTTTCATTCTCATATGAGGGCAAGCAGGTGATCCGCGACCTGAATTTTACAGTAGTGCAGCGGGATTTCGTCGGTCTGGCCGGCTCCAACGGCGCAGGCAAAACCACCCTTCTGCGGATTATCGTCGGTTTGTTGAAGCCCGATCAGGGAGAGGTACGGCTCTTCGGGGAGCCTTACTCTACCTTCCGCGGATGGAACCGGATCGGCTACGTGCCCCAGAAGAACGCCTTCAACCCGCTGTTTCCGGCTACGGTCCGGGAGGTGGTGCTCTCCGGGCTGTACGGGCGCAATAAGCTCTTCAAAAGATTAACCGCTGCCGATACCCGCAAGTGCCAGGACGCGCTTGAGGTTATGGGCATTCCCGATCTGGCCGAGCGCCGGATCGGGCAATTATCCGGCGGCCAGCAGCAGCGCGCGTTTCTGGCAAGAGCGCTGATTAACAATCCGGAGTTGCTGATTCTGGATGAGCCCACGGCAGGGATCGATGCGGAAACGCAGGAGGGATTTTTTGAGCTGATCCGCCACATGCATCAGCATCATGCCATCACCTTCCTGATGGTGTCCCATGATATTGACATGCTGGAGGAATATATAGGAGAGGGACCGGCCCAGGTCTGCGGCAAGCTGAAGTTTTATGTCCGCCATACCCATGATCCGCAGAACTGCTCGGAGACCCGGCTCCATCTTTCCGGCGGGACCAAACGCGAAAAAATTGAAGTAAGGGGATAAACAAAAACGGTGGACATTTTTTCGGAGCTCTTTTTTCAGCGTGCCCTGCTGGGCGGATTATTTATTGGCATAACGGCGCCTCTACTGGGCATATTCCTGGTATTAAGGCGTTTGTCCATGATTGGGGACACTCTCTCCCACGTATCCATCGCCGGTGTGGCGTTGGGTTTTTTGATTCATGTGTATCCTGTGGCAATGGGCCTGGTTTTTGCCCTGTTGGCTTCCTTTGCGATTGAGAAGCTGAGACGTACCTACAAAACCTATGCGGAGCTGTCCATTGCCATCATCATGTCCGGCGGTGCGGCGCTGGCCGCATTTCTGTTTACGATGGGCCGGAATTTCAATGTGAACGTCACCAGTTACATGTTCGGCAGTATCCTGACCCTGGATAACAAGGATCTCTGGCTGATTGCCGGAGTGACTCTTTTGGTCGTGGTATTCATGGCTCTGAACCATAAGGAAGTGTTCCTGCTGGCCTTCGACGAGGATGCTGCAGGAATTAGCGGCTTGCCTGTCCGCCTGTACAATATTGTCATTACCATGCTGACGGCATTGGTCATCAGTGTGGCCATTAAGATTGTGGGTGCCCTTCTGGTTTCGGCGCTGCTGACGATTCCCGTAGCCTGCAGCCTGCTGGTGGCCAAAAGCTTCCGCAGCGCCGTATGGATCGCGCTGATTTATTCAGAGGTGGGGGTGCTGGGGGGATTAAGCCTGGCAGGTGTAGGCAACTATGCGCCGGGTGCCTCTATCGTACTGCTGCTGATTGCGATGCTCATGGTAACGCTTTTGGTACGCAAGGGGTTCAAAACGGCGGCTTAGGGGCGAACTAAGAGGGAAGGGGATAGCTGATGAACGTTACGGTTTGGATGGCTCTTTTTGCAGGTTTTGCCTCATTCATTTCCCCGTGCTGCCTTCCTTTATACCCTTCTTACCTGTCCTATATGACTGGAGTTTCCGTAGCTCAGCTCAAGGAAGGCGTTGCCTCCGGAACGATAAGAACCCGAGTGGTGCTGCACTCTGTCTGTTTTTCCTTAGGGTTTTCGGTGATTTTCTTCACCATGGCTTGGGGAGCGGGGCAGCTGTCGGCGGTCTTCGTGGATTACCGGGAGCTGATCCGCCAGCTCTCCGCCATCCTGATTTTGGTGATGGGGCTGTTTATGCTGGGCATCTTCCAGCCCCAATTCCTGATGAGGGAGAAAAAATGGCAGCTCTCTGCCAAACCTGCCGGTTTTGCCGGCTCCTTTCTTATCGGCATCGGCTTCGCGGCGGGGTGGTCCCCGTGTGTGGGGCCGATTTTGTCTGCCATTCTGGCCTTATCCCTGACGGACGACGGCTCCTGGCTGCCCTTGATCTCCGCCTACTCTATCGGATTTGCCGTTCCCTTTATCGGATTGGCTTTATTTTTCGGTTCAGCC
Organism: Paenibacillaceae bacterium; assembly: GCA_029256065.1. Taxonomy (GTDB): domain Bacteria; phylum Bacillota; class Bacilli; order Paenibacillales; family NBRC-103111; genus Paenibacillus_AR. The sequence goes on from JAQSYT010000179.1 coordinate 5,815, forward strand.
CGGAGGCTGCTCCGGTACTCTGGCATTCTCATGAAAACGGGAGGGGCGGTGATGGTGCTGGTCGCTGTCCTGCTGTATACCGGCAAGCTGACGCAGATTACCATCTGGTTCAACAGCCACACTCCCGGGTGGTTGCAATTCTGACATAACACGGTCCAGGCCAGAGGCCGGAACTACGTAAAATACTCGATTTTTGCCTGGGGAAACTTTTCAAAAATCTGTTCTGTCAAAAACACCCGCAAGGCCTCCGCCTGTTCATTCGGATATACATACTTGCCTTGACCCCACCGTCCCCACTTATACTTCCGCTTGGCTTCATCCATCTCCAGCTTGGTTTTCGGATACCGTTCCAGAATGACCCTCTTGGCCGTTTTGGTAAACCGGTGCTGAATCATTTCGAAGGTCAGCAGATTTTTCGTCTCCGCATCCGCGGGCAGGGATTGCTTCAGCTTCTCCATCAGCTCCCGGTAACCGTTCTCCCAGCCCTCATGCCAGATGATGGGGGCAATAATAAATCCTAAGGGATAGCCGGCCCGGGCAATCATCCCGGCTGCCATAATCCGGTCGGCAAAGCCGGAGGTATTCGGCTCGAAGTTGCGGATGACATAGTCCGCATTCACGCTGAAGCGAATCCGGGTGTTGCCGTTATGCCGGACATGCAGCAGCGGCTCTACGTGGTGAAACTTGGTGACAAACCGAAGTCTGCCCAGAGGCTGGTCCGCCATAAATTCAATCAGCTCCTGCAGGGAGCCGGAGATATGCTCAAGGCTTACGGGATCCGAGGTACAGGCGGCCTCAAACCGGGTCATTTCCGGTTGGCGTTCTTCGATATATTTTGCTGCCGCGGCAATGATATCATCTGTATTCACATATATCCGGATATAAGGCTTGGCTCCCAGAGTAGTCTGCAGGTAGCAATAATGGCAGTGGGCCATACAGCCGGTTGCAATAGGGATGGCATATTCAGCGGAGGGCAGAGAGGGTTCGAATTTCAACGTTTTGCGGACGCCTACCACCAAAGTCCGTTTGGCAATTTTGTATTTCTCCAGCTCGGAATCCCCGGGCAGATCCGTGATCCGGTTGTGGGAAGTGGTTTGCTTGATGGGCAAGCCGGTTTTCTCGGCCCATTCCATAATCCTCTTGCCCTTGGGATATTCCAGGGCGCCAGGCTCAAAGTAGACCAGCTCCGGCAAAAAAGGCTGCAGGCTTGGAGCGGGCCGGGACAAGAGCTCCGTGGCCATTGGTCAAAACCTCCTCCAATCGTTTTTTACTCCATGTCATTATTCATTTGTAACCGTTATAATTAGTCAAGGGAATTACATACTCCTGCAAATAAGGGACTTGCCTTTTTTCAGCAAAATCAGGTATCATACAAAGGTGTCTAATTGGACGGGTGTTAGGAAACGGAAGGAAGAGGAGGAGAGTTGTTAATGGCAGCGACTCCCAGCATGGAAGATTATTTGGAAAAAATTTATAAGCTCATTGATGAAAAAGGCTATGCACGCGTATCCGACATTGCCGAGGGACTGGAGGTCCATCCCTCTTCAGTAACGAAAATGATCCAAAAGCTGGATAAGGACAACTATCTGGTTTATGTAAAATACCGGGGACTGATTCTCACCTCCAAGGGTAAGAAGCTTGGAAAGCGGCTATTGGACCGGCATAAGCTGCTGGAGGAATTTTTGCAGATGATCGGGGTACAAGAGGAAAATATTTACCGGGATGTGGAAGGCATTGAGCATCATCTAAGCGCCGATTCCATCTCCTGTATCGGAACACTTCTGGAATATTTCACACAGGAGCCATCCCGTCTTGACACGCTCCGCGAGCTTCGCTCGGAGCTGGAAACGGAGCCGAATTAGCTTCTCAGGCCGCCAAACGGCTCATAAACGTAGCATCATGCGGAAAACCTGGCAGAGGCCGGGTTTTTTTCGTTTGGTCAGGCTGTGACAGCCTCTTTCTTTCATATACATCCTTGTGAGGGATATTGAAGGAAAGAAGGGGAGGACATGAAAATCAATGCTGTGTTTCAGGGAGGTGGCGTCAAAGCCATCGGGTTGGCCGGTGCGGTGGCCGAAACGGAAAAGCGCGGCTTCCGCTTCCATCATATGGCCGGAACCTCATCGGGCTCTATCATCGCTGCGCTGCTGGCGGCAGGCTATACCGGGCAGGAGCTGAAGGAGATTATTCAGGCTACGCCGTTTACTTCTTTTCTCACGAAAACCTGGATTCACCGGATTCAATGGGTAGGGCCTGCGGTCCGCATATTTGTCAAAAAAGGACTTTATTCCGGGGAGGCGCTGGAGGAATGGGTGCGCCAGCTGCTGGCTGCCAAAAACATCAGGGTTTTCGGTGATTTGGAGCAGGACCGTCTGCGGATTATTGCTTCAGATATCAGCCAGGGAAAGCTGATGGTGCTGCCTGATGATATCAGCCAATACGGCATTGAACCCAAAAAATTTCCCATCGCCAAGGCCATCCGCATGAGCACCAGCATTCCGTATTTCTTCGATCCGGTAATGCTTCGCAAACGTCCTGCTCTGCGGAAAGGGGAGCCGTTTAGCAAGCAGTTCGTCTATGTGGTGGATGGTGGAATCCTGAGCAATTTCCCGTTATGGCTGTTCGACAAGGAGGTAGATAAGGGGGAGGATAAACGGATACCGGTGGTTGGTTATCAATTGGTTGGACAGACGGATCACGAGCCGCGGGATATTAGAGGTCCGATCAGCATGTTCCAAGCCTTGTTCGGTACGATGATGGATGCCCACGACGAGCGATATATCGAAGATTTCAACCAGTTCCGTACCGTCAAAATTCCTACTATGGGCGTCCAGGCTACCCAATTCAATATTTCCCGGGAGAAAAGCGATGAGCTGTTCCAATCGGGAGTTCATTCAGCCTCCAAATATTTTGACAGGTGGTCTCTGGCGGTTTATCAGAAGAACTGTGCGAAATATCCGCCCAAGCTGCTGGTCTAAATCCTTATTAGGGGCTAGAGCTGTGCGGAAAAAAGCGGTTGACCATCCATCCCCCCAAGCAGATGCCTACCAGTATCAAAATAACGCCGGAGAAAATAGGCCCCAGCTTCTCCAATCCCAGTATGTGGCGCTGGCCAGAGCTCCAAATGACCACTACCGTGCCCACAAAGCTTGTTCCGACGAAGGGGATATACAAATAGGGCGAGTGGGGCTTCTGGATATGTTCGCTGCATTCGTGATATGCGTCAAAAATGGCGAAGACATACATACACGGATAAAACAGCAGCCATTCGTAATTCAGGCAGCTTTGGGCATTGGGTATATCCCACAGCCAGGAATAGAAGATAGCCTGGTTCAAATGGGAATAAAAGTTGATCAGGAATTCCATGACGATCAACGTGATGCCTTTTATGTAGGAGCGGTTGCAGAATTGGCCAAAGCCTGGGATGGCCGCAGACCACAATGCGGCTGACAAAGGGCTGCAGGATGGTTTCATGGAAAAGGCTCCTTCATGGGAAGTAAGAAATTGTAAGATATAGTATGGCTAGAATTCCGCTCGAATATCAGAAACCGTGAAACAACAAAAAAGCCGCCTCCTGGGCGGCTCTGCTGTTTAGACTAACTTAATGGTATTTGGGTGGCTCCTCATCAGAATCCGGCTTGCTTCCGGGAATGACCCGGAAGTGTGCCTTGCGGCGCTCCCGTTCTTCGTATTTTTTTCGCTCCGTAGTTCTTTTTCCGGACTGGATAGGCCTGCCATGCTTCTGCAGCCGGTTGGGAGGGAATTTGTACAGAAGAAAAATGACGCCGAACACCAGGAGCGGAACCAAAAGCGGGCCTGGATTCACCAGAAAGCGGTAGAGGATGCCCACTACCAGCAAGCCGTAAATGATGTAATCCGGCAAAGACAACCGTCTGTACATATTCATAACTTCCCCTCCTCATTAAATGGCTGGCATTGGCTTTAATTTCTCATTGCGGGCTGCAGTTGACCGTCCAGCTCGCGGACCCGGTTGAAGGAAGCGAGAGATACCTCCACCTGATCGTCGCTGGGCTCCTTGGTAGTCAGCTTCTGAAGCCACAGGCCCGGATAACCAAGAAACCGGAGCACTGGTGTATCGCGCAGGGAATTGGTGAGCTTTAGGAATTCATAAGCCAGCATGGTGACCACCGGAAGCAGTGCGACACGCTGGATAATCCGTTCCCAGAAGTTATCGTAAGGTACGAACGAATACACGATTACGCCGATGATTACCGTCATAACCAGGAAGCTGCTGCCGCAGCGGTAATGCAAGGTATTGAATTTCTGCACATTCTCCACTGTCAGCTCCACACCGGCCTCATAGGCACTGATCACCTTATGCTCCGCTCCGTGGTACTGGAACAGCCGCTTGATGATCGGTGTCATGGAGATAATATAAATATATGCCAGGAGGAGACCGATTTTCAAAACGCCCTCAATTAAATTATGAAGGATGTAATTGTCAAACAAGCTGTTAAACAAAAGATGCTCAACTGCTGCCGGTACTACAGTGAAAATCAGCTTGCCGAAGATAAAGGATAAAACCCC
>JAQSYT010000180.1 GCA_029256065.1 Paenibacillaceae bacterium
ATCCACATCCACTGCTCCCCCGGTTACCAGCTTCGGCCCCGCTCCGATGGCAGAGAGCCACATGCCGGCATCCACCGCCTCCCCGCTTACCGCATCCTTGGCCACCGTTTCCAAATCTACCGTATCCCCCACCTGAACCCGCGGGAGCAGGTTCTTGCGGTTGTTGTCGCTGTTCCCCGCCATGAATACATATCCGTCTCCGGGCACGGAAACCGCATCCTCCGTAATTTGGGTGACCACGTTTTCCCGGATTACAATTTTGGTGGTATTGGGATAATCGATTACCCGCCCCATAGCGGGTGTGTACCAGACAACCTGATCGGTTTGGGAGGCGCCGTAATATTTGTTGATCCCCCACGGAAAATAGGTGGAGGTCAGCTTGCCTTGAACAAAGGTTACCCGGATGCCAAGCTCCACATGACGGATCACGGGAAGCTTGTCCGCCATCCAGATCAGAGATTGGTTGGTTCCGGAATGAACGGTTTCCCCTGAAGCGACCAGAAGACCATTGGGATAACGGATGTCCGATTCCTTTTCGTATGCATTAAAGAAGGTACCGTTAATAGCGGCCGCGGCATTGGACCGTTCCACAATTGAAGTGAAGGGTTCGTCATAGCCAATAGCGCTGCGGGCCGTAACCGGCTCAAGAGCAAGCAGCGGATCACGCAGATCCACCCGCACTGTATTTACCTGAATGGTTTTGCCTCTGACAATAACCTGTTCCGTCCCCGCCTCAACCGAAGAGCCGGCGGCATAAGCGGCTTGTCCTGTCGCCAGGATGCCCGCTGCACAAAGAAGAATCAGCAGTTTGCGCTTCATCTTAAGCCTCCTCATCCATTCTGTCTTGAACGTGTTGTGTATTAATCATAACAGTTTTAAGACGCATTCACTATGCGTTTTGTTCCATTGGAAGAATGTGAAAAACTTTCACCGGAGTATTTCGGGGCTGGGCGGCCGATGCCAAACATTCTGATGTGGGAAAGAAACGCGCAGTCCCCTCTCCTTAAAACGGAACATACCTCCCGCCGCGGTGAATATACTTAACAATATCACGCGCTTAAGCTTTCGCAAGATTCGGACAAAAAGGGAGGAATTCCAGTGACGGAACCGCTATATATCGTCTCCCGCGAGGATTGGTCCTTGCACCGCAAGGGCTACCAGGACCAGACGCGCCATCAGGAGAAGGTGCGCGAGGCAATCAAACAGAATCTTCCCGATATGGTGACGGATGAAAGCATCGTCATGTCGGACGGCAAACAGGTGGTGCGCGTCCCTATCAAAAGCATAGACGAGTACCGCTTCCGTTATAACTACAATAAGCAAAAGCATGTAGGCCAAGGGGACGGGGACACCCAGGTGGGGGATGTGCTTGGGGTGGACCGGGAGGCCCAGAAGAAAGGGCCGGGCAAAGGCGAAGGTGCCGGAGACCAGCCTGGCGAGGATTATTACGAGGCGGAGATCAGCATGGCCGAGCTGGAGGAGATCCTCTTCGAGGAGCTGGAGCTGCCTAATCTGGAGGAAAAGCAGCGGGAAATGCTCCAATCCAAGGATGTGGTATTCAACGATATCCGTAAAAAAGGAATTATGTCCAATATCGACAAGAAGCGGACCATCATTGAGAATATGAAGCGCAACGCCAATGCTGGAAAGCCGGGGATCCATGGCATCTCCCCCGACGATCTGCGGTTCAAAACCTGGGATGAGGTGCAAAAACCCCACTCCAACGCAGTAGTGCTGGCTCTGATGGATACCTCCGGCTCCATGGGCTCCTTCGAAAAATATATCGCCCGCAGCTTCTTCTTCTGGATGGCCCGGTTTTTGCGCCGCAAATACGAGCATGTGGAAATTGTCTTCGTGGCCCATCATACGGAGGCCAAGGAAGTGACAGAAGAGGATTTCTTCACCCGGGGAGAAAGCGGCGGCACCATCTGCTCCTCCGCCTACCAAAAAGCGCTGGACATTATCGATACCCGCTATCCTGCCGCCAACTGGAACATCTACCCCTTCCATTTTTCCGATGGCGACAACCTGACCTCCGATAATGAGAAATGCGTTAACCTGATTCAGGAGCTGATGAAGCGGGCCAACATGTTCGGGTACGGAGAGGTTAACCAGTACAACCGGAGCTCCACCCTTATGACGGCCTACAAAAACATCCAGCATAAGAAGTTCCTCTTTCATGTGATCCGTGAAAAAGGCGATGTATACAGAGCCCTGAAAACCTTCTTTTCCAAGCCGGTATCATGACCAGCCTTCTAAGCAACCTTCTGACTAAACTTCCGATCCAGCCCGGCGGCTCTGCCGGGCTTTCTTGGCGTTTGTTGTCCGCTTCCATTTGATCTGCGGCAGGAAAGGTTTTACAATGACCCTATACTTCCCAGTCCGGCATCAGAATTAAACCGCAAAGGCATTGCGGACAAGCTGCATGCGACAGCATAATTCAGAGGAAAGGAGTGTGGCACCCATGAAGATTAGCGCGCGGAATCAATTGACCGGCAAGGTCGTGGAGATCAACGAAGGACAAGTCAATGCCAAGGTTGTAGTAGACATTGGCGGCGGCAATAAAATAACGTCCATTATCTCTGTCGAATCCCTGAGAGAGCTGGAGCTGACTATCGGCTCCGATGTCACCACGGTTATCAAGTCGTCCTCCGTGATGCTGATGGCGTAAGCAGCGCTATCTGTTCACTGTACCGCCAAAACCCCCTTAGCCCATTTGGGCGGAGGGGGTTTTGTGCGTTTTGTTCATCCTGTCACGCCGTATGCTTATATATAATTAAATCATACTAAATATAACAAGATCACATAATGTTCGATATTTCATTATTTACATGTCATCATTAGCTATAGTATTATGTGAAATAACATATGGCCAAACCAATCACAATTGCTGATTCGTTATGATTGGACGTAATCGTATATAGATAACCCTGGGAGGGAAAAACATGCTGATTGAAAATTGGAAGAAGCTAACCATTGCCTGTGCGGTTTCATTGGCTGCCTTAACCGGCCTTGCCGGCTGCGGAGAGAAAGACGAGCCTGCCGCCGCCGCAGCGAGTCCCTCCGCCTCAGCTGGTGCTGCCAGTGTGGCACCATCGCCAACCAAAGCGCCAGATCCGGTGGAGCTTACCATTTCCGCCGCCGCAAGCCTGACAGAAAGCCTGAACGAGATTAAAACCCTTTACGCTAAAAAAGCCCCCCACGTCACCCTTACCTTCAATTTCGGGGCTTCCGGCACCCTGCAGACACAAATTGAGAACGGCGCTCCCGCCGACTTGTTCCTCTCCGCCGGCAAGAAGCAAATGGACGCTCTTGTGTCCAAGCAGCTCATTGATTCCGCTACCGCCAAAAATTTGCTTCTGAATGACCTGGTGCTGGTCGTACCGGCCGACAGCAAGCTGGCTATCGCCAAGGTGGAGGATCTGTCCAAGGACGAGGTTAAAAAACTGGCAGTCGGCACACCTGAATCGGTTCCCGCCGGCAGCTATGCCAAGGAGACCCTGACCTATTACAAGCTGTGGGACTCCCTCCAGCCGAAGGTTGTCCTGACCAAGGATGTGAAGCAGGTGCTGTCCTATGTTGAAACCGGCAATACGGAAGCCGGCTTCGTCTACAAAACCGATGCCGCTTCCTCCAAAAATGTGAAGATTATTCTGACTGCCGACCCGGCCAGCCATGCGGCCATCGAATACCCCATCGGTGTTGTGAAGGCAACCAAACAGCCTGCGGCAGCCAAGGAATTCTACGATTACCTGCAAACCAAAGAAGCGCTGGACGTATTCGTTAAATACGGCTTTACGCTTCCTAAGTAACGCCTATGATGGACCTACTCACGAAACCGGAATTTCTTAACCCGCTGAAGCTGTCACTGAAGGTTTCGCTTTTTTCCAGCATCATTGTATTCTTGATCGGCATCCTGGTTGCCTGGATCATGACCACCAAGCGGGTAAAGGGAAAAACCCTGCTGGAAACGGTATTTCTCCTGCCCATGGTGCTGCCCCCTACTGTAATCGGCTTTATTCTGCTGGTGCTGGTGGGAAGGAGAACCTGGTTCGGCAAGCTGGTGGAGCGTTTGTTTGACCAATCGTTCATCTTCAGCTGGTGGGCTGCTGTTGCAGCTGCTGTGGTGGTAGCCTTCCCTCTGGTGTACCAGTCCTTGAAATCCGGGTTCCTGTCCATCGAACGGGAGCTTCAGGACTCTGCCAGATCCATGGGAGCCACTGAGTGGCAGGTTCTGCTCCACATCACCATGCCCTTGGCCTGGCGGGCCATGGTGACGGGCTATGTACTGGGCTTCGCCCGGGGGTTGGGCGAATTCGGCGCCACCCTGATGGTGGCGGGCAACATCCCCGGCCGCACACAAACCATCCCCACCGGCATTTATTTTGCCGTCGATTCGGGAAACACCACTCTTGCATGGCTGTTAAGCGGTGCCACCATCGCCATCTCCTTTATTATGCTGCTGTTCACCGGCAAGCTGAAGAGCAAATCCTAAAAACCCGCTCCGCCCAACTGCTGCAGCCCGGGCCTTCTGTTCTTGTACAGAAGGCCCGGGCTTCTTTGTGCGGACGCATAAAACTAGCTCAAACTTCGAATCCTACATAAATGAGCTATGTATATTCTGGAGGGATTTCCTGTTTGCTGCTAGGGCGTGTCTGAAAACTCCGAGGGGAGCAGATTTTAGCGAATTTTTGTTCATAGCAAGGCACTTTTGCGCAGGCGTACCGGGGGGTACGTCAAGCGAAAGTAACGCAGCAAGGGACGAAAAGGCGGTAAAAGATGCCCTCAACGAGTTTTCTGACACGGCCTAGTTGCATAAGCCAGAAAGGGTGGGCTCCGCCCGGGAGGAGGAAGGCAGGCATGAACTTTCTGAAAGGAAAGACAGCGAAGAAACGTAAACAGGATAATGCCGGCAAAGCCGTCCCCAAAAAGCCACCCCAGCCGCTGACGGAAAGCCTTGACCAAAATCTGGCCCTCATTCATGGTGCCTTGGCGGAAAATGTGGATGTCACCTTTCGCCATCTGACCAATGAGGTCCGTTTCGCCGTCATTTTGGTTGAGGGAATCGTGGACGGCAGTATAATCGACAGAGACCTGCTGCAAACCTTGGTCAAGCCGGGCTTGGGTTTAAGAGACAGCCTCAGCGGTCTTTCCGGTCAAGCTTTGCTGGACATAACAGCAGATGCAGTACCTTTAGGAATGGTCAAAAAAGTGGACACTGTCGATGCCCTATTCTCCGGTTTATTCGGCGGATCTACTATTGTCCTTATTGAAGGCTGCAATCAGGCATTGGCAATCAACACCTCCGGCGGGGAGCAGCGGGGAGTTGAGGAGCCGACCACCCAAACCGTCATCCGCGGCCCAAAGGAAGGCTTCAATGAAAATCTGCGCACAAACCTTTCTTTGATCCGCAGGAGAATCAAATCTCCTAAATTGGCATCGGTTTTACTCCAAATAGGCACCGTTACCCAAACGGAAGTAGCAGTCGTTTATGTGGATGGCATCGTCCGCAAGGAACTGGTGGACGAGGTGATGCAGCGCCTTACGCGTATAGAGACAGATGCCATTCTGGATTCCGGTTATATTGAGGAATTCATTCAGGACTCCAACTACAGCCCCTTCCCTACTCTGCTCAATACGGAACGGCCGGATGTGGCCGTTGGAGCTCTTCTGGAGGGAAAGGTAGCCATCCTTGTAGACGGAACACCGTTTATTCTGATCGCTCCGGCCACCTTTACCCGTTATTTTCAATCAAGTGAGGATTATTACCAGCGTGCGGACATTTCCACCTTCCTGCGGATTATCCGGTTCGTGGCATTTTTCTTGTCCATGCTGCTGCCTGCCCTGTATATTTCCATCACCACCTTCCACCAGGAGATGCTTCCCACTCCGCTGTTGATCAGTCTGGCCGCCCAACGGGAGGGAGTGCCATTCCCTGCCTTCATAGAAGCCATTTTGATGGAGCTGACCTTTGAGGTGCTCCGGGAAGCAGGTGTCCGGATGCCGCGGGCCATTGGGCCTGCTATCTCCATTGTAGGGGCTCTGGTATTGGGACAAGCTGCCGTTCAAGCTGGACTGGTATCAGCGGCGATGGTTATTGTGGTATCCTTTACCGCTATCTCCAACTTCGTTGTGCCTTATATCAGCCTGTCCATCTCCGCCCGGCTGATCCGCTTCGGGATGATGATTCTGGGAGGCTCCTTCGGACTGTTCGGCATCATGTCGGGCATGATGCTTCTCTTGATCCATCTGCAAAGCCTGCGCTCCTTCGGAGTTCCTTATATGAGCCCCTTGTCACCCCTGCGTCTGTCAGAGCTGAAGGATGTCTTTATCCGCGCCCCCCGGTGGGCGATGAACAAACGCCCCAGCACAGCCAATCCGGCCAATAAACAACGGCAGCCTGAAGGGCAGCAGCCCTTACCCCCGATGAAGCCGGAGGGAGAAGAGCAGAAGGGAGACGGGACATGAAGGAACGGATCTCTGTCTGGCAGCTAACGTCTTTGATCTATATCACCATTATCCCCACCGCTATTCTGGTGGTGCCCAGTGTGGTAATGGCACATTCCAAGCAGGATGCCTGGATTTCCATTCTTGGTGCCACCATACTGGGAGTGGGCATTGCCTGGCTGACCGGCTCCATCGCCATGCGGGTACCAGGACAGTTTTCCTTCCTGGGCTGGATCACCAGCCGTCTGGGAAAATGGGCGGCCATTATCGTCGGCATATTGCTGACCTTATATTATATATCCATTTCCTCAATTATTTTGCAGGAATTTACCAATATTCTCTCGGATCAGATCTTGTTTGAAACACCGGATTGGGTCATTATGATCATCATTCTGTCTGTTTGCAGCTATGCTGTTTACGGAGGAATCGAGGTCATTGCCCGGGTCAACGGGGTGGTCACTACCATCAGTATCATCACGTACTGCGTGAGCCTGCTTCTGTTCCTGAATCTGATCGAGCCCCACCAGCTGATGCCGATTTTGAACACCTCTCTGCCCCATATAGCCTATGGCGGACTGCTGCCCTTGGGGTGGCTCTCAGAGGCAGCTCTTGTTCTGCTGCTCGGACCTTTTCTGCAATCCAAAAAAGGAATCGCCAAGGCAGCTATGGGCGGAACCATTGCCGCAGGCTTCCACTTGATACTGACGGTGACTCTTTGCCTTATTCTATTCGGTCCGATCATGCCGCAGCAGTTCCGCTACCCTACCTTCAGCATGATTGAAATCATTAAGCTGGGGACAACGTTGGAGCGGCTTGACATTTTATTCGTCTCCTTCTGGGTGTGCACCATCTATATCAAAATGACGCTGTTCCTGTTCGGCGCTTTCCATTGTCTTACAGAAACCTTCGGCATTAATCCGTCCAAGCCGGTGCTGCTGGGCTTGAACCTTGTTATTATGACCACAGCCTTCGTGTCCTTCCACGATGAAACCGTATTCGACAACCAGATGCAGCATATTACTCCGTATGAGCTTCTCGGAATGAATGTGGTGCTTCCGCTGCTGCTGGTTATTGCCCTGCTGATCCGAAAGAAATCGCCCCGGAAAAGGAGGTCTTAATCATGGGACGTTCACACCGGATGGTTATCCTTCTGACTCTGTCCTCCCTGCTCCTGGGAGGATGCTGGGACCGCACAGAACTGAATGAGCTTGCCATTACCTCAGCCGCCGCTCTGGACGTGAACAAAAACGGGCTGTGGGTGCTGTCCTTCCAGGTGATCCTTCCCTCTTCCATCTCCGCGGCAGCCGGAACAGCCGGTGGCCCAACCGGCCAAGTGCCGGTTGTGGTGTATTCCACTGAGGGGGAGACCATCAAGGGCGCCGTGTCCGAAAGCTATATGGAGGCCCCGCGAAAGCTGTACTTCGGCCACAATAGTATTCTTGTCATCGGTGAAGAGGCTGCCAAAAAAGGCTTCAGCCAAATGGTGGATTTGTATCTTCGCAATTCGGATTCCCGGGAAACAGTAAGTATTCTGATCGCCTCCGGCGACGGCAGATCCATCCTGGAGCAGCTGCTCAGCTCCGAGCCGATTCCAGGCATCGGTCTGGAGCGCATTCTGGAAAAGCAGGAGCGTTATCTCTCCAAAATTCCCAATGTGCGGATGTATGACCTGATCAAAAAGCAGCTGAGCCCAGCCCACAGTATTCTGATCCCGGAAGTCATTATATCCGGCGGTAAGGAGGTAACCGGCATCGACCAGCTGAAGCAAACCACCGTGCCCTCCAAGCTGCGGCTGGGACGGGCTGCCATTATTAAGGAAACCAAGCTGGTGGGATGGATGAGCGACAACGAAGCATTAGGCGTCTCATTCCTGAGCGATCAGGTCCACTCCTCCACAATTCCCTTCTCCTCCGATCCGGAGAAGGCGGAAGCCAAGGATTCCACCTTTGTGGTGTCCAACTCCAAAACCAAGATTTCTGTAAAGCAGTCTGAGGGCAAATACAATGTGACAGCGGAAATCAAGATAAACGGCTGGTTGAATGAAACCGGGAGTGCCTCCAACCTGCTGAAGCCGGAAACCATCCGGAAGATGGAAGAGAGTGTGCAGGCTGAGGTTGTGAATATGTGCAAAAGGGCATGGGCCGCCTCCAAAAAAGCCAATGCGGATGTGGCGGGCATCTCTGAACGGATATACAGAAAGTTTCCGAAGGAATGGAAGCAAATGGAGCAGGACCAGGAGGATGTTTTCAAAAAAATCAATCTTCAGATCAATGCGGAGGTCAAAATGAAAAAAGTAGGCTTAAGCAACAAAGGCTACAATAAACTCTCCAAAAAGGAACAGGAGCAATGAGCGGAATCTATACGAGCTTGATCATATTGCTGGTGGCCGGGCTTGTGCTGTTTCTCGGATTGAAGATGTCCCAAGACAAAAAAGGCAAGCTGGTATTTGCTTGCCTTGTAGTGTGGTCCTCCTATATGGCGCTGGCCAGACAGTACCAGTTAAACCCGCTTAACACGGTTACTTTGCGGACAGTCGTGCTCTCGCCGGTAAGCCGGTTTGTGGAAAGGTTTGTCTTCCATATGCCGGAGGAGGATTAGCAGGGCAAGCTGTCTGCTAGGCCTCCTTATGCCTCCGGATTTCCTCCAGAAACGCCTGGCCGTACTTATCGAATTTATGCTTGCCAACGCCTTTGACTGCCAGCATTTCATCTTCATTAACCGGAGACCGGACACACATATCACGCAGAGTAGCATCGTGGAATATAGTGAAGGGAGGCACGCGCTCCCGTTCGGCGAAGCTTCTCCGCAGCTGCCGCAGCTTATCGAAGAGGGCTTCGTCTGCCCCTCCCTGATCTCCACCGGCCTTGCCCCCGGATGCCTGGGGAAGGATGACCACACGGTGGAAAACCCGTTCGGCGCCTTCCAGCACATTGCGGGCCTTTGCCGTAAGGGATAGCACCGGGTATTGGCTGTCCGACAGATTCAAGTACCCGTCGGCCACCAATACGCTGATCAAACCGGTGATATCCTTTTCCTTGACTTGCTTCATAATGCCGTAGGTAGGCAGCTGGTCAAAGCCCATTTGCTTGATTTTGGCATCCCCAGCTCCCCGGAGCACCTTCGCGGTCATGGTTACGCCAAACCGCTGGCGCATCCGCATAATACACGAAAAAATCTTCTGCGCTTCCACCGTAATGTCATTGAGCTCCCGCTCATCGGTGCAGCTGCTGCAGCGTCCGCAGGGCTCTGCCGTACGACCGCCAAAGTAAGAAACAATATAGGATTGCAGGCAATCCGTCGTGTGGCAATAATCCACCATATCATTCAGATTGCTGTACTCCTGCTTCTTCCGCTCCGGGTCAGAATCACCTTGCTCCATAAGGAATTTCTGGGTCATGATGTCCTGGGCGGCGAATAGAAGAATACACTCCCCGGGCTCTCCGTCCCGTCCCGCACGGCCTGCCTCCTGGTAATAGGACTCCAGATTCTTGGGCAGGTTGTAATGGATGACGAACCGGACATTGGATTTGTCGATGCCCATCCCGAAGGCGTTGGTAGCCACCATAACCTTCGTCATATCGTACAAAAAGAGCTCCTGGCTGCGGCTGCGTTCCTCGTCGCTTAAGCCGGCATGGTAACGTCCCGCGGAGATGCCCAGCCGGTTCAAATACCGGTGGACGTCCTCCACCTCCTTGCGGGTGGAGGCGTAGATAATGCCTGCATCCTTGGGCCGCGAGCGCAGATAGCTTGCAATGTAATCCTTCTTGGTCGCTCCCTTCACCACCGACAGGCTCAAATTCTCCCGCTCATAGCCGGTGGTGATCCGCAGCGGCTTGTCCAATCCTAATTGGCGGACAATG
>JAQSYT010000181.1 GCA_029256065.1 Paenibacillaceae bacterium
GGCATTCTGTGGGGAGCGCTGAAGCTCCTTGAATTTGCCATGAAATATACGGATGTGGTGCCGGGCTTTTTGCTGGAGCCTTTTTTTGTGCACTCCTTTCTGGTAACCTGGCAGGGAATTCTGCTGGGATATGGCAGCCTGATCGGTTTATCTCTTGTTGCCGCGCTGTTTTATGGTCTGGTGCTGCGCAAATTGCGCGGACCCTGGCCGGGTTTAATCTATGGCTTGGCCTGGTGGTCAGGCCTCTATCTGCTGGTGGGCCCTTTAACCGGCATGGTACCTGCCATCACGCAAATGGACATCAACTCTCTGGTGACGGACATGTGCCTTTTTGCAGTATGGGGATTGTTCATCGGGTATTCCATCTCCTTCGAATTCACCGATGAACGCAGGAGAGAGCCGGCTGTAATGAAGGCGCAGCCGGCGAAATAAGAATTCGGTTTTTATCCGCCCGGATAATATGGTAAAATGTACCCGTTGAAGCACAAGAGACTGCCTTGCAGCCTTAAGTCTATGAAGCAAAGACAGGTGAGTTTGCCATGAAAAGAATTCTTATTCTGCACGGGCCTAATCTGAACATGCTGGGTGTCCGTGAACCGGGTGTATACGGCAGCATGTCGCTGTCCGCCATTGAGGAAAACCTCCGTGCAGCCGCTGTGGAGCTGAATGTGGAGCTGGATTTTTATCAATCCAATCATGAAGGGGCGCTGATCGACCGGATTCATGCGGCTTTCGGTACGGTGGACGGGATTGTGATGAATCCCGGCGCCTTCACGCACTACAGCTACGCCATCCGGGATGCGGTAGCGGCTGTTTCCCTCCCTGTCATCGAGGTGCATCTCTCCAATATCCACAAGCGGGAGGCTTTCCGGCACACATCGGTAATCGCTCCGGTGGTCCTCGGACAAATCAGCGGACTGGGACCGTACAGCTATGAGGCGGGCTTGCGTGCGATGGTACATTATTTAAGAGAAAACGGGTGAGATGGAGATGTCATTGAAACGGTTGGCGAATTTGCGAAAAGCCATGCAAGAGCTTCGTTTGGAAGCTATTTTGATTACCAATCCGTACAACCGGCGCTACATGTCGGGTTTTACCGGCACCGCCGGTTTCGTGCTGGTGACGGAAGGCAAAGCCTTCTTCCTGACGGATTTCCGTTATATGGTGCAAGCCAAGGAGCAGGCTCCTGCATATGAGATTGTCGAACACGCGGTGAAGCCCATGCAAACCGTCAAGGAGCTTCTGGATGGCCTCTCCATTAAGAAGGTAGGGTTGGAGCAAAACCACTTAAGCTACAGCTTATACAAAAGCTATGAGGCCGATCTGGGGGACATCCAGTCCGTGCCTACCTCCCTGGTGGTGGAAAAGCTCCGGATGTATAAAGATGAAGCGGAAATTGCGGTGATGCAGGACGCTGCCGATCTGGCTGACCGTACCTTCACCCATATTCTGGACTATCTGAAGCCCGGTGTATCCGAGCAGGATATAGCTCTGGAGATGGAATTCTTCATGCGCAGGAACGGGGCAACCTCCACTTCCTTCGATACAATCGTTGCCTCCGGCGAACGCTCCGCACTCCCGCATGGGGTAGCCAGTGAACGCATTCTTGGGCTGAACGAATTCGTGAAGATGGATTACGGCGCTCTTCTGAACGGCTATTGCTCCGATATTACCCGGACCGTGTCCCTGGGAACCCCCAGCGACAAGCTGAAGGAGATTTACGGGATTGTGCTGGAGGCCCAGCTGGCCTGCGTCGCGGGCTTAAAGCCGGGTATGACCGGCAGGGAAGGCGACGCCATTGCCCGTGACATTATTGCCAAAGCCGGCTACGGCAGCAACTTCGGCCATGGCACAGGACACAGCCTGGGGCTGGAGGTCCACGAGAATCCGCGGCTTTCCCCCAATTGCGATGTAGTCTTCGAGCCGGGTATGACCGTGACGGTTGAGCCGGGTATCTACCTGCCGGGCATCGGCGGCGTGCGCATTGAGGACGACCTGGTGTTTACAGAAACAGGCGTAAAAATCTTGACCCATTCCACTAAAGAACTTTTGATATTGTGAGCAGCCTGGATTTAGATTATAATAAAGAGATGACTTTTCCACTGGGAGGAAGTATTGCATGATTTCCGTTAATGATTTTCGGACAGGCCTTACTATTGAAACCGACGGCGACCCGTTTACCGTCATTGAATTCCAGCATGTGAAACCCGGCAAAGGCGCTGCCTTCGTCCGTACCAAGCTGAAGAACCTGAAAAATGGCAATGTGGTGGAGAAGACCTTCCGCGCAGGTGAAACGGTGAGCCGTGCCATCGTAGAAAACCGCGAAACCCAATATCTGTACAACAGCGGTACTGAATATACCTTCATGGACAACGAGTCTTATGACCAATTTGAGCTCTCCGCCAAGCAATTGGAGTGGGAGCGCAATTTCCTGAAGGAAAACATGCTGGTGAACATCGTCAGCTACCAAGGCTCCATTCTGGGCATCAACCTGCCTAACAGCGTTGAGCTGGAAGTAACTGAAACCGAGCCGGGCATCAAGGGCAACACCGCAACCGGCGCTACCAAGAATGCAACAATGGAAACCGGCCATACCGTACAGGTTCCGCTGTTTATCAACCAAGGTGACCGTCTCCTCATTGATACCCGCGAAGGCAAGTACATTTCCCGGGCATAACAGCTTACTAAAGCCTGCAAGCTTAATTTGAAGCATCAGCTGAAAATCCCCTTTAGGACAGTGCTCCTTGGGGGATTTTTTGTACAAGGCATCCAAATGGATATTTTTGCAGCAAACATATTCAATGATGGGTTTTGGTGATATAATAGGAAAAACATTTTTGCGAGGGTGTGTCTGATAACTCCGAGGGGAGCAGATTTTCAGATACACCCTAGGATCAGCTACGGTAAGGAGTGTTGAAGTTGTCGGTAATTGTGATGAAGTTCGGCGGAAGCTCCGTCGGAACACCCGAACGCATGCGGCGTGTAGCCCAGAGGATCGTGGACAGGAAACGGGAAGGCAACCGGTGCCTGGTCGTGGTTTCCGCCATGGGCGATACAACGGATGATTTGATTGACCTCTCTAAGCAAATTTGCGACGGCGCCCCGCCGGCTAGAGAGATGGATATGCTGTTGACTACAGGAGAGCAGGTATCGGTTGCGCTTTTGTCCATGGCTATACAGAACCTGGGCGAGCAGTCACGCTCCTATACCGGCTGGCAAACCGGGATTTATACCGAGGCTGTCCACGGCAAAGCCCGCATCAGCCATATTGAGCCCAAACGGGTGCAGGCGGCGCTGGAAAACGAGAATATCGTTATTGTCGCCGGCTTCCAGGGTATGACCGAGGAAGGCGAAATTACCACCCTGGGCAGAGGGGGTTCGGATACTACCGCTGTTGCTGTTGCTGCGGCCATCAAAGCCGACCTGTGCGAAATCTACACGGATGTAGAGGGTGTGTATTCCACCGATCCCCGCATCGTGAAATGCGCCCGGAAGCTGAACGAAATTTCCTATGACGAAATGCTGGAGCTGGCTAACCTGGGCGCCGCGGTGCTTCATCCCCGCGCAGTGGAGTGCGCCAAGCTGAACCAGGTGCGTCTGGTGGTGCGTTCCAGCTTTACCCATAACGAAGGTACGCTTGTGAAGGAGGAAGCCGCAATGGAGCAAGGAATTGTAGTCAGCGGTATTGCATACGACAAGAATGTGGCACGCATCAGCATCCTGGGAGTGCCTGAGCGTCCCGGACAGCTGGCCAAGGTGTTCACAGCGCTGGCCAATCAGCAAGTTGACGTGGATATTATCGTCCAAAGCGGTGTTCAAGACGCTGCGGATTTCTCCTTTACAGTAGGCAGCGGCGACCTGGATAAGGCGATGGGCATCATCGCTTCCATTAAGGAAGCCGTGGGCTTCCGTGAAACCACCTCCGAAACCGGACTGGTGAAGGTCTCCATCGTTGGAGCAGGCATGGTCAGCAACCCGGGCGTAGCCGCCAAAATGTTCGAGGCGATCTCGGAGCTTGGCATCAGCATCAACATGGTAAGCACCTCCGAAATCAAGGTGAGCTGTGTCATCCCTAACAGCCGCTTGAACGAGGTGATCCAGACCCTGCATACGGCATACGGGCTGGATACGGATTCTACTGTTACTGTTGGCGGCCCCAAGGACCGCAGATAACCGAATTTCCTCAATAAAGCTGGCACAGACGGCCTCATTCAGGGCTGTCTGTGCTTTTTATGCAGCATACCGGGAGGCAATAAGAGATGAAAATCGGCGTTACAGGGAGGATCATGCTGATATACGGAAGCCTGCTTCTGGCTGTTGTATCCCTGGCTTTTTTCTTTTCCTACAAAAGCACAGTCCGGGGGTTGGAGCAGCAGCTGAAGGAAACGAATATGGCTCTCTTGAAGCAGATCGATCAAAAAATCGAGCTATCGTTCCAGCAAACGGAAGCGAATTTACTTCAGCTTACAAATGAGCTAGAATTTGTATATTTTATGAATGACAGCTACAAGGACAATGCCCAGAAGAATGATAATTTCTTCGCATTGAACTCCAAGATGGCGAAGTTTCTGAACAATAACCTGCAGTTTTCCTCCATATTTGCCTACTCGGATGTAAGCGGCAACATTCTGTCGGACAAGTTTTACACCGCCAGGGACCAGTCCGAGAACAGCTGGATCGCCGATTATCTGGAAATCCAAGACTACTTCCAATGGTTGACCACCCACAAAATTTGGGACGGAAATGTGAACCGGGATGTGGTGACCCTGATCCGCTCGTATCCGCCGCTTAGCGCTCCGGGCTACCGGAAGGGGGTTGTGGCCGCCAATATAGATGTAGACGTGCTGTACCGGATGATCCACGATATTTATGAGAAGGAATCGGCGGGGCATACGTTTATTCTTGATAAGACAGGTCAGGTTGTGGCCCATGACGATGCCTCCATGCTTTACGGCAAAATGAGCGAGCTGCCTTATATCCGGCAGGTGCTGAGCGGTCAGGAAAGCGGCTCGTACAGTGCCATGGTGGACAATGTGAAGCAGACCGTGTCCTATAAAACCTCGGCTTATACAGGATGGAAAATTGTGAATATTGTTCCGGAAAGCCAGATGTATAAGCCTTTGACAGTGACCCGGAATTTGCTGATTATGCTGGCGGTTGTGCTGTTTCTGGTGGCCTTTGTCATTCTCTTCGTGGTCAACATGCGTACCTTCAGCCCCATCGACCGGATGCTGGGCAAGCTGTCGCGGAACGGCAGGCCTGCCTTGGGCGGCGCCTCAGCGTCCACTCCCAGGGGTGTTTCTTATCTGGAGAGCTTCTTTGACCAGATGTTTGTGGACCGGGAGAATCTGGAGCAGCAGCTGCGGGATTCTAAGCCGATGCTGAAATGGCGGACCATTATGGATGTTTTGGTAGGCTACCGGACAGACTATTCAGTAATTGCCCCCCATTTGGAATTTACAGGCATCCGTCTTTTTCCGGAATGGTATGTGGTCTGTACGGCAGAAATCAGCAAGGAGGGCGGCATCCAGCCCCGGGACCAAACGCTGTATACCTATGCCCTGTGCAATGTGGCGGAGGAGATCATCAATACGGAGAATGCCGGATCAGCTATCGATTTGGGCGGCGGCCGGGCGGTTATTGTGTTCAGCTTCGCGGAGGGGGATGAGGAGCAGAACCATCTGCGGGCGATGGCGCTTCTGGAGCAGATCCTCAACGTGATGAACCGGCAAATCGGCCTAACTGTCATTGCTGGCTTGGGAAGAGGGTACCGGGAGCTGAAGGATATTCCCTTGTCCTACGCCGAATCCCAGCAGGCTCTCCACTACAAGATGGTGGCCGGGAATCATGGGGTCATCTCGATTCTGGATGTTCAGACGCCTGACAACCAGGACTATTACCATATAGTCCGGATGATCGACCGGATTGTGGAGGCGCTGAAGCAGGGAGACATGGAGAAGGGTGTCCAGTATTTGAAGGGGATGTTCCAGGAGGCTGTCAGCAATAATCTTCCACCGGATCTGATCCGCCAGTTTTCCTTCGAGCTGGTAATGCGGGCGACCCAAACCATGGAATCCATCGGTATGGATACGGAGGAAACCCTGAGTGAAATCGGGAACCTGTATGACCGGATCAGCCGTTGCGAGAACTGGCGTGAAACCGAGCAGGTGGTGGAGGCCGTGCTTCTGGGGTTTGCAGGCAAAATCGAAAAGCGGCGCAGCCAAAGAGGGAAGAATGAGCATATCGGACGCATTCTGCAGTTTATTCAAGAGAACTACCGGGACAGCGGGCTTTCCCTGGACAGGCTGGCGGAGGAGTTTGATCTCCATCCCACCTACATCTCCAAGCTGTTTAAGGAGCAGATGGAGGATAATTTCATTGACTATCTGATCAAAATCCGCATCGAGGCGGCCAAGGAGCTGCTCCGGGACAAATCCATCAGGATTAATGACATCTCCGATGCCATTGGCTACATGCATACCCGCAGCTTCACCCGCACCTTCAAAAAATATACCGGGCTGACGCCCACTGAATACCGCGAGCAGGCGCTCGGCAACTCCGGCACATAACCCCGGAATGTCTTTGAAGCCCGTCCATGTCCCTATCCAAAAAAGGGGGCAGGACGGGCTTTTTTTCGCATTTTGAACAAGAAAATCACCCTACTGCAAGAAACGTCACCTCCCAAAAACCAAGAATTGTGCCCGATTCTAAGAAGGCGTCCGTATTCAAATACCGGCTTATCCATTACGATGATCCTGTCAGCTTAGAAGAATAGGATGTCAGGAGATGGTGAGAGAGATGAAGGGAAATATGGCCGCTTCCGCCGGAGAAGGTTTGCAAGGCAGCCCGGCTTTGGCCGCACCGCGGCAAAGCAGGCTATGGAAGGGGATCAAGCGGGACAAATCCTTATATATGATGCTGGTCCCTGTCCTGCTGTTCTATCTGTTGTTCAAATACTCCCCCATGTTCGGGGAAATCATCGCGTTTAAGAATTACCGGTTTGCCGACGGGATTCTGGGCAGCGATTGGGTGGGGCTGAAGAATTTCCGGATGCTCTTCGAGAGTACGGACTTTTGGCGGGTACTGCGCAATACGATGCTGTTGAATGTGTACAGCCTGGTATTCGGGTTTCCGGTGCCGATTGTATTGGCGCTGTTGCTTAATGAAGTCCGGGTGGAGGGTTATAAGCGGGTTATACAAAACCTGCTGTATATTCCCCACTTCATCTCCTGGGTTGTGCTGGGCGGAATCCTGATTGCGCTTTTGTCGCCAAGCACCGGTGTAGTTAATCTGCTCTTAACCAATGTGTTCGGCATAGAGCCCATTTACTTTATGGCCAAGTCATCCTGGTGGCCGGTGGCGTATACCGCCTCCTCCATCTGGCGGGAAGCCGGCTGGGGCACCATCCTGTATTTGGCCGCAATGGCTTCCATTGACCCGCAGCTGTATGAAGCAGCCAAAATCGACGGGGCCAATAAGCTCCGCCAGGTCTGGCATATCACCCTGCCGGGCATCCGGGGCACCATTGCCATCCTCTTAATCCTGCGGATGGGCAGCATGATGGATGTTGGACTGGAGCAAACCCTGGCCTTGCAGAATGATTCGGTGCTGGATGTGGCGGATGTGATCAGCACCTATGTGTACCGGGTGGGGCTGCAGAACATGAATTACAGCTATACCACAGCGTTAGGGCTGTTCCAGTCGCTGATCAGCTTAATCCTGGTAGTCAGCGTAAACCGCATCATCCGGCTTTTTGGAGAGAGGGGGCTTTGGTAGAATGAAAAGCGCAATCCGACGGCTTTCCCCGTGGTCCTTGGCGGGGCATACCCTCAATTATATATTTCTGGGCATCATGTCATTGTTCACATTGTATCCATTCCTGTACGAAATTGCCGCTTCCTTCAGCAGCAGCCGGGCCATAACAGCTGGAGAGGTGTTCTTCTGGCCGGTGGAATTCAATACGGAGGCTTACAAACGCCTGTTTGAGGACGGCCAATTGATCCATGCCATGGGAAATACCGTAATTGTTACCGCAGTGGGCACACTATTGAATATGGTCATGACGGTGCTGGCTGCATATCCCTTGTCCCGCAAGCGCCTGGTTGGCCGTGGGCCGCTATTGATGTTCATTACCTTCACCATGATTTATATTTCCGGCATTATCCCCAACTTTATCCTGATTAAGTCCCTGGGGCTGATGGATTCGTATTTCGCCCTGTGGATGCCTGCCTTGATCAGCACCTATAACATGTTCGTTATGAAAAGCTTCATGGAAGGTTTGCCCGATGAGATCGAGGAGTCGGCTTCCATTGACGGAGCAGGCAACTGGCTGATTCTGGTGCGGATTATGCTTCCGCTGTGCAAGCCGATTCTGGCGGCCTTGTCCCTGTTCTATGCAGTGGGCTGGTGGAATTCCTACTTCAACGTCATGCTGTACATTAACAGTGCCGATCTGCAGACTCTGATGCTGAAGCTCTACCAGATGATCAAGCAGGTGGATCAGAGCCTCTTGAACAGCGGCGGCGGCAGCGAGGGTGCTTCCAATGTGATGCTGACACCCGAGGGCATCAAGGCAGCGTCGGTGGTCATCGCCATTACCCCGGTATTATGCGTCTATCCGTTCCTGCAGAAGCATTTCGTCAAGGGTGTGTTGATCGGTTCTATCAAAGGTTGATATCATAGGAAGGAGCGTACCTCCTTCCTTCGATATAGAATGAACTTATTAAATAAAATAAGGGGATGAGACAATGAAAACCGCATCAAAAATAATCGCTTCTGCTGTCGTTGCAAGTTTGTCGGTCAGCCTCCTAGCCGCCTGCGGCTCTGATAAGGAGAAGGATTCCAGCGCTTCTCCCGCTGCCTCCGCCACATCCGGAGCATCCGCTGCCGGCCCCAAAAAAGAAATCAGCATCTCGGTGTTTGACCGGGGCAAGATTCCTGCCGAGGAAGGCAACTATGAGAACAACCGCTGGACCAAATGGATTAATGAAAACGCTCCAGCTACTGTGAAGTGGGTGCCGGTTCCCCGGAATGAGGCCCAAACCAAGCTGAATACCCTCATTGCATCGGGAAGCGCCCCGGATCTGATCTGGGAATATGACCGCAACTATATTGCCCAGCTGGCCAATCAGGGCGCCATCCAGCCTATTGACCAGTATATTGAAAAGTACAGCACCACCTACAAGAAGTATTTGGCTGAGAATCCTGAGCTGAAGTCCTACCTGACCGTGGAGGGCAAAACCTACATGATGGCCAGTGTCCGTGGCGCCGATTCCATTGCCAACATGGGCATTTGGATCCGTCAGGACTGGCTGGATAAGCTGGGTCTGAAAACCCCCACCACCACAGAGGAGCTGCTGGAGGTGGCACGCAAGTTCAAAACCGCCGACCCCGACGGCAACGGCAAAGCCGATACAGTGCCGATTGTTTTCACCAATACGGGAAATATTATACTGCGCAATCTGTTCCTGACCCATCCGGTACAATGGTATCTGGAAGGGGATAAGCTTGCCTTCGGCAGAACCCTGGACCGTTATGCGGATAGCCTGGATTATCAGAAGAAAATGTACGATGAAGGCCTTATCGATCAGGAATTTATCACAGACAAAAGCTTCCAAAGAGCGCTGCAGTTCTGGACCACCGGCAAGGCCGGCATTATGCTGGGCAGCTGGAATATGGAGCAGCAGTTTGTGGATCTGAAGAAGACTGTGCCTGAAGCCAAAATGACCGCTCTGGAACCGGTGGCAAGCCCCTTCGGCAAGTCGGGCTTGTTCCAGGAAGCACCTCCCTCCATTCTGGTGGCCTTCAACAGCAAGATGAAGGAGGATAAGATCGAAGCGTCCATCAAATTCCTGGATTGGATGCTGGAGACAGGCTGGAAGCCCTTGAGACAGGGAGAAGAGAATGTTCATTATAAGGATGTAAACGGCGT
This sequence comes from Paenibacillaceae bacterium, assembly GCA_029256065.1. Lineage (GTDB taxonomy): Bacteria > Bacillota > Bacilli > Paenibacillales > NBRC-103111 > Paenibacillus_AR. The sequence goes on from JAQSYT010000181.1 coordinate 9,932, forward strand.
TCCGCAAATTATCGACGCAGCCAAGTTCCGCAAGGAAGTGGAATACGCCAACGAATATCCGGTATTGAGCCAATATTCACCGAAGCCGGACTGGTTCCCGGTTATGGCAGCTTCCGATGCCATCTCCCAGGAATATGCCAAGGAAAAGGCCAATGCCCTGACGCTGGCTATGAAAAACAAGTACCGCAAGGATATTCCTTACAGCCCCAGCATGCCGGAGCTGAGCCAGCTGATTGCCACCTTCAATCCCATCGCCGAGCAAATTGAATCCAAGGTTGTCACCGGCGGCTCCAGTATGAGCGCAAAAGCCGGCTTGGAGGAGTTGCGCAAGGAGTGGAAGCGTCTGGGCGGCGAAAAT
>JAQSYT010000182.1 GCA_029256065.1 Paenibacillaceae bacterium
GAAGGGATTGGATGCGCTGCCCATTGACGCAGTGACTGGAAGCGGCACCCGGGAGATTGTGCCCCGGTGCAGGAAGCTCATGGCCGAGAAGATGGAGGCCCGTCAGCGAAAAGGGATGAATCCCAGGGCTATCCGGGCGCTGATCGTGGGTATCCCCAATGTGGGAAAATCCACGCTGATCAATAAGCTGGCAGGCCGGAAGATAGCCGCTACTGGGGATAAGCCCGGTGTAACCAAGGGTCAGCAATGGATCAAAATGGCTGGAGGCGAGCTGGAGCTGTTGGATACTCCAGGCATTCTGTGGCCCAAGTTCGAGGACCAGCAGGTTGGGCTCCGGTTGGCTGCTATCGGCTCCATTAAGGAAGAGATTATGCCGTCGGATGAGGTGGCCTTTTACGCTGTCCGTTATCTGGCTCAGGTGTATCCGGGTATAATGTCAGAACGTTATGGAATCGGTGAGCTGCCGGCGGATTTGTCGGAGGCTGACACTATTATTGAGGTAATGGAGAATATCGGCCGCAAGCGTGGCTGTGTAGTCTCCGGCGGGCGTGTGGATCTGGGTAAGGCATCCACTCTGATTCTCCGGGATCTGCGCGCAGGCAAGCTGGGGCGGATCAGCCTGGAACGGCCGGATATGGCCTGACAGAGGGACTAGGCGGATGCGGTACGGTCTGCCGGAAACGCTGGAAGGTCAGGGCCGGAAAGCTGGACGGACGAAGGCGCAACAAAAAAAGTGGAGATTATAAAAAGGAACCGTTCCCGGACAGGGGGCGGTTTTTTTGCACATGTGCGGAGTGGTCGGTAGGAAGCTGCGTACGGCTGCGGTTTGTCCGGAAGGATGAGTGGTGGGGCTGTTGTTCGGGAAAGAAGGCTTCTCTGCTGGAGGGTGGCAAGCGGTACGGATGACTGGGGAATGGTCTGCTCTGCGGGCAAGCGGGCCTTTATTGGAGAATCGGTATGCCTGGCGGACAGAGGAATCGTTATTTGGGCAGAAACGGGTGATCATTTGCCCAGGCGGACTGTGGTTCCGCTAAATAGCCCAATACAGCACCATTTAGGGGGCAAATGTGGAATAGCGCATCCTGAGTCCGTGAAACCGGAAAAACAGGCGATTTTGGGAAAATAGCGGCTTCTCTGTCCGTGTAAGCATATCCCTTCTCAGCCCCAAAGCACAAAGTCCCATAAAAGGACTGTCTAGGCGATCGTTGACAGGGCGGGTATAATAGAAGGAAGGAAACACCGGTTAAACGTTAACATCGGAATAGGGGATATATAAAATGCTGGATTACGAAAAAGAATTATGGGCTAATGGTTATAGCCTCATTGCCGGAGTGGACGAGGTGGGACGGGGCTGCCTCTTCGGGGATGTAGTGGCGGCAGCGGTTATTTTACCCCAAGGGCTGGTTATTGAGGGCGTCAATGATTCTAAGAAGCTGTCGGAGAAACGCCGGGAGGCTTTGTACGATATCATCTGGGCCCAGGCGGTTTCCATCGGCATCGGGTATGCGGATGCACAAACGGTAGACCGGATTAACATCAAGCAGGCAGCCCGCCTGGCGATGAAGCTGGCGCTGGACAAGCTGGATACGAAGCCGGATTATCTGTTGGTGGATGCGGAAAAGGTGGACGCCCCGCTGCCGCAGCTGGCGATTATTCACGGGGACGCCCTGAGCCAATCCATAGCGGCCGCCTCCATTATTGCCAAGGTGACCCGGGACCGGATGTGCCTGGGCTGGGATTTGGATTATCCGGAATACGGCATTGCCATACATAAGGGATATGCAACCAAACAGCACCGTGAGGCTTTGGAGTCGCATGGCGCGTCGCCTTTGCACAGAAAAAGCTTTTTGGGCAAAATTCTGGCTAAACAGCAGGAGCTGTTCTGAACGCTGAGGAGCTCGTGGCAGTCTTGAAGACGCCTCACAAAATATCGGTTTTCTGCCGATATAGCATTCAGGAACACAGAAAAACTGCCGTTGTCCGCGAGGCGGCTACAATATAGTATAAACTGCATCCATCCCGGCGGATTGGCCGGAGTAAGGAGGGGAACGTCTTGAATATAAGCCAATTGCTCCGCAGTGTGATTGGAGATATGCACGTGTCCGATGCCAAAACCATGGAACTGAAGGTTGGGCAGATCGTGCGCGGGGTGGTGCTTCAGATGCTTTCCGAGCAGGATGCGTTAATGAATATCGGAGGTGCCCATGTCAAGGCTCATTTGGAGGCTCCGTTGACTAAGGGCCAATCGGCGCTGCTCCAGGTCCAGCCTGAATCCATGGCCGGGCAGGTGGTGCTGAAGCCTGTAGAAGTATCCCAGGTTCAGATCCTGGAGCCCTCTCTGGCGGAGCTGTTGAAGGGTTTTGAATTGAAGGACACCCCCGGCAACCGCAGGGCCTTGCAGGATTTGCACCAGGCCAAGCTGCCGCTGACCCGTGAGAACGTTCAGGCGTATGCGGATATGGCTGCCCGCGTGCCTGAGGGGGCTGCTGATGGCGAATGGCGGCAATCGGCGCTTCTGGCAATGAAGCGGGGGCTGCCTTTGACGCAGGAGACGGTGGCGTCCCTAAACCGGACGGTTTTTGGCGGAGGGGTAAGCCGGACCATAGAGAATCTGAGCACTCAGCTGGCAGGCGTGCTGGGTAACGACAGCCCGGAAGCCGCCGTAAGTACGGCTACCCGGAGCCTGATGACACAGGTGAAGCAGGCGCTGGAGGCGCTGCCTTCCATGCCGCAGGCTGCGGATGCGGACGGCGCCGCCCCGGCGGCGGGCACGCGTGCCGCCGGAGAGCCTGGCGCCGGAGCCTCCGCGGCCCGCCCGGACGCCGCAGCGCAAGCGCCGGGCGCCCGGGCTGCGGCAGCGGCCGGCGAAGCGGCGGCGCAGCCGAAGGCGGCTCCGCCTGCCGCGGAGCAGGCGGCCACCGCCGCCCGCCCCGCCGGCGGCGCTGATGCGGCACCCGCCACGGTGCCGCCCCGCGGCGAAGCCGCTGCCGCAGGCGCGCACAGCGCGCGGGCCGCCACGGGCGGCCAAGGGCTTGGCGGGGAGGGCGCAGCCCCCGCCGCAGCCCAGGAGCCTGCCCCCTGGGTGGGCAGGCTCCTGAAGGCACTGGGCGTGCAGCATGAGCTGCAGCTGGCACGCCCCCATGAGGGCGGCGCTGCTGCGCTGCCGCCTCACGCACGCGCCGCAGCCGGCGAAGCGCCACCGGCGCCGGCAGGCACCACCCCGCCGCAGCAAGCGGATGCGGCGGCGGACACAGCGACGCTGAAGGGCCTGCTGCTGCAGCTGTCCGGGGCGGAGGATGCGCCGCCCGCAATCCGGGAGCAGGCCCAGCAGCTGGTGCAGCAGGTCACCGGCCAGCAGCTGCTGCTGACGCCGGACCGGTCAGCCATGTTCACGCATATGACCCTGATGCTGCCCGTTATGAACCAAAACGGCAGCCAAACGGCAGCGGTTCACATTCAATCCCGCAAAGGCACCAACGGCCAGCTGGATGTACGGAATTGCCATCTGGTCTTCGATCTGGATATGCGCACCCTGGGAACCACTCTGGTGGATGTCCAAGTGACGGACAGAATTGTGGCGCTCCGGGTCCATAATGATTTTCCCGAAATCGGGACACTGCTGGAGGAGCACCGGGAGGGAATCAGGGAAAGTCTGGAGAAGATCGGCTACCAGCTTTTGTCCGTGAAGGTGATGCCGTATCCGGAGCCTCTCCTGGGACCTGCTGAAGGAACCGACGGCGCACCGGGAGACAGCGGCAGCCCATCGGCATCCGCGTCTTGGGCAGCCAGCCGTTACCACACCGCGCCCTACAAAGGGGTTGACCTGCGTATATGACACAACCGGAACAGCCGGCCAACGCCATCAAAAAGGCGGTGGCCTTAAAATATTCCCCCTCCGCCAGCAAGGCTCCCGTAGTGGTGGCCAAGGGCAAGGGGCAGGTGGCCGAGGCCATTCTGGACAAGGCCAAGGAAGCGGGCGTCCCCGTCCAGGAAGATTCCTCCCTGGTGGAGGTACTGTCCAAGCTGGATATTGAGCAGGAAATTCCCGGCGAGCTGTATCAGCTGGTGGCGGAGATTCTGTCCTTTGTATACCGGTCCGATAAAAAAGCGCGGGAATGGAAGGAGAACGGCGGATGACCAGGGAGCCCAAACAGCAGCCCCGCTCCGGCGGCGGCAAGCATTCCCCTGGACGGTCCCCAGACCCTCGTAAAGCGCTGGGACAGTGGGGAGAAGAACAAGCTGCGGCTCATTTATCCCAAGCGGGAGTGCGGATTTTGGCGCGGAACTGGAGAGCGAGGAGCGGCGAGATTGACATCATCGGCGAAACGGACGGGCGCTTAGTGTTTGTGGAGGTCCGGACACGCCGAGCTTCCGGCCGGTTCGGCACCGCGCTGGAATCCGTGGATGCCCGCAAGCAAAGGCAGGTGCGGGAAACTGCCCTTGTTTATCTCCACGCTACCCGTCAAGCGGAGCGCTCCTGCCGGTTTGATGTGGTAGCTGTTACTGTGGAAGGGGCAGGCGGCAAGGCGGATATCGTGCATATCCCCAACGCCTTCTAATCCTTACCTGAAAAATGAATACGGCAAGCAGTGTTTCCCCAGGGAAGCACTGCTTTATTTTTGTGCTTCACCATCCATTCACCTGACAGCAAGGAGTGGAAAAACAATGATCCTATGGATAAACGGGGCGTTCGGCTCCGGTAAAACCACCAGCGCCTATGAATTGCACCGGAGGTTGCCCAAGTCGTTTGTGTATGATCCCGAAAATATCGGTTACTTCCTGTTTAAGAATATGCCGAGCAGGCTCCGCATGAAGGATTTCCAGGACCACCCCCAGTGGCGACTGTTTAATTACGAGATGCTGAAGGATTTGGCCGGCAGGCACGAAGGGGTAATCATTGCTCCGATGACAGTCACCAATCCCCAATATTTCGATGAAATCATTGTCAAATTGCGGGAGGAAGGCATTGAGGTCAAGCACTATATTCTGTATGCGGACCGCCCTACATTGGAGAAGCGGTTGGACAAGCGGTTCAAAATGGGCGAATCCTGGGCCAGGGCGCAAATCGACCGGTGCCTGTATGCCTTTAATCATGATATTCCGGATGAAAAAATCATCACCGATCACCTGAGCATTGATGAGGTGGTCCGCGAAATTGCTTCAAGAAGCGGATTGACCCTGGTTCCGGACAACAGAAGCCGGCTGAAAAAGTGGAAAGACCGGATTCAGACGCTATTGCGCCACATCCGCAAATAATTATTCTTTTCAAAAGGAGGCCTGTTCTATGGTACTTGTAAAGTCCCATGGGGGCTCCATCTTCCCTTATTTAGACATTCTTGCTGAGCCAGCCCAAACGCCCCCCAGGTGCTGCAGGCTCTTCTATGCAATCTCGAAACGCTGCAAAACCGAATCATCCGCTTGGCTCTGGTGGGCATGTCCCACGGGGACAAACGGAGGTGGGAGCGGCTCCTCCGGGAGCAGGAAACCGGGTTCGCTTTTTCAGCCGGGTATTACAGTGACCCGGAGGTAGCCAAAACCTGGCTGGTTGGCGAATGACCGTCAGCTTTTTTTGTCCAGCTTCCGGTACTGGAGCGCCTCCGCCAGATGGTTCAGCAGAATTTCGTCCGAGGCTTCCAGATCGGCAATGGTTCTGGCCAGCTTGAGGACGCGGTCATGGGCGCGGACGCTTAGGCCCATCACCTGGAAGGCGGAAGCCAAAAGCGCCTCCGCCTCGGGAGTTGGCCGGCAGAATTGGCGCAGTGCCCGGCCGCTTAGCTCCCCGTTATACCGGTAGGGCAATCCCTCATAACGGCGTTCCTGGATTCGCCGGGCCTCCATAACCTGAGCCTTCATGTCCTGTGAGGACAAATGGCCGCCGGTCTCGGAAGCCAAATCCTCGTAGCGGGTCCGCGGGACTTCCACATGAAGATCAATCCGGTCGAGCATGGGGCCGGATATCCGGGAACGGTATTGTGCTACCTTAAGCGGCGAGCAGGTGCAGGCTTCAGTAGCCGATTCCGCGCCGAAAAACCCGCAGGGACACGGATTCATCGAGGCCGTGAGCAAAAAATGGGCTGGATAGGTATAGGTCGCCCGGGCACGCCCGATTGTAACCTGCCGGTCCTCCAGGGGTTGGCGCAAGGCCTCCAGCGATAGACGGCTGAACTCCGGAAATTCGTCGAGAAACAGTACACCATGATGAGCCAGGCTGATTTCTCCTGGTCTGGGAATGGAGCCTCCACCGGCTAGACCGCTGGGGGAAACCGTATGATGAGGTGAGCGGAACGGCCGCATACGGAGCAGCTGGCCCCGATCCGTCAGCTTGCCTGCCACGCTGTAGATTTTGGTGACCTCCAATGCCTCCTCGTCATCCATCTCCGGCAGAATGGTGGGAAGACGCCGCATCAGCATGGTTTTGCCTGTGCCCGGAGGCCCGATAAACAGCAAATTATGCTTGCCGGAAGCCGCAATGACCAGCGCCCGCTTAGCTTGATGCTGTCCGCATACATCGGCGTAATCCTCTGCGGGATTCATAGCGCCGCCGCAATCTGTTGAATGGTCCCCTGCTGAAGGACCGGCAACTCCCTCCATATCCGCCCAAAGGCGGGTCAATACAAGGGGGTCCGCCAAATCCCGCAATTCCTTCACGGTTACCACCTCCAGCTGCCCCACCAAATTAGCCTCCCTGGCATTATTTAAGGGGAGGACCACACGCCTGATCCCTTGACGGACTGCCTGGTGCACCATGGACAGCACGCCGGAAACCGGCCTCAGAGTGCCGTCCAAGGCCAGCTCTCCAATCCACAAGGTATGCTCCGCATCTTGGAACCGGATTTGCCCGCTGGCCTCCAGGATCCCTGCAGCGATGGCCAAGTCAAAGGCCGAACCTTCCTTGCGCACATCCGCCGGGGCCAAATTGACGGTTATCCGCTCCATAGGGTAAGTAAACCCGCTGTTCCGGATAGCTGCCCGCACCCGTTCCGTAGATTCCCGGATGGCACTGTCAGGCAGGCCGACCACCTGGAAGAAGGGCAAGCCATTGGCAATGTCCGTTTCCACCTCCACCATCACACCGTTTATCCCGGCAACACAAGCACTCATTAATTTTCCGTACATGCCAAAAAACACCTCCCGGACTATACCGCACTGCGCCCTATGGCGTCACTGCGTAAAGTCGGCAAGAGGTGCTTCCATCATTAACCGTTTGGATTTATCTTACAGCAGGTGCTGCGGAATGTAAACATAAGCCGGGAAAACACAACCGGAAAACCGGACGGGAGTTAACTACCGGAAGCTTTGGTTAGGCGCTGCGATTCCTGTGAGGCAATCCTCAAACATCTCGATCAGCGTCAGGAACCGTTCTGCCTCCCGGTAAACATGATCCGCCAGCAGGGGATGGATGATGCTTTTGATCCGGCAGGCCTCAATGAGATCACGGGCGGTTTTTTTGAAATCGCGGAGGCTGGTGACGGAGACCTTGTTCTGGTCCAAAAACTGGCTGAGCAGAGGCGGGGTTTGCGACTGCGGACGCATGGAGCTCAGATCCAATGCCTGATACAGCAATTGGTCGAAATCATGGCTGAATTCCCTGGCCTGCTCCACCAGCTTTCTCTCCGAAGGATCGAGAAGGTGACCGATAAATTTGGCATGATCCGCCATTATCTTGAGGAAAAACACATTCTCATCAATAATCGCATCAGGCAGAGGCTCCAGCCGGCCCTGGTTGAGCTCAGACAGGCGGTTCCGGAAGTAGTTGGCTTCTCTGCTGATGTGATCCACCAGAAGGGGGAAATTATTGCCGCCCGGAAGTTTGCAGGTTAATACCAGCCCCAGCACCTTCCGTTTAAAGGCCCAGATATGGGATACGGCAACAAATACTTCTGTGTTGAACCTGCGGATTTGTTCGGGGTCAGTGTGGGGCTGAAAGGAATGGGATTTCGCTTCAATTTGCTCAAAAATGGCGTAAAATCCGTTTGCCTCCTGAATCAACTGCGTGTCCTCACACCGAAAGCCCAGCTTCAGAAAAAAAGAGTGCTCCTTCATAATTCTGGACCAAAACTGGATTTCATCCAAGGAGCGAACCACAAACTCATTCACTGCCAGCCACCTCCTGTTTCTACTTGTAATATTTATGTATCCTTCTCCATTCCAATGACAAATGATGGTAATCTCTATTTTAATGATTTGCTGCCTTGACAGAGAACGTAAGCTTGCATTAAGATAAGTTAAATTCAGGAAAATGGAAAGGAGCGTGAGCGGGGATGAATAAGGCAGCATTTTCATTTGAGTATGAAACCATACAGCAATGGTGCTTTTTTAATGGCAGCCATCTTTTTTCCGGTACTCGGAACATGGTGTCCCCGCCACGCGTCCTTTTTTCCAAATCCGTCTCTCCTTAACTGTGGGGGATATATAGGCAATGAACCGTTATAGGAACGGGATTTGTCCGGATTGGAAGAGACCGCTGGGGAGCCAGCGGTCTTTTTGCTTTTTTGGAGGAAGAAAAAAAGGTAAAGCAGTAACAAAAAAAGGATTGACAACTATAAAAACCCATGATATTATCGGTAATGTAAAGCGGTAATGCGGTAAATTATTAAAGTGATTAAGGCCAATAAAGGACGTAACATTTCTGATGAAAGGAAGGGATAGGCGATGAACATCCAGTCATTTAATGAGCAATCGTATCAGCTGACATTTGGTAATCATGAACAGGCATTTGGGCCCGGACAATGCTATTTTTGGCGCGAAAGCCATATGAAAGGACAGTTTAGCCAGTTTATTCAAGCCTATTTTAAATCCTGCATCAGTATCTTTTACGTACCGCGTTTGAGCCGCCCAATCCTTCGGCAAGGAGGGACGGTGCTGACGTGATTGTGAATCGCGGACCGTTCCCGATCCTTTATCCGTAGATCCATAGAACCCGTACGTAAAAGGCTGCTTGCACCCTGCAAGTGGTCCATTTGTGTTTGCTTTTTCCAAGGCGGAAGCCTGGTGAAATAAGTGATGCAAGTGGCCACAGCGGAACAAGCGGCTTTTTTGTAACCTTATCAAGAACATATGTTTTTTCGTTTGGTTGGATAGCTCAGCTGGTAGAGCGATGGTTTGAAGAGCCATGCGTCGTCGGTTCGATCCCGGCTCCAACCACCACCATGGAGATCATGGCGAAATGGCCAACGCGTCGGGTTGTGATCCCGTTATCACCGGTTCGATTCCGGTTGATCTCCCCATTTTTACCCCTTCGCCAAGTGGCAAGGCAGCGGCCTTTGAAGCCGCCATCCCAGGTTCGAATCCTGGAGGGGTAGCCAATAATGAAAGGAAGAAGCCAACCTTGCAGTACAGGTGAAACCCATGAAGACAAACATACGGCAATACCCTTTGATTCACGAAACCACATTCCGCAATACAACTGAACAGGACCTGGGGTTTTAACGACGTGATGAAACGGATTGTCCGTTTCCTCGAACAAGATCCGAAGGCCGTCTATGATCTTGTGGTGACGACGGATGCGCAAACCCATACGGGGCATACCAAATTTGTAAGCTACATTGTCATTTACCGGGTGGGCCGCTGTGCATGGCTGTGCAGCCGGCAGGTGATCCTGCCACGGGAAATCTTGTCTGTTCAAGAAAAGCTGAGCTTGGAAACGGCTATATTGCGGAAATGGTTGGGCGGATCGAAGCAATAGGGTTGACCGCACGGGTGAAGCCTGAGGCTGTCATGGTGAGTTTAGCGGACCGGGAAACGAAAAAGCCTAACCGGTTGCGGGCTGCTTCTTCTTAACGATAAGATGCCAAAAATGAAAATGGAAGTGAGAATAACATGAAAAAGAGGCGTGTCATAGACATCGGCAGGCAAACTTGGGCACGAAGCCCGGTAACGAGAATCAAAGCCAACAAAAAGGGAAAAGGCTCCTACAACCGGTACCGGAAAGGATAACGATACAACCAGTGAGCATAAACAGCAGTCATTTTTATATGGCTGCTTTTTTTATTTTTCAACCTTGGTGGGAAATGTTGTATTTCTCGGGCAATAGCAGATTCTGACAAGTTCTGAGTGCATTAGCTTAGGCATTTTGCGGAAGAATCCTATCGTTTTCTAAAAGTGCTTTCGAGTAAATATGCTCATCAATAATGTGCATTTTATCCAATTTTCTTTTTTCCTAATTACTAAAAATGAATATTTACAAGTGTAATATCGGGAAATAAAATAAGGAAAACAATTGAAGAAAAGGAGATAACTATCCAAATTATGAATGTACTTACCTTTGTCGGGAACAATGGGGCTGGAAAAACCACATTAATGCGTATAATTTGCGGATTGAGCTACCCAACCTCGGGCAGTCTCAGCTTGTTTGGTGCAGAAGATAAAAAAAAATCTGCAGATTGCCAGGCAGAAAATCGGGGCGCTTATTGAGTCCCCTGTATTTTTACCCCGACATGAGCGCACGTCAAAATTTAATAGCACTAAGCATCCTTCGCCAAGATTCTGACGTTAAGCAAGTTGACGAACTGCTTCGTCTAGTTGGTTTTGTGAATGGGATTAACTCCAAGGAATTCAATGTTAATGATTTAAGGAAAAGTATTGGTATTGTTTTTCAGGATTACGCAGTTTTTTCATTCTCAATAGCGGAAAATGTGCTTATGCGACCCGTTGCGAACAAGGATGAAGATGAACTACTAGTGATGGAGGCCTTATGTTTTGCGGGGCTGGAACGGAAAATATCCAGTCACCCAAAAGGAATCTATGCTTCTTTATCGCGCGAGTTTGAACAGGAAGGTTTATTCTTATCGGGGGGAGAGATGCAAAAGCTTGCATTAGCACGTGTATATGCCAGAAATAGCAGTTTAATTATTCTGGATGAACCATCCAGCTCTCTAGATCCCATATCGGAACAGGAAATGTTTAGTCGCATGAAATCGTTGACTCGAGATAAATGTGTTATATTTGTTTCGCACCGTTTGGATAATATTGTAGATGTAGATAGAATTTACGTTGTTGATAATGGCAATATCGTTGAGTCAGGCACACATGCAGAGCTTCTAAACATGTATGGAGTGTATCACAATATGTACACAGGCCAAGGAAAAAAACAAGCCCAAGAGGTGCTGTAAAAGCACTTCCTGGGTTATTTCGCATCTCATCTGCCCCTCGATATTTGTCTTGTGCAGCTCCAGCAGCTCCTTGCGCTGTTCACTGGTTGGCATACCTTTCAGGCATACCATCTCAGGACTAAGAATAGAATACCCGGCAGCTGGGGAATACTGGAGCAAGAGGTGAGTATATTGACAGATAACCAAATGCAGGATAAGCCTTATTTTTGTCCCAATTGCCGTTCTAACCGGGTTAAATTCAGTGTAGTAACCACCTATAGCCAAAGCTTCATGAAGGATGCGGTTACAGGTTCCATCTCCATCCAGGAGGAACCGACGCCTATAGCCGAAGCGGAGCCGAATATTCATTGCCGGGTGTGCGGTTTTACCGGTAATGAGCTGCGGTTTGTCAAGCAGGCGGAGAGAGAGCCGCGGCATAACACCTAGGAGCTGACAGGAAATTAGTATCCATGCAAGGAATAATGAGAAGACAAAACACCGCGCTTTTGGAGAGGCGGTGTTTTTTATTTAAAAATAATAATTCCCATCTAAAAATAAAGGCAAAGTTCCCGGGAACGTGATACAATATGAAAAGATTTTCTAAATTGTCATAATTGACGATTGTGTGAAGGATTAATTACCCAATTAGGCGAATAAGGATTCATGATGCAATACCCTCAAATGGGCTTTGCCCATTTCGAGGCTTCCATAACATTAACCGGCCTTTGGCTTGGACCAATGTTATTCAGATCTGCATCCGTGTGTAACATCAGCCGCAGCAAAGGGCACTTCCGTCCGGTACGGGACGGTTCTGCATAATGATTGAGGGAGGACTCAAAGCCATGAATATTCATGAGTATCAGGGCAAAGCTGTATTGAAGCAATACGGAGTCGCAGTTCCCGATGGCATCGTTGCATTTTCAGCGGAAGAAGCAGTGGAAGCGGCACAGGCTTTGGGTACATCCGTAGTGGTGGTGAAGGCGCAGATTCATGCCGGTGGCCGCGGGAAGGCGGGAGGTGTGAAGGTCGCCCGCAGTCCGGATGAAGTCCGGAGCTTTGCAGAGCAGATTCTCGGCAAGGTGCTGGTAACCCACCAGACCGGCCCGGAGGGCAAGGTGGTCAAACGGCTTTTGATTGAGCAGGGCTGTGACATCCGGAAGGAATATTACATTGGCGTGGTGGTGGACCGGGCGACTGGCCGGGTGGTGATGATGGCATCGGAGGAAGGGGGCACCGAGATTGAAGAGGTGGCTGCCCATTCCCCTTTGAAGATATTTAAGGAAGTGATTGATCCTGCAGTAGGGCTTCAGGCCTTCCAGGCAAGAAAGCTTGCTTATGCCATTAACATCCCGGCTAAGCTTGTGTCAAAGGCTGTCGCATTTATGACAGCGCTTTATCATGCTTTTATAGATAAGGATTGTTCCATTGCGGAGATCAATCCGCTTGTGGTAACCGGTGACGGCCAGGTGATGGCATTGGATGCCAAACTGAACTTTGATTCCAATGCATTGTACCGCCATCCGGACATTCTGGCGCTGCGGGATTTGGACGAGGAGGACGAGAAGGAAATCGAAGCCTCCAAATTTGATCTCTCCTATATTGCCCTGGACGGGAATATCGGCTGTATGGTCAATGGGGCGGGCCTGGCCATGGCGACCATGGATATTATCAAATATTACGGCGGAGAGCCGGCCAATTTCCTGGATGTAGGCGGGGGCGCTACTGCTGAAAAGGTGACGGAGGCCTTCAAGATTATATTGAAGGATGAGCAGGTCAAAGGGATTTTCGTTAATATTTTCGGCGGGATCATGCGCTGTGATGTAATTGCCGGAGGTGTCATTGAGGCGGCGAAGCAGGTAGGCTTGGACCGGCCGCTGGTGGTCCGGCTGGAGGGCACCAACGTAGAGCAGGGCAAGCGGCTCTTGGAAGAATCGGGTCTCAATATTATTGCAGCGGACTCTATGGCAGACGGGGCGCAGAAGATTGTGGCGCGGGTTGGCAGAGCCTAGGCTTAATTGATAATCCTTCCGGGAGGGCGGTTATGATGAGTATTCTGGTGAACAGGCATACCAAGGTGATCACGCAGAACATGACAGGGACCACAGGCATGTTTCATACCAAGGGCGGTTTGGAGTATGGGACGCAGATGGTGGCCGGAGCAGTTCCGGGCAAGGGCGGACTGCAGGTGGATTTTTCTCTCGAAAACGGGACAACAATCCAGCTTCCGGTGTATAATACGGTGAGCGAGGCCAAGGAAGCCACAGGCGCCAATGCTTCGGTGATTTATGTTCCGCCCGCATTCGCGGCGGATGCCATTATGGAGGCAGTGGATGCCGATCTGGATTTATGCATCTGCATAACGGAGGGCATACCTGTTTTGGACATGGTCCGTGTGAAGCGGTTTATGGAAGGGAAGCGCACCCGTCTGATCGGGCCTAACTGTCCCGGCGTCATCACCCCCGGAGAGTGCAAGATTGGCATTATGCCTGGATATATCCATATGCCCGGCCATGTGGGCGTGGTTTCCCGCAGCGGTACGCTTACCTATGAGGCTGTCCATCAGCTCACCACCCGCGGTATTGGCCAATCCTCCGCGGTGGGCATTGGCGGCGATCCGGTCAAGGGGTCGGAATTTATTGATATCCTGAAGCTATTTAATGAAGATCCGGATACCCATGCCGTCATTATGATCGGCGAAATTGGCGGCACAGCCGAAGAAGAAGCGGCGGAGTGGGTAGCGGCGAACATGACCAAGCCGGTAGTGGGCTTTATCGGCGGCCAGACGGCTCCCGCAGGCAAACGTATGGGTCATGCCGGTGCGATTATCTCCGGCGGCAAGGGCACTGCGGCAGAGAAGGTGGCGGTGATGGAGCGCTGCGGCATCCGGGTTGCCCCGACTCCTGCGGAGATGGGGGCAACGTTGGTTGCTGTTCTGGAAGAGAAGGGGATTCTCCAGCATTGCGTCACCAGCTCATAATGCAATACGGATAGGCAGGCAGCCTTCCGATGATTCGCGTCCAGCGCGGATATCGGAAGGCTTTTTTATTTTAATTTGAAGGAGACTGAAGCGATGAATCATCATCATGTATTAGTGGCCCTGCATGAAATGGAAGGCATCGGCTGGAAGACCATCCAGCGGCTGACGGATTATTTTTCCGATTTGGAGGAACTGATTGGCCTTTCCCAGGGGCAATTGGCTGCACTTCGTCTGGCTCCCGGCAAGGCAGAGCTTCTGTCCAGAGGCTTGACGCGGGATTATCTGAGCCGGACCGAGTTAGCGTATGCCCAATCTCCGATTGTTCCCGTGGCCAGGGGGGATGAGGAGTATCCCATGCTTCTGGATGAGACGGCAGCGCCGCCATGGGTCATCTATACCCTTGGGCGAAGGGAGCTGCTCCGGAATTATGCCTTTGCCATGGTGGGTACCCGGACTCCTACTGTCTACGGCAAAAGAACCGCCTCTCTAATGGCTGAAGGACTGTCTCAGATGGGAGCATGTGTGGTCAGCGGAATGGCCAGAGGCATCGACGGGGAGGCCCATGAGGGGGCGCTGAAGGGGCCGGGCAGCACCATCGCTGTGCTGGGCTGCGGGATTGATGTGATATATCCGAGAGAGCATACCCTTTTGTACAGGAAAATCGCCGAGCAGGGCTTGATCGTGTCCGAATATCCGCCCGGCACACCGGCGGCACAGGGCTTGTTTCCCCA
>JAQSYT010000183.1 GCA_029256065.1 Paenibacillaceae bacterium
AGGTCATACCGGGCAACGCCGTCTCCGAAATTCATTTTCTCGAGAACATGCAGCTCCGACAACAGCTCCAAGGTGCGGTATACTGTCGCCAGGCCAATTTCGGGAAATTTATCCTTAACCAGCATGAACACTTCTTCCGCGCTCAGATGGTCTTCTTCATTCTCCAGCAGGACTCGCACCGTCGCTTCACGTTGGGGTGTCAGCTTGAAAGCCTGCGCCTGCAGCTGTTGTTTGATTTTTTCAATGCGCGCTTCCATCGTTGCCCTCCCTAGGGTTTTCCGGAGGAAAACCGGCGTCGTAAGCATCATGAAGCTACTTCAAGCCCCATCCACCGACACTCTTCCTTCATTATAGGGTGACACGGGAAATAAAGTCAACTTATTCATAGAATCGAGAATACCGACAAGAGACGCGGCGCCACCTGCCTCATGAGCTCCGGGGAGAGATACCCTTCATACAGTGCAGCTGCCGCCAGCACAAGGACCATCAACAGAGCGGTGGCTGTGTACCGCCAGAAGGCGCCTGCCAAGGAGCCCTCCCGTTCCACCACTCTGGCCTTCACCAGATGAATGGCGAACAGAGTCGCTGCCACACTGACGATGATGAACGCAGGGATAATCACCAGGTTCTGTGGAAGCACCGAAACGAAGGCAAACAGCAGTCCATCCCAGGAATATACACTGACCATATACCCTACTGTAAAACCCACCAGCACCCCTTTTAAGAAATCCAGGGCAAACACCAGAGGAAGTCCGATAACGGAAAGCCCCAAAACCCAGATCAAGCCCAGCCACTTCAGGTGCAGCATGACGGATTGCTGGAAGGAAGCTGCCGAATCAAAGCCGCCCCCTTGATCCACCGTGGCCGCAAAGGCCGCCAGATGACGGGCCATTTCCTCCCGCTGCTCCAGGGTAAGAGCGCCCACCAGCACCGCACCGAAGACGATGCCTGTGGCGAAAAGAACGAAAATAAACAGGAAAAAGGGGAAGTGCTCCTTCATATAACTCCGCAACGGATGCCCGGATGAATTCATGGTCTCATCGCCTCCTTGTCCAAGCCGCATAGTACAGAATATGAGGCTTGGCCGAAAACTATGATGACCATTTAGAGAGATAAGTTCATGGACAAGGCGTCATAATAGCAGCCGTCGATCTTGAAAAACCGCTGGTAGGTGCCGACAGGACGGAATCCGAGACTTTCATAAAGGCGGATTGCCCGGGTATTATCCGATCGGACCTTCAGATCTATGACCTCTATAGCAGCCCTCTCGCGGCCGTACTGGATAAGCGCCTCCATCATTCTGCGTCCGACACCCGTTCCCCACCATTCTTTCGACACGACTAAGGAGATTTCAGCCCGGTGGGCAATCCTCTTCCGGCTCGTTCCGCCCAAGGAGCCGATAGCTACAATGTCACCGTTCTGCTTACCTGTGAGGGTAACAGAATGGACCAGGTTATTTTGGCCTCTGATCCACTCCCGCTCCTGCTCCACACTCATCTGCATCTCATCAGCACCAAAAAGCAGGTTGTCGCTTTCTCCGCCTACCTGGTTGAGGAACCGGAGAATGGCTTCGGCATCCTCCGGTTCAGCCGGGACTATCGTTAATTCTGACCTTTCCATACGTTCCCCCTCCTCCTGCATCCACCTGAAGTGCTCCTTCACGTGCCGCTCCGATCATTCCTGCGATGGAGGCACCCGCCGTCTCAGCAATTTCCTCCAGTGGCGCCCGGTGCAATATATTCATCTCTGTTCCGAAGCGGGCCAATAGCTTATTCAGGAGCTTCGGTCCCAGTCCCGGCAAAAACTCCAGCGGTACCTGATAATGGTAGGGGGGCCGGTGTGCTCCCACAACAGGCTCCTGCCGTTGTGCAGCAATATCCTTGATCCGGTCCATAACTCCCCGGACAATCTTCGGGCTGCCGCAGTAGAGGCAGCGCTCCGTAGCCAGCTCCGCTTCATCCACGATAGAACCGCATGCCGCACAATAGGTACGGTGGTATTTGCCCAGCCTCGGATTCAAGCCGTAATTGGCGGTAATTCCACGGCCGTCTTTATTCTGCAGGGCCAGAACAAACTCCCTGAAGGTGGGCTTGGCCATCCGGACCCGGTTATATTCCCGGCCGATCTTGGAGAGTGAGTGGGCATCCGAATCTGTCAGGAAAGCCACTCCGTCCAGCTCGGGAAGATATGAAGCCATTTCTGTGTCGGAGCTTAAGCCCAGCTCCACCGCCAGGAGACGCTCCACATCCAGCAGCTCAGACATCTGCTCCGCGGCACTGCCATACACACTCTTATAGGGGGTAAATATATGGGCGGGAATCAGAATGCCGCCTCTGGATTCCGCCTCCTGCTGCAGCTCGCGGGTGCTCACATATATGCGTTGGGAGCTGAGCTGGACATTCTTCATGACCCCTGACAGCCATCCGGTGAAGGATTTCATGGAGCGCAGGTCCGGCAGGAACACCAGAAAATGTGCCGCCCCTCTTCCCGGCTCCTTGATCTCCAGCTCCGAGCCCAAGAGGATGGTGGTGTTGTGGTAGCGGATGCCTCCGCCCTCCAGCTCCTCCATTTCCCCCTTCTCCAGATAGCTGTCGATCTCCGCCTGAACGCCGGGAGAATGGCAGTCAATAATACCCACCACATCGATCCCCTTGCGCTCCGACGCTTCACGGGCGATATTATGGAAGGTCAGATTGGCTGCACCGCTGATCTTAACAGGCAGCCCCGACTCCGTCCGTCCGATGTGGATGTGCATATCCGCATAAAACTCCTGCAAGTGCTCCATCTTAAATCTTTCCTGTCAGCCGGTACAGCTTCCAGGCATATACCGCCATGATGGTTTTGGCATCCCCGATACGCCCTTCGGCGATATACTGCTCCGCCTCCTCCAAGGTGAGGGCTCCGCAGTCAAGAAACTCATCCTCATCCAGATGAGCTTCACCTCTGGTTAAATTTTCCGCAACAAAAAGATGAATAAGCTCGTTTGCAAATCCCGGAGATGTGTAAAAAGAATGTATAAGGCGAATATCTCCGGCAACGTATCCCGTTTCCTCCGCCAGCTCGCGGATGGCCGCTGCCAGAGGCTCTTCTCCGTGATCCAGCTTGCCTGCCGGAATTTCCACCAGATTTTTTTCGAAGGGCTTGCGGTATTGCTCCACCACCAGCATTTTATCCTCCACAAGAGCAATAACCGCCACGGCCCCCGGATGCTTCACAATTTCCCGGGTGGCCGTTTCGCCGTTGGGCAGCCTTACCGTATCTACTTGCAAAGAGATAATCCGTCCGTTAAAAATAGACTCCGTACTGAGGGTGACTTCTTCAAATTTGCTGGATGCTTGCTCGTTCATGGTCTCTTCTCCTTTTTATATGAAAATGCAATTCAAACAGGCATTCCTTATGGGAGCTCCCCCAAAAGTACCCGGATTTCACTTCGGTGCATATCTTCACTTTTGGGGGTTAGTACATGCTTTGGACCGGCAGGAGACATGGCTTTGACATACCGGTCATATGAATAGCATTATACCATGCTTGCGGCCGAATCACCCGGAGGCAATGTGTGAATCGGCAACGGGCCGAATAGGAAAAGAAAAGAGGGTGTTATCCATGAAAACCCGCTACAGCACCGCAAGTCTTCTGATGACCGGAAAGGCCCATGAAGTCCGCCGGATGCTTCGGCTGCTTCTGGACCAATCCTCCAATCCCCATATGCCGCTTCTGGAGCAGCTGGATCAGAACGTATCGGTGAATCCGGAGATTACCATGATGCGTCAAGCCGCGTTCCGCATTTATTCGGGGTCTAATGTCCGGCCCTCCGCCCTTCCCAAGGAGCATTCACGTTAAGACTGGGAAGAGGTGTCCGGGGTATTCTTCAGGTTGTCCCAAATCTCCTTCACATTCCGCTCGCCCTCGTAATAATCGGCTTCATCCGGCCACCGGAATACATGCTGCCCCGGCAATATATTCACTTTGTTGGAGTCTGGATATTCGCATATATCCATGCCTCTGTCCGTCCGGATATCCAAATAGACGCAGGGCTCATCCGTATGGTTGTACAGCTGATGAGCCCCTTCAGGACCTAATCCGAAAAACACGGTATCCCCTTCCCCGATCTCCTGCAGCCCTTCCGGAGTACGCAGCGTGGCTTTTCCGGACAGCACGATGAAAAGCTCCTCCGCATTCCGGTGAAAATGATACGGATAGGAGTACAATCCCGGGTCAAGAGAACGGACCTCAAACTTCATATGCTCCGAGCCCATACGCTTGGACAAGTCCTCTGTGGTATGCCAGGCAAATTCCTCTACCGGCGAACGCCGCTGCACATACAACACACTCTCCTTGTTGAACACAAACGCCATTCCCAACATCCTCCCTTTATCAGATCAAGGATCACCAAGGCTTTTACAAGCATTGTACAAGATTTCGGCGGAATGGTATACTGTTCCAAACAGGCGCACAAGTGTTTGCCTAACGGTCATACTCAAGAAGGAGCAAGCAGCCGTGGAGCCATTGAAACATATGTATACACCTGAACTTCTGGAGGGCTTTGCCCTTAAGGTTTCCAGCGTTTATCCCGCCTTCAACCAGCAGGATTTTCTACAGGCGGTATTCGACAGCGGATGGGAAAGCCGTGAGCTGAAGGACCGCTACCGCCATATTGCCCAGTTGCTGGCCGGATTCCTGCCTGCGGATTATGATGAAGCGATACAGATTCTGGAGGGTCTTACCGGAGAATGCCGGGGCTTTCCGTACATATTCTTTCCGGAGTTTGTCAGCCTGTTCGGCCTGGAGCATTGGGATACCTCTCTGCGCGCACTCCGCAGCTTCACCCCATCCAGCTCCTCCGAGTTTGCTGTTCGGCCGTTTATTGAGCTGGACCAGGAGCGGATGCTTGCGCAAATGCTGGCCTGGACTCAAGACCCTGACGAGCATGTACGGCGTCTGGCTAGTGAGGGCTGCCGTCCCCGTTTGCCTTGGGGCAAGCCTCTACGCCGGCTGATCGCCGATCCGCTGCCGCTTCTTCCCATTCTGAACGCTCTCCTGCAGGATGAGTCGGAATATGTGCGCCGGAGTGTGGCCAACAATCTTAATGATATTTCCAAGGACCATCCGGAGGTGGTGCTGAAGCTGGCTGCCGCACATCTGGGGGCCAGCCGGGATACTGACCGGCTCCTGAAGCATGCCTGCCGGACTTTGCTGAAGAAAGGAAGTCCGGATGCGCTCCGGATCTTTGGATTCGGCAGCGGTGACCTCCACACTCTCGTAGACATCGGGGAGCTTCGGATTGAGCCGGAAACAATACGGTTAGGAGAACAGCTCCGCTTTTCATTCCGGCTTGCCGCCAGCCTTCCGGCATCCTTCAGGCTCCAGTACGCCATTGACTATGTCAAAGCCAACGGCAAAACCGCAGCCAAACGCTTCCACCTGCCTGAGCGGAAAGCCTTTTCCGGCGCCGAAGTGATTTCCTGGAGCGTGACGGTGAAGGATTTTACCACACGCAAGCATTATCCCGGCTATCACCGCGTCTCCATTCTGGTGAACGGGGAAGAACGCGCCTTCGCCGGATTTATGCTGGAGATACCGGGAGAGTAACGGGAGGATAACGGGAGCTTTGCCCGCCTATCCTGCCAGTGTCATCGCCAGGGTATGCATCCTGCAAAAATGCAGTTATTTTTCGAAAAATCCCCTGTTTCGCGGCGGTATCCTGCAAAAATGCAGTTATTCTGCGGCGGTGGGGCTCATTTGAACCGTCTGTCGGGGAAATAAATGCACTTTTGCATTTTGGATACCGTCAAGGAGACTCTGCTGCCTCTTGAACTGCAGATTTGCATTTACGCCAAGTATGGTATATTTTCCCCAACAAAAAGCCGGCTCTCCCGTAATATTTCTGTAGCGAACATTCCCAACCTGATTCTTTAGCACATTATGAACCGCATGAAAAGATTCTTTTTTCCTTGCTGTGGCAATTTCACTTACGTCTTGTCACCCATACTATGCATGTGCTATGCTACTCTTAATTTATAGTTGACGGGTGAAGCACACCTGCCGATTCTCCAAAAGGGGACGGCGGTGTGCTTTTTTCTTTCCTGCAAGGGTGTGTGCAACTCCGAGGGGAGCAGATTTTACTGAATTTTCGTCTCAGGCAAGGCACTTTTGTGTAGGCGTACCGGAGGGTACGTCAAGCGAAAGTAACGATAGCAAGAGGCGAAAAGGCGGTGAAAGATGCCCTCAAGTGGGTTTGCATACACACCCTAACTATCCAAAGGGGGATGAGAGAGTATTGACGGATCATGATTCGCTATATAAGGAGCTGCTGCGGACCTTCTTCAAGGAATTTATGGAGCTTTTTTACCCGGAGACTGCCGTACATATTGATTTCAATGCAGTTGAATTTCTTTCGGAGGAGGTGGTAGTGGATATTGTCGGCGGCACAAAAAAACGTTTGGATATTCTGGTCAAAACACGGCTAAAACATGAACACGCCTTCATTCTGGTTCATCAGGAGCCGCAGGCCTATTACCAAGAAGAATTTCCTGAGCGGATGTTTATTTATACCGCACGGCTATATGAGAAATACCGGCTCCGGGTTTTGCCGATTGCCATCATCAGCCACCGGAGGCATTCCACAGAACCGGACGGCTTTGGCTGGGGTCTGCCAAACCTGGAGGTGCTCCGTTTCCGCTACCACCGGCTGCAGCTGCGGAAGCTGGACTGGGAGGATTATGTGCATTCGGATAATCCGGTAGCTGCTGCATTGCTGAGCAGTATGGGCTATAATGAAGAAGAGAAGGTCCGGTTGAAGCTGGAATTTATCCGGATGATGACGCGTTTGCAGCTTGACCCTGCCAGAATGGAGCTGTTGGCGGTTTTTTTCGACTCCTACCTTCCTCTCACCAAGGAAGAAGAGCAGCAGGTATGGCAGGAGGCAGAGCATCTTTACGGCATAGGAGGGATCGAAGTGATGGAATGGAAAACCCATTTTGAACGGTATGCCAAGGAAGAGGGCAAGGAGGAGGGCATCCGGGAGGGCATCGAGCAAGGCATTGAAAAAGGCATTGAAAAAGGCAAGCTGGAAGTAGCCCGCCAAATGATCGCTGAGCGTCTGGACCCCGCCCTCATCGCCAAGGTTACCGGCTTGCCACTGGAGGACATAAACCGGATGCGGCAATAACACCAGATTCCGTATCGATTAAAAACCGCCCTTTCCATAAGGAAAAGAGGCGGCTTTTTTCTGCGCTTGGGCCTGTCTGCAAATCCGAAATTGAGCAAAATCTGTGCCCCTCGGAGCTTGAAGACGGCCCTAGGCATGTATCCTTATTGCACCGGTTGTCCGGTCTCATCCTGCCGGTACCACCGGACGGTTTGGCGGGGTGGCTGAAGGATGCCGTTATCGTACAGCTCCCCCTGCCAGGCTATACCGCCTGGGCCCTCCACCTGAACCACAATTCCCGCCTCTATGCTGTCTTTCAGAAAATATAAGGAGATGTTGCGCAGGAAATCCGCTACGTGGGTGGGGTTGCTTCTGTCTTTTTGGAAGATGGCTTCATGATCGGCCACATCCAGCTGCCACATGCCTACTGTATCCATCAGAATCCAATCCTCCTGGGGAAGCCGATACAGCCGGATATTGGACCATAAATCCAGGGAGAGGGTTTCTCCTGCTTCCACTTGGGACCAAGCCTCCTTCAGCATCCCGCCTGAGGCCAAACATTCCCCACCCGGATTAAAATAACAAAGGGCTGCCGGCAGCTCCTCCATGAGTCTGGCCGCTGCAGCCGTTATCATGACCAATTCCTGCATGGGGTCGTACCCCTCCGGCAGCACAGGTGCATCGTCGCCAGCCTGCTCACCCAGGATATAGCTGGTCCGGATCCGGATAAAGGCCTGATGATCCGCCGCTGCCTGCCGCCCTTCCGGGTAGCTGCCCCAGGCTTGCTCCACCGAACGCTCCAGGTTGCCCGGATAAGCAAAAGGACCAAACTGCCCCAAGGACCAGGCATCGAACAGACGGGGATCATCCTGTGGATGGCCCATATCGTCAGGCCAAGGACGGTCCACAATGTCTACCATCAGGTATCCGTTGACCTCCGGTCGAAACGAAATGACGAAGCTTTTGCCCCCATACGCCCATTGCTTGGAAAAGTCATTGATATCCCCAACAGCAAATTGCTCCCGGAGCGCCCTATGGGCCTGCTCAATGGTAACAGGCTCCGACAGCAGCACTGCGATTCCTTGCGTAAAAATGCCTTTTTGCATAGATATCCTCCTGGCTTATCCAGGAGCTGTCTTAAGCGGATGTTAAAACAGCTCCTAACACGCTTATTTTTCTAGTAGCTTACCAGAAAGCACAGGGTTCGTCTATTATTATCTGAAACTTCTGACATTGGTTCATTTTATTTTAAATCCTGCCATTTGGTCCACATCTCCGGAGGATTCAGCACATAGACGTTATTCTCCCGGTACATGTATTGATGGATAATGAATTCCCTCCGGATCGTGGCAAAATCCATATGAAACTGCTTAATAAATGCATTCAGATCCTTTTCGGGATAGGATTTGCCGGATTCCAGCCGTTGGACCATTTCCTCCAGGACAATCAGCTTCTTCTTCAATTGGACAGGAATTTGCTTTAATGCACCGTCCGTCCCATAGAAATTGCGGATAACCGATTGCTTGAATTTCTCCAGTTCCTCATTCATTGGAATTACCTCCTGTTGATTGATTTGACGGTCGATCAGCTGCTCTGCTCCCCGGGAAAAGCTCCGGAATACTTCATGGTTAAGGGAAAAATAGACGGTATTCTTATCCCGCCGCTCAGAAATCAGCCCTGCCTGCCGCAATTTGGACGAGTGATGGGTAATGGTGGCCGGCGTCACCCCAAGCTTCTCGGCCAGATATAATCCGTTGTGGCTATCATTGGCCAGCAAAATCAGCATTTTGACACGGGTGGGATCGGCAAGAGCCTTATGAAAATTAACCACCTTCTCCAGCTGCATAGATAGGCCACGCCCCTTTCCAAAACCAATTTAATAATTATCTAATTAGATATTCATTAAATAACATAATACAAATTTCGGTTCGTTCTGTCAATGCAAAAACACTCAGCAGCCAAGCGGATGGTAATTTGCACCGGACATATAAAAACAGCTGCCCGGAACATTCTCCGGACAGCTGTATTCCATATTATGCTGTTTGAAAGGTAATGCCTCTGCCAGGACGCAGTGCGGCATGCCAAACCTGGGCCGTTTACGGTATTACTTATTTCTTTTGTTGACCGGCTTGCCGGGAAATTTCTACCACCAGCTCCGCCACCTTCACCAAATCAGAAACGGCAATATATTCATTGACCGTATGGATAGCTTGGTAGCCGACAGACAGATTCACTGTGGGGATGCCTTGGCCGTTAAACAGATTGGCATCGCTGCCGCCGCCGGAATGGAACAGGTTGGGTGTTAGGCCCACTGCTTCTGCCGAATCCATAGCCAGCTTCACATGAGGCGCAGTTTCGTCAAATTTATAGCCGGGATACATCAATTCGTACCTGAATTCGCAGGATGCGCCCATCTCGGCACAAGCCGACTCGCTGGCGGATTTCATGGCATCCAGTTGGTTTAGAAGCTTTTCCTTAACCAGACTGCGGGCTTCACCGATCAGCTCAACCTTCTCCGTGACAATGTTGGTTTCACCGGAAGCGAAGAAGGTGCCGAAGTTGGCGGTGGTTTCTTTGTCAATCCGGCCCAGCGGCATGCGGGATACAGCTTTGGCCGCTACTGTAATGGCGCTGATGCCCTTTTCGGGGCTGACACCGGCATGGGCGGTTTTGCCCTTGACGGTAATGTAGACCTTGGATTGGAAGGGAGCTGCAACGGCAATGCCGCCGACCTCTCCGTTGGAATCGATGGCGTAGCCGAAGTCCGCCTTCACCCAGCCTGGCTCCATATTGCGGGAGCCCAGCAGTGTGGATTCTTCACCTGCTGTAATAACAAAGCGGATGGTGCCGTGGGGAATTTTCTCCTCCTGCAGGACACGGACCAGCTCCAGCATAGCGGCAATGCCCGCCTTATCGTCGCTGCCCAGCACGGTGGTTCCGTCGCTGCGGATGATGCCGTCCTCTCCCAGCTGGGGCTTCACACCCTTGCCCGGCACAACCGTATCCATGTGGCAGGTAAAGTAAATGGTCGGCGCATCGCTTGCATCAGCAGTCGCCGGCAGCGTGAAGCAAAGATTGTTGCCCTCGCAGCCAGACTTAGCG
>JAQSYT010000184.1 GCA_029256065.1 Paenibacillaceae bacterium
CCGGCTTTGTAGCTGCAGTGATGCTGGCGATGATATTGTTTACCGGACTGACCTCCGTCTTCTCCGATAAATCCGTGGTGGCGTATGTTTCTATCGATATTAATCCCAGCATAGAACTGGGGATCGATAAAAACAAACGTGTCCGGGAAATGCAGGGGCTCAATGACAAAGGTCTGGAAATTGTCCGCAGCGTCTCCTATAAGGGCCGTTCAATGGATGATGTCACAGACAAAATCCTGCAAAAAGCCGAGGAAATGAAGGTATTCGCCGCAGGGGAAGCTGACATTGTCATAACCAGTACCATTGTGAAGGATGACGCGGCACTGGATGATACCCAGGTGACAGAGGCCTTAAAGCAGCAGGTTCTGGCCCACGTAGTGACAAAGCATCCTGAAGAAGCGGATAAAATCCAAGTGACCGCCTTCGCGGCTCCGGTAGAAATTATGGAAACCGCAAAGGAAAACGGACTTTCCGTGGGCAAATATTCTGTTTACCTGAATGCTAAGAGCGCAGGACATGATATCAAGGTGGAGGATCTGCAAAAGGATTCGGTCCACAATATTGCCAATGCGCAGGGCGGCATTGCCAAACTCATGGATCCCAAGAACCTGGAAAAGGAAAGCATCCGGGAGCTGCTGAAGGAAGAGAAGGACGGCACCCTGGATAAGAAGCTGCAGGAGAAAAAAGCGACACCATCGCCCACCAAGACACCACAGAAATCCACTTCACCTACAAACAAGGCTACAACTACACCTGGCAAAAATGCCACGCCCACACCTACTTCAACACCTAAAAGCTCGGCGAAACCGGCAGCCTCGCCATCCACCGTGCGCAACGGCTCGGCTCCCGCGAAGAGTCCAGCCTCCGCTACCGACAAAAAGGATGACAATAAGAAGGATAACAACCAGAACGGCAAGGACAAACAGGATAATAACAGCAAGAAGGACGATGATAAAGAAACCGGGAAAAAGGACGACGGACGAAACGACCGGGATGACCGGGATAAAAATGAAGACACAAATAAGAAAGATGATGACAAGAATAGCAACGGCAAAAAGGAAGACGACCGGAACAGCGGTAATAAGAAGGATGACGACAAAACAAACTGGAATAATAATAACCAAAACAACAGCAACGGGAATGGCAAAAACAATAGCAAGGACAATGAAAAAAACAGCCCTGGACGGTAATTTTCCGGGCTTATCGTAAACCGCAGCAGCAAACCGGGGGCCGGCAAACCTCCGGTTTTTTGCGCTGTCTGCTTTTATCCCCGGTTAAATGCAGTATACTTGACATATCCATTCCATTACACAAGGAGCGAACCGATGTACAAGCTAGTCATTGTAGATGATGAACCGTCCGTGATAAACGGCCTGAGCAATTATTTCGATTGGAATGCATACGGAATCGAGCTAGCCGGGACTGCGGACGACGGGGACAAAGGGTTGGCCATGATCAAAGAGGTGGAGCCGGATATTGTGTTGACTGATGTGAAGATGCCGTCAATGGACGGGATTGAAATGTCAACGGAAATTCGCGGCATTCTTCCCGGCGTGAAAATCATCTTTATCAGCGGCTTCGATAATGCGGAATATTTGAAGTCGGCGTTGAAGGTTCATGCAGTGGATTATATTTTTAAGCCCATCAGCCGCAAGGAGCTCCATACGGTGATTACCCGCGTCCTCACCTCGCTCCAGGAAGAGGCAAGGGCTAAAGAGCTGGTGAACGAGATGCAGGTAAAGCTGGTGCAAAGCCTGCCGCTCCTCCGGGAAAAGTTTCTGCTTTCCGTTATTTCCGACAGCTTCAAGGAGGAGAAGGTCAGGGAGAGGATCCGGTTTCTGAACCTGCCTCTGCTGGATGCCCAGGCTTATATTGTGATGGTAGTGGTGATCGACGACCTTTCCCTGGTTATGGATTCCCGCAGTGAGCAGGACAAGCAGCTTTTGTCTTACGCGGCGCTGAACATTATTCAAGAGCTAATGGATAAAACCATGCGCGGCGTGGTTTTTGAGAAGGTGACGGGGGAATATGCGGGTATATTGATGCAGGGGCCGGAAACCCTATTGGAGGGGGAGGAGGACGGCTTGCTCATCCTCGCCGCGGCGGTCCGGGATAACCTGAGCCGGTGGCTGAAGCTGAGCGTAACCATCGGTGTGGGGGAGTATGTCAATAAGCTGTCCGAGCTGCCTCTGTCCTATAAGCAAGCCAGGGAGGCGGCCGCCCAAAAATGGTATTTGGGGAAAAACCAAATTCTTACAGTTGATAGCCTTCAGACCAGTGAAAATGAGCATTACCGGTTGGCAGAATCCGAGGATCAAGTACTGTCTTCTATGAAAGCTGGAGATATCGACGGACTCCGGAACGCATTGGAAGATATCTTTGAATCCATGGGCCGCAGCCGGAAGGAGGGGTTCCGTTACGGTAAAAATGTAAGCCAGCAGCTGATCCTGTTGTCCAGCCGGCTTCTGCTTGAGCTGAACGCCCTTAGCGGAGAGTGGGAGGCTAAGGAGGCGGAGGCCTGGGAACTGGTGCTGAGGCAGGAAACCCTTCAGGATCTGAAAAAGCATGTCAGCAGCTATCTGGAGGAGGTTTGCATCTGTGTGAAGGAGAAGCGCGGCGGCAAAACCGGAGGCGTCATTGACCGGATTCACCGGCTTATCCATGAGCGTTATGCTGAGAATCTCACGGCAGTTGATATTGCTGAGGGGGTATTTTTAAGCCCTACCTATGTAAGCCTTCTGTACAAGCAGGAAACAGGCAAGACACTGTTCGAATATTTGACAAAGGTGCGGATTGATAGAGCCAAGGAGCTTTTGCAGGACCCGCGCAATAAGTTTTATGAGGTCTGCTATGCTGTGGGATACGCCGATCCAAGCCACTTCAGCAAGCTGTTTAAGAAAATGACCGGCTACACTCCCAGCGCTTACAGAGACCAGCTTTAAGCCAGCGAATTACGAAGGTTCTTTGCAAGCGCTTAAGTGCAAAGGAGGAGAATGATGGGGAAATCGATAAATTTGGATTGGGATTATCTGAAGGGCCTCTGGCAGGGAATTATTGCTGCCAAAAAATGGATTATTGCTTATATAGTGTTTATCCTTCTGCCTATCACAATTATGCTGGCGTCTTATTACCAGCGTTCCTCAGTGATTCTGGAACAGGAGGTTACCCGTTCCATGCAGCAGACCTTGCGGCAGGCGGGAATGAATCTGACCTACAAGCTTGATCACATTCTGGATATAAGCAATTCGGTTTTTATGAATAAGGAGCTGTACAACAGCCTGCTTCCCCAGAGCTCCATCACCGAACAGCTGGAGCAAATGATGAGTTTACGGAATCTGGCGGATACGGTCCAGACTAATACGGATATCCTGCGGTTCCGGATATTTGTGGATGGCTCCCGATTATACGCAGGCGATCGGATCAATCTGTTTCCCATGGCCATGCTGGAGAAGCGCCCTTGGCATAAGGAGATTATGGATGCCGGCGGAGGAATGGTCTGGACGGGGGTGTACAGGGAAAACTACCTGGATACAGAAGCAAGGGATGTGTTTTCCGTTGGGCGGGTGCTGCGCAACCCCCTTCAATATGAGGAAATACTGGGTGTGCTTATGTTGGATATCCCAGATCAGATTTTGAAGGAGGTTATCTCGGGAGTCAACTTCTCAACGGTATATGCCCCTTACATTATGGATAAGGACGGAGAACTGATCTACACTTGGAGCGATCCAGCCGATACCACGGGCAGAGAGCAAACAGGGGAGGTTTTGCCGGAGGATGCAAAAAATACGGTGCTCCAGAATAGCGAGGGCATTATTAAACACACTGTCGGCAGGGAGAATGTGTATGTGATGTTTACTTCGATTGAATCCACCGGCTGGAAGGTGCTGGCCCAGGTGTCCCAATCGGAAATCGCCCACCGGGCGGTGGCCCAGAACCAATTCACCAGCATTGCTACTGTCATAGCCATTACTATCCTGTTTTTGATCTTGGTTTTTGTCCTGCTAACCTTTACCATACAAGGGCTGACAAAACGGATTCAAGTCGTGCTGAAAATGATGCGCAAGGAGGGTGTCGGCTGGCTGGAGGAATACCGGCATGCTCCGGAAGGGGACTTCAGGCTGCTGGAGCGGAGTGTGGACCAACTGATCCGCAAGGTCAATAACCTGATGGAGGAAACCTACCAGGCCAAGGTATTGGAGCGGGAGGCCCAACTGAAGGCGCTGCAAGCACAAATTAACCCCCACTTCCTGTATAACACTCTGGATATGATTAATTGGTCAGCCATTGCCCATCATGCTGAGGATACCAGCCACATGATTGAAGCCTTAGCCCAATATTTCCGTCTCAGCTTGAACAAGGGCAAGGATAATGTCAGCGTGGAGGATGAATTGAGCTTAGCCCAGGTATATCTGGAAATTCAGCAAAACCGTTTCCCGTCCACCTTTACCTTCCGTATTGAAGCAGAGCCTGATTTGGAAGGGTATCTGATTCCTAAGCTTACCCTGCAGCCGCTGGTGGAAAACGCCTTGCTGCACGGAATCCGCAAGGCAAAGGACAAGAAAGGCTCCATCCTCATTACTGCCAAGCTGGAAAATGAAGTCCTGCTGCTCTCCGTGGCCGATGATGGAATCGGCATGGACGAGGACACTGCCAGGAAGCTGCTGCTGCTGCCCCGTCCGGACATGCGGGAAGATGGTTCTGGCAGTTCTTACGGCTTATATAACGTAAACGAAAGAATCCGTATTTTTGCGGGCGAGCAGTATGGTTTATCCATTGAGACGGTGCAGGGTCAAGGTACAACCATATTCGTCCGGGTGAAGGCTATCCGTACGATCCGTACAGAGGCAGAGATTAACGGTTTGGCCTCCGCTTCAGAAGGATCATAAGATCAGACCAGAAATAGTAGCTTTACCTCCTGTGAAGCGCTTCCAATGGCTGTGTATAATAAGGGCAAACAAGAAAGCAGCAGACATGGAGGTGACCGGAATGAGCGTCAGTGCAACAGACTTGGACAAAAAGGCACATGAGGCGTTAACCAGGCAAGCTAAATCAAGCAAGTGGAAACTAGCCTTGCGGAATTTAGACTACTACATTCTATTGATTCCGGGGCTTATCTTTTTGTTTTTGTTCAAGTACACGCCCATGTACGGAGTCGTTATCGCTTTTCAGGATTTTAACATTTTTGAGGGGATAAAGGGCAGTGAATGGGTAGGTCTTCAGCAGTTTCAGAAGCTGATCCATTCCGAGGAATTTGCCCAGGTATTTTCCAATACGCTTTTGATCAGTGTGTACAAGATCGTATTGCTGTTCCCCATCCCGATTTTTATCGCGTTAATATTGAATGAAGTGCGGATTATGGTTTTTAAACGGACGATCCAGACCATTATTTATTTGCCCCACTTCCTGTCGTGGGTCATTATTTCCGGTTTATTCATCACCATTCTGTCACCGTCCGGCGGATTGGTCAACAATATCATTCAATCGTTTGGCGGGGAGCCCATCAGCTTTTTTATGAACAACTCCTATTTCCGGAGTGTGATTGTGTTCACCGCAGGCTGGAAGGAAGTAGGCTGGAACGCCATCGTGTTCATTGCCGCCATTGCCGGGATCGACCAGGAGCAGTACGAGGCCGCATCCATCGACGGTGCCGGCAGAATCCGGAAGATGCTGTACATTTCTCTGCCGGGTATACTTCCCACCATCGTATTAATGTTTATTCTGCGCTTAGGCAACGTGCTGGAGGCGGGAACAGAGCAAATTCTGACTATGTACAATCCTGTGGTGTATAAAACGGGAGATGTGATTGGTACCTTCGTCTACCGTGTAGGTTTGGGGAAAATGGATTACAGCTTCAGCACAGCGGTAGGGTTGTTCAATTCGGTTGTAGGCTTTATACTCGTGATCTCCGGAAACTATGTCAGCAAAAAACTGTTGAACCGGGGAATCTGGTAATAAAGGAGGGATGGCACAATGAAAAAAAGAACAGCCGGGGATTGGCTGCTGGACATCTTTG
The DNA here is from genome assembly GCA_029256065.1 of Paenibacillaceae bacterium. Lineage (GTDB taxonomy): Bacteria > Bacillota > Bacilli > Paenibacillales > NBRC-103111 > Paenibacillus_AR. The sequence continues at coordinate 6,014 of JAQSYT010000184.1, forward strand.
TTTATCTGTTCCTGGTTCTAATGGGTTTGGCCATGCTTCTGCCCTTGGCGAATGTATTCTCCAAATCGGTTAGTGAGGAATGGGCGATTGTATCGGGCAAGGTAGGAATATTTCCTGTCGGGTTTCAACTGGATACGCTCAGACAGGTGATATCCTCGGATATATTCATCAGAGCATTTATGGTTTCCGTTGGGGTTACCGTGGTGGGAACGATCATCTCCATATTGATGACCGCCGTTACGGCTTATCCCTTGTCCAAGCGTCATTTGCCCGGCATTTCCTTCGTCCTGGTGTTGTTCGTATTCACCATGCTGTTTAACGGCGGTATGATCCCTAACTATCTGCTGATGCGGAATTTGAATTTGATCAATAATCTATGGGCGTTGATTCTTCCGGGAATGGTCAGTGTGTTCAACCTGCTGATTATCAAAAGCTATTACGAAAATCTCCCCGAGGCCCTGGAAGAATCCGCACGAATCGACGGAGCCAAAACCTATACCATTCTGTTCCGGATCATTCTGCCCTTATCCATGCCGGTTATCGCCACCATTTCCCTATTCTATGCGGTGGGCTTCTGGAATGATTTCTTCAATCCGATGCTGTACATCAATGATACGTCCCTAAAAACGCTGCAATTGTATCTCCGTGATGTCGTTATGGATGCTGATACCTCTAATGCCGCCAATAAAAGCATTGATGATCTGATGAATATGTCTCCCGAAGGCATCCGGGCGGCGACAGTTGTGGCATCCACAGTCCCGATTTTGTGCGTCTATCCCTTCCTGCAGAAATATTTCATCAAGGGTGTGTTGATCGGTTCAGTCAAGGGTTAGCAGTTTATTGGAAGAGTAATGGCACGTAGGCTATGCTTCTGGTGAGTTTTGATCGGCAGAGGCTTCCTATACAAGCTGGAATCATTACCAAATCAGGAGGGGTAAACATGAAAAAAAACAGATTGCTCCTATTATCTCTGTCTGCTGGACTAGCACTCAGTGCAGCCGGATGCGGCAGTTCAGGCGGTGAGAAGGAAACTGCGGCTTCTGCCGGCGCAACTGCGGCGGCAACCGGAACGACTGCTCCAAGCAGCGGTCCGAAGCCGGAATTGAGAGCGTTATCAATTTGGATGAAGGATGATTACAACACGTATCCTGTAGCTAAGGTAATTGAAGAGAAAACCGGGTACAAAGTGAAGTATGACATGCTGCCTGCGGACAAAGCCGATGATAAGCTGAATCTGCTGATTTCCTCAGCGGAGCCGTACGATTCCATCACCATCGGAGGCAATAAGGCTTTGTATGCCGATTATGCCAAGAAGGGGGCCCTGGTGGATTTGGGGCCGCTGATTGAAAAGTACGGTCCTAACATTAAAGCTTCCATTTCGGAGGAAACCTTCAATGCGGTGAAGGTGGACGGAAAAATATATGCCCTTCCCATGCGTGCCGTAGAATTTTCCAGCACCAGTCTTATGGTCCGCAAGGATTGGCTCGACAAGCTAGGCTTACAGATGCCTACTACAGTGGATGAATTCACCGCCATGCTGAAAGCCTTTAAGGAAAAGGACCCGGGCGGAAACGGCGACAAGAATGCGCCTATGACTATTAATGGGGCAAGTCCGATTATTGAAAACCTGATTGGCGCCTTCGGCATGCCTAACGGCTGGAGCGCCTTGGATGGCAAGCTTGTTCCACGGCCGCTGCATCCTGGTTTTAAGGATTATATGGCTTACGTGGCTGATCTTTACAAGCAGGGATTGCTTGACAAGGAATTTGCCGTTAATAAGGATGCGACTATGAAGGAGAAGTTCACCAGCGGCAAGGCAGGGGTAATTGTGCTGAACTGGGCGGATATTCCCACCATTGGCGACGCCTTGAACAAGAATTTCCCTAATGCCAAATTTGCCTATCTCCCCATTCTGAAAGGAAAAGACGGCAAAGGGGGACTGAACGCCAATTCCGGCTTTGACCGCATCACCTTCATTCCCAAAGCCTCCAAACATCCGGAGGATGCTATCAAGTGGATGAACGCCAAGCTGGAAAAGGAAACCTTTAAGGAAATTGCCATTGGTGTCGAAGGCAAGCATTATACCTTCAAGGATGGATTATATACGCCGATCCTGCCCATTTTCACAGACGAGCGCAACCAAGCCAACAACTTCTTGACCGGTATGGACGAGAAGAATTATCCCACCTACTGGCAAGCACGGGTACAGAAGGATGCCCGTTTGTTTGAGGGCTGGTCTTATCTGAACAAGGTGATGCCGAAGGAAATGAGAACTCCTGATCCTTTGGGGGTTGCACCTGTACTGCCTACCTTCTCCAAGGAAAATGCACAGCTGAACCAGCTTTTGAATGATTATGCTGTAAAGGTCATTGTTGGCGAAGAACCGTTAAGCAGTGTAGAAACCTTCGCCAATAAATACAAACAAGCCGGCGGGGAAGCCAGCTACAAGGAGATCAACGATTGGTACACAACCAAGAAGTAGTGTGCTATCTGTAATGTTTGAACATAAAAACAACCGGAGCTGCTTTGCGGCCTCGGTTTTTTTTTTGCTTAAGTATTTTCGGTTTCGCGGCTTGGTGATCATGTCCGGGGTCAAAGCCGTGCACCATGCTTCATTATTGTAAATCTTCACCTTTTGCGGGAACCTTCATTTTCTGAGGTGGTGGGAAAATGGGGGCTCCGGTTATAACCTGTGCGTTGCCGGATGCCGGCTTATCATCTTACACTAACAGCGGGAACACAACCTGATCAACCTTACGGAACCATTAAACAAGGGGGAATCCAGTATGACATTCAAATGGGTAAAGCTTCTGGCAGGCGCATCGTTATTGGCCGGAATAGGAGCGGGCTGCGGCTCTGGAACGGAGAATTCCGCCGGGGAGGCGCCCGCGGGCAGTAAGGCTCCATCCGCCCAGCCTGTGCAGCTCACCTATTGGGCCGGGCTGCCGGCAGATGCGGCTCGTTCCATCAAGAATTATGGAGAGGCACTTGTTTACCAAGAAATGGAAAAAAGGACTGGAGTGAAGATCAGCTTCCAGCATCCGGCGACGGGGAGCGAGAAGGAGCAGTTTAATCTGATGATCGCCTCAGGCAAGCTGCCGGATGTGATCGAATCCAACTTCGTCAACTATCCCGGGGGGCCGGAAAAGGCCATTGCAGACAAAGTGCTGATTCCGCTGAATGATATCATCGACAAGCATGCTCCCAATCTCAAGGCGTATTTGGACAAAAACCCCGGCACCCGAAAGGATATATCCACCGATTCGGGCTTGATCTACGCATTCCCGGGCATTGGCGTAGGCAATACCAACGTAAGCAGCGGCCTTGTGCTGCGGAAAGATTGGCTTACCGAACTGAATCTTGCAGTTCCGGAGACCATGGAGGAATGGACCCAGGTGCTGCGCCAGTTCAAGGAAAAGAAAGGCGTCAAAACACCGCTGACCATGGTTATGTCCGACTTCAGCGCAGACCGCTTCACGGGAGCCTACGGCATTAGCGACGCCTTCTTTCAGGAGAGCGGGAAGGTGAAGTTTGGCCCATATGAAGCCGCGTTCAAGGACTATCTGGCGCAAATGAACGCCTGGTACAAGGAAGGTCTGCTGGACCCTGACTTCGCCACCCAGGATGCCAAGTCCAAGGATGCCAAAATCACCAACGGCATCACCGGAGCCTATGCCGGCTTCATCGGCGGGGGTATGGGCAAATATTTGCCTGCCGCCAAAACGGCCAACCCCGCTTACGATCTGGTAGGTGCACAGCATCCCGTTTTGAAGAAGGGGGACCAGCCCAACATCTTCCTGGCCGCATACAGCTACCGCGGAGAGGGCAGCGCAGGCATTACCCCGGCCAACAAAAGTCCGGAAGCGACCGCTAAATGGCTGGACTATTTCTATTCCGAGGAAGGCAATATGCTGAAATCCTTCGGCGTGGAGGGCGTCACCTATACCCTGGTCAACGGGCAGCCCAAATACACGGATCTCATTATGAAAAATCCCGACAAGCTCTCTGTGGGCGAAGCCATGTCCAAGTATATCCGGGTTTCCCAGCCGGCACCTGGCTTTGTAGGCGATGACCGCTATTTTCAGCAATATTTCAACTATGAGCAGCAGAAGCAGGCCTCTGCCGTCTACAACAAATATTACGAGAATGTCACCAAAAGCCGGATGCCGCAGGTTTCCCAAACCCCGGATGAGGCCCAGGAGCTGGCCTCCATTATGGCGGAGGTCGATACGTAC
>JAQSYT010000185.1 GCA_029256065.1 Paenibacillaceae bacterium
TGCTCCGGAGGCAGGGCAAGGGTTTCGATAAACCGCTGCCGCAGCTCCGTCAGGTAATACAGGGGCCCTCCCAAAAAAGCCACATTGCCTTTAATTTTTTTGCCGCCGGCTAATCCCCCGATCGTCTGGTTCACTACCGCCTGGAACACGGACGCGGCAATATCCTCCCGGTTGGCCCCTTCATTCAGAAGCGGCTGCACATCGGTTTTGGCGAAAACACCGCAGCGGGAGGCGATCGGGTACAGTGTGCTGCTGCGTCCCGCCAGCTCATTCAAGCCTGCCGCGTCCGTCTGCAGAAGGGCCGCCATCTGATCCACGAAGGCCCCTGTCCCGCCTGCGCATGCCCCGTTCATCCGCTGATCGATCCCTCCCCGGAAAAAGGTGATCTTGGCATCCTCGCCGCCCAGCTCAATGGCTACATCGGTGTGGGGGATATAGCGTTCCACCGCCTCTGTGCCGGCCACCACCTCCTGAATGAAGGGCAGACCCAGCCACTTGGACACAGCGATGCCGCCGGAACCGGTTACGCGTACAGAGACGCTGGTGCCGGAATAACGGACACAGACTTCTTTTAACAAACGGAATGTTGTGGTGCGGATATCCGAGTAATGGCGTTCGTATTTGTCATAGATCAGCTGCCCATGCCCATCCAGAATCACCAGCTTTACAGTTGTGGAACCGATATCAAGTCCCATGCATAACCGATCCCTCATATTTTCACACTCTTTCTACCGCCAATTCAAATTGGCATATAAAGTCTATCTTCTCATTATAATGCCGAACTCGCCCGGACGTAAGACCTTAATTATCATTATTCAAATCTTTACAGAAGCAGTCTATGATTTTTGTTGTATACCCATCATAATCGAGCCGTATAAACTGAATGTAAACTCAAAAACATCCCCGGATGAAAATGCAGCAATCGCGCATTTTCGCAAAAAAAAGGGGCCGGCCAGTAAGTCAGTGAGAACTGACTGCTGGATAGCCCCGTCTTTGTTACATTGATCAGGTCAAAACAAACATAAAACCGGATTAGTAGCCGAGAATGGATTTGGTTTTGGTGAAAACATCATTAGCCATTTTGGTGTAGCGGGCAGAGCCATTGGAGTCGGCCTGCTTCACGTATGCATCCCATCCGGAGTTAATGTCCTGCTGGCCGGTGATAAACTTCAGGGTAGCGGTGGAAACGAAGTCCATCAGCGGCTTGGAGATCAGGTTCATTTGCTCGCTTTCATCGGCATTGGCCATAATGGGCGGCGCCAGCTTCCGGGGCTGCCGGTTCTTCAGGACACGGTCCGTGAAGTTTTTCTCACCCTCCGTCATTTTGGACAGCCGCAGCTTGGTGGTGCCTCCATAAGCGAATACGCCGTTGGCAAAGCCGTAGTCCACATTCAGCTTCTTCGTGCCGGTGGGGTTCATGCCGTTATAGGTGATATCCTTGGTCAGATTAAAGTTGCCGCTGGCATCCTTGGTGTAGGTTTCGCCATCCACGCCCCACAGGCTTAAGGTTTGACCTTCATCGGAATACCAGAGCCAGTCGACAAAGCGCAGCATCTTGATGAATTTTTCCTGGCCCAGCTCATCCAGCGCCTTTTTGCTGATCATGACACCGTTTTCCAAACGGGAGGTTTCAATCTGCAGCTGGCCCTTGGGGCCGCCGGGTTGAATCGTCATGTACAAATCGGCGTTGGCCACCTGCATCTTGGCCTTGGATTCAGCCAGGAACTGGTAGTTGCCGTTGATCACATAGCTGTCGCCCTTGTAGAACTTAGCCCGGGCGGCATCGTCGGTTTGAGTGAAGGATTCGGGGTCCAGCAGCCCTTCCTTCACCAGCTTGTTCAAGTAGGTTACATAAGCCTTATAGTCGCTGGTGGTATTGGCAAAATAGAATTCCTTTTTGGTTTGGTCAAACTGGAGACCATTGGCCAGCCCCCAGCCGCCGGTTACACCGAAGGGAACCGCGGCAATATTCATGGTGGATTTGCCCTGATATTGGTCAGACCATACATATTTGGCGCCTGTATGTGTTTTTACCTTTTTAAGCGCTTCATAAAAATCCTCATACGTCCATTTATTTTCCAGCGCATCCACATCTACTCCGGCAGCCTTGAATACATCCTTGCGGATAACGTAGGAGTATCCGCCGCCCGCAGACTCCCACAGGCCGGGAAGGACATAATACTTGCCGTTAGCCTGCAGCTTGGCTTGCAGGTCACTCTCCAGGCCCCAGGCCTTAACTGCCTTTGTGTAGTTGGGCATATACTTCACCCAATCGCTGATGGGAACAATCTGTCCGCCAGCCACAAAGGACGCTTCCTCATAGGTTTTGGGAATGATGTATGGTGCGTCGCCGCTGTTGACCAGAAGGGATTTCTGGTTTTCATATTCAGTCCGGGCAGTAACGGTCAGCTTCATGCTGACATTGCTCTTCTCCGAAATGGCGCTCCACAGTCTCCAGTTTTGTTTGTACGGATAAGCCTCGTTATCGCTGTACATGACGGAATAGGTAACAGGCTCATTGGACTTGAAGGTTTTGCCCTCACCGTACGTATAATCCAGCTTGGATTCATCCACTGGAGCGCTGGCACCCGGGGAAGCTGAGGAACCGGAATCCTTGGAATCGCTGCATGCCGCCAACCCTGCAGCCATTATAACAGCCAATGCACCACTCATGACTTTGTTAATTGTTTTCATATGAACCTCCTTTAAAGTTTTGCGCCAGCAAAAACTGGCTTCTTACTTATCCTCTAGAATTTGGCATGTATTGCGCAAAGACCGAAGAACCCCCCCGGGATTTACGCGTTTAATGAGGCGCGGCGGGAAGCTCCGGCACGTGCTTGCCGGATCAGCCTTTGACCGAACCAATCATCATACCCTGAACGAAATACTTCTGCACAAACGGGTAAATGCAGATAATGGGCAGCGAGGTCAGCACCATGGCTGCGGACTTGATGGTGGCGGCGATTTGCCGGTCCGTCTCCGAGCTGGCTCCCGCTTCTGCCGCCGTGCCTCCCAGACTGTCGATGAGCTGCCGCAGGTACAGAGCTACCGGCCACTTGTCCTTGGATTGCAGGTACAAGGAGGGGCCGAACCAGTTGTTCCACAGGCCTACCATGCTGAACAGCACCATGGTTGCCAGAATCGGCTTGGACAAGGGCAGTGTAATCCGCATAAAAATCCCGTATACCCCCAAGCCGTCCACCTTGGCTGCTTCCTCAATTTCTGTGGGCAGGCTGGCAAAGAAGGTTTTCACCAAAATCACGTTAAACGCGCTGATCGCGCCGGGAATCACAATGGCCCAGATGGTATCCCGCATACCCAGTGATTTGGCCACCAGAATGTAGTTGGGTATCAGACCGCCGCCGAAATACATGGTGAACAGGACGAAGGGGATGAAAAACTTGTTCAGCCGCAGCCGCTCCTTGGAGAGCGGATACGAAAGGACGGCTGTGGCGCTTACCGAAATGATCGTCCCTATTACCGCGTACAGAATGGTGTTGCTGTAATACTGGTAGAATTCCGGCTTGCTCAAAATAATTCCATAGGTTTCAAAGGTGAAGTCAACGGGATAAAGGAAGACCTTGCCCGCATAAATCGATGCTTCCGAGCTGAAGGACTGGGCGATCAGGTAGACAAAGGGATAGAGTGTGACCAGGCACACAAAGGTCATGACAATGGCATTGACCACCTGAAACAACCGGTACGAAAACGTTTCTTTTATCATTGTGCCGCTCCTTTCTACCAGAGGCTGGTTTCGGTTGTCCGCTTGGATACTTCATTGGCCAAGGTAACCAAAATCAGTCCGATCACCCCTTCAAATAAGCCCACCGCTGTGGCATAGCTGAAATTGCCGCCCGTCCCGCCAAAGCCACCGCCGCCGATACCCATCCGGTATACGAAGGTGGAAATGACATCCGCTTTTTCGTAGGTAAGCGGATTGTAAAGCAGCAGGATTTTCTCAAAATTCGAACCCAGGATACCGCCGATATCCAGAATCAGCAGGGTCATTACTGTAGGCAGGATGCCGGGTATGGTCACGTGCCAGGCTAAACGGGCGCGGCTGGCACCGTCAATTTTGGCGGCTTCGTACAGCTCTGTATTAATGCCGGTCATAGCAGCCAGGTACAGGATGGTTCCCCAGCCCAGCCCCTGCCATATCCCCGAAGCGATGTAGATGGTGGGAAACCACTGGGGCAGCTGCAGGAAGGCGATTTTGGCATGGCCCATATTCTCCAGCAGCGTGTTCACGGGACCGGTACTGGACAGCAGCTCCTTGATCATGCCCGCTACGATAACCATGGAGATAAAGTGGGGCAGATACGAAATGGTCTGTACCACCTTCTTCATCCTGATCTGCCGCAATTCGTTCAGAAGAAGGGCAAAGCCCAGGGTCAAGGGAAAGCGGAACATCAGGTAAAAGATGCTCAGGGTCAAGGTGTTACGGAAGGCCCGCCAGAAGTTGGGGTCCTTCAGAAACATCCGGAAATAATTGAAGCCCACCCATTCGCTGCCCAGGAAGTTGGGGCCGCCGCGGTATTTGCGGAAGGCAATGATGTTGCCGATCATCGGCGCGTACTTGAAGATCAGGAAGTATATTACCGGAATGATCAGGAAGGTGTAAATCTTCCATTCTTTTTTGACGTGTCTCCACAGAGATTCTTTTTTAAACGTGTAAACGCTGGGTTTGCTCAGCTTCTCTTCCAGTTGGACTGACATGCTGCTTCCACCTCCTCCGTCTTAATAGATCGTCCGGTGCAGTTCATCGGGAATGCCTGACTTGCGCCAGAAATAGGTATTGATCATATCCCGCCACTCCCGTGCGTGAAGCCGCTGCTCCTCCAGGCGGGAGACGGTGGAGCGGTAAATCTCCCCTGGCACCTTGCCCTCCAGCTCCTGCCACATCTGCGCCATGGCATCCGCCTCCTCCACCCCTTCAAAATGGGTGTTATAGATATGCTGGATCAGGGTTGTGCCGCCGGAGAGCAGGCGGGTATAGGGGATGTAATGGAAGAACAGAAGCAGCTCCTCCGGACAGGTTTCCACGGAGTTGTAGATGGAAGCGTTGGGCTCCTTGTACTGGGCTGCGTAGCCCGTTCCCGCCGTGCTGCGGTCCACACCCATGCCCTTGTGGTCCGCCCGGTGGTAGGTGCCCCATCTGTCATATTCATAGCCGTCCACATTGGGCCCGTAATGATGGTTTGGATTCACCATCCAGCCAATGCCCAAAGGTGAGGTATATTTTTCGTAGGTCCGCCAGGAGCCCAATAGAATCCGCTCCACGGCGGCAAGCACCTGAGGGTCTGTGCCGAAGGTCAGTACCGCCCATTCCCGTGCAATCTCCTCGGAGGTGAGGGACAAATCGAAGCTGAGCCGCCCGAAGCCGTACCAGTTGGCCGCAGCCAGATCATGCCCGGTCCAGTTGGCGTCATTCCCCGTATTAGCCACAGCCGCCATACCGCAGTTGGTCCGCCGATGGGTTTTGCCGCTGACGATATCCCCTACTGTGTCCTTCTCCGGTGCACAGTAGGTCCGGAAGTCCAGAACCTCCCGGAACAGAGGGACCAGATAGCACACATGCCGCTGCTGCCCGGTATATTCCTGGGCAATCTGCACCTCCAGCATCTGATTGGTGGCCTCAAGACCTCCGAACAAGGGCGAAACCGGCTCCCGCACCTGAAAGTCCATGGGACCGTTCTTGATTTGCAGAATCACATTGTCATGGAAGCTGCCGTCCAGGGGCTGGAAATGATCGTAGCCTGCCCGGGCCCGGTCTGTTTTCCGGTCCCGCCAATCCTGCTTGCAGTTGTATACGAAGCAGCGCCAAATAATGAGGCCGCCCCAAGGCTCAATAATATCCGCCAGCATATTGGCCCCGTCGGCATGGGTTCTGCCGTAGGTGAAGGGGCCGGGGCGCCCTTCGGAATCCGCCTTGATGAGGAAGCCGCCTAAACCGGGCAAGGCCTCGTAGACCTCCTGCAGCTTCTCCCGCCACCAGCTGACCACGCCGGCATCCAGAGGGTCAGACGTATCCAGGCTGCCCAGCTCCAGCGGTGCGGCGAAGTTCAGGCTCAGGAACAGCCGGATGCCGTATTCGGCGAAAATCTGCTGCAGACTGCGGAGCTTATTGAAGTACCGGTCCGTAATCAGGCTGGTGGCCGCATGCTTCACGTTGACGTTATTAATCACGACACCGTTGATGCCAACCGAAGCAGCCAGCCGGGCGTAATCCCGGGTACGGTCATCGACCAATATTTCGTCATTCTGAAAAAAGAAGGAATTTCCCGCGTAGCCCCGCTCAATGCTGCCGTCCATATTGTCCCAATGATTCAGCATCCGTAAGGGATTATCCGGCGTTTTGCTCTCCCGGATATCCGGTGCAGGAATCTCCGCCTGCAGCCGGCGGAGGAGCTGGAAGATGCCGTACAGCACACCTGATGAGCTTCCGCCTTCTATGGTATAGGCGGCTTCACCGGGATAAATCCGGTAGCCCTCCACCTCTAATTCAGGATTCACTTGGAGGCGGATGCCTGCGCTCTCCGGCGCTTCCGCATAAGGCAGCTCCGTATTGAACATCCTTTGCGCCGCCAGCTGCAGCTCACGGATGCCGCTCTTCAGAATGGCATCCGGTCTATCCGCATATACTCCCGTCAAATACTGGCGGAAACCGGGTTCACTGACCGCCCGGTATCCGAGCCACGCTTGCGAATGTGCCATTCCCGATTTCACCTCTTTCGTTAATCTCATAGTCCGTAACCGCTGATATGATGATGGACGCCGGAGTTTTGCCGGTGAGAATCCGGCTTCTGGCATCGGGCTGGGAGGTGCCGGCGTATACCGTGTACCGGCCCTTCAACACCTGGCGGACCCCCTTCTCATCACATAGGCTGAATGCCTCCAAAGGCAGCTGCAGAGTAATCTCCTGTTCTTCCCCAGGCTGGAGATGCACCTTGCGGAAGGCCTTTAATTGCGGGTTGGGCGTATGATCCCGTTCCGCCTTGACGTAAAGCTGGACTACCTCTCCCCCAGCCACACTTCCAATGTTGTGCAATTTCAGCGACACCTGGATACCTGCTTCAGAAATGGTGGAGGTATCCGCTTTCACTTCATCCAAGTGGAAGTCTGTGTAGGATAATCCGTAGCCGAAGGGATATAGGGGTTCGGACTCCATATAGCGGTAGGTGCGGCTTTTCATGGAGTAATCCGTAAATGCCGGCAGCTGGTCGTCTTCCTTGTAGAAGGTGACGGGAAGCTTACCCTCCGGGGAGAACTCTCCGAAGATAGCCTCGGCAATGGCCCTGCCGCCTTGGGAGCCGGGATACCAGCCCTGGATGATGGCAGGCACATGGGCATCCGCCCAATCCACTGCCAGCGCACTGCCCGACAGCAGCACCAGCACGACCGGTTTGCCGCTTTCGTGAGCAGTTCTCAGCACTTCGCTTTGCAGACCCGGCAGCTTCAAATCCGGCTTATCACCGCTGGCAAACTGGTTGCCTTGATCCCCTTCCTCACCCTCTAAGCCTGAATCCAGCCCCAGGCAGACGACAATCACATCGCTCTCCTTGCACACACCCTTAACCTCGGAAATCCGGTCATTTTCCCTTCCCAGCCCGCTCATCCGGTTCTTATACAAATGGCAGCCCTCCGAGTAGAACACCCGGACATCCTCACCCACATAATCCTGAATGCCTTCCGCCACAGTAATATAGCGGGAAGCGGTGCCTTCATAATTGCCTACCAGCGCCCTCCGGTTGTCGGCATTGGGACCGATGACACCGATGGTACGGATGGCTTTTTTGTCCAATGGCAGCAGATGATTCTCATTCTTCAAGAGCACCAGACATTCTCTGGCAGCCTTGCGGTTTAACTCGCGCATGGCGTCCGAATCCACCTGATTGTACCGGATTGTGGAATAGGGCACCTTCTCCTGCTCCTCGAACAATCCCAGCTTCATTCTTGTGGTGAACAGCCGGATCACTGCCAGGTCTATCTGCTCCTCGGTCATCAGCCCGTCTTTAACCGCTTCCAAAAGATAAACGAAGATATTCCCGCAGTTCAGATCACAGCCGTTCCTCACAGCAAGGGCAACGGATTCGATAGGGGTTTCGGTGACCTTATGGTGCTCATGGAAATCACGGATGGCCCAGCAGTCGGATACCACATGGCCCTCAAATTGCCAGGTATCCCGGAGAATTTTCTTTAGCAGAAGCTCGCTTCCGCAGCATGGCTCTCCGTTGGTGCGGTTGTACGCCCCCATTACCGCCTCCACCTTGGCCTCCTGCACAGAGGTGCGGAAGGCCGGCAGATAGGTTTCGTACAGATCCTGCTCCGACACAACGGCATCGAATTGATGGCGGATATCCTCCGGGCCGGAATGCACGGCAAAATGCTTGGCGCAGGCGGCTACCTTCAGATAATTCTCGTCTTGTCCCTGCAAGCCCCGGATAAACCGGACTGCCAGCCGGGCTGTAAGATGGGGATCTTCACCGTAGGTTTCATGCCCCCGGCCCCAGCGGGGATCCCGGAATATATTGACGTTGGGCGCCCAGAAGGTCAGGCCCTTGTAAATGTCGGTGTCGTCAAACTCCTGCTGCATGTTGAACTTGGCTCTCGCTTCTGTGGAAACAGCATCCGCCACCTCCTCCAGCAGCTTCTCGTCAAAGGTTGCCGCCAGCCCGATTGCCTGGGGGAATACCGTCGCCACACCGGCTCTGGCCACTCCGTGCAAGCCTTCATTCCACCAATTATAAGATTTAACCTGCAGACGCTCAATAGCAGGTGCAGTATGCAGCATTTGATAAACCTTTTCCTCCAGAGTCATCCGGCTGACCAGCAGGACGGCCCGTTCCCGGTACTCCTTCAATTTGGTTGCGTTGTTGACCAGCTCCATCATCCAAATCCACTTCCTCTCTTTATCATGCTAGGGCATGTCTGAACACTCCGAGGGGAGCAGATTTCATCGAATTTTTGTTCATGGCAAGGAACTTTCGTGAAGGCGTACCGGGGGTACGTCAAGCGGAAGTGACGATGCAAGGGACGAAAAGGCGGTGAAAGATGCCCTCAAGCGAGTTTTTAGACACGCCCTAAAGACAGCAATATATGCTATAATCCTCATATAGCTATTTCCGTAAAAATAAGGGTTATAATAGGATATGCAAATAATGTATACGGTTACACCTTTCCTGTAAGCCCTTCATTTTTGCATCCCACACCTTTATTATAGTCTTTCCAGGTTATCTTTCTCCTTGATTGTTGCGATCCACTAATCAAAAATTGCTATTTTATATCCCCCTGGAAAGGACGAACGCATCTATGATTGAAATTCTCCACGGCACCCATGAAACCGTCTCCTATGAGGAGCGCTTCGGCATCCGTTTATATCTCAATGAGGAGGCGGAGAATTATCCGGTTCACTGGCATACGGCCGCTGAAATTATTATGCCTCTGGAAAATTGGTACATCGCTGTGGTGAATGGGACGGAGCATATCCTTCAGCCCGGAGACATTCTGGTGATCCCGCCCGGGGAGCTACACCAGCTCTTTGCCCCTCCTCACGGCACCCGGATCATCCTGCAATTCGACAGCAGCCAGCTGCATATGCTGAACGGCTTCGCCTCCAGCCTTCATCTGCTGCGCCCCTGCAGTGTGGTCCGCAGCGATCCGGACGAAAGCCTCCACAGTGTGCTGAAGCCGCTGCTTCTGGACATTATGGAGGAATACTTCAGCAATACCCTGTTGAAGGAGGCTGCCGTTTACTCCTCCCTTATCCAATTTTTTGTTACTCTGGGCCGGCATTTCATGAAGGTGGAGAACCGCTTCCCCAACACCACCAGCCGCAAGCAGCATGAATACATGGAGAAATTCCTGGAGGTTTGCGATTATATCAACCAGCACTGCGCAGAGGCGCTCCAACTGGATGATCTGGCCGCTCTCGCCGGCTTCAGCAAATACCATTTTATCCGGCTGTTCAAGCAGTTTGTGGGCATGTCCTGCTACAGCTACCTGAACCAGCAGCGGATTATGTATGCGGAGAGGCTGCTCATTGACCCCAGTCTGTCCATTACCGATGTGGCCATGCAGTCCGGCTTTATCAGTCTGGCTACCTTTAACCGCGTATTCAAAACCTACAAAAACTGCACGCCCACCCAATACAAGCTGCTCCAGGGCGTCCATGTTTTGAACGAGGCTTGATCTGAAGGCGCCTGAATATCGCGGCAAAAAAATCAAACCCGGCCTGAGAGT
>JAQSYT010000002.1 GCA_029256065.1 Paenibacillaceae bacterium
GATGACATCAGCCCCCCACTTTTTCGCCAGTTCAAGGGTTAAGGCTTCATATCCGGATTCTCCCGGAAGGGTAAAGCCGCCTGTTTTCTTTTGTACCATAATGCGCCTCCCTGCCACTTTGCGGGCAATTTTTTGTAAGCGTTTACTCTCATGCAAGGACAAAAATCCGTGTAAAACACGAATGATTGGGCTGATAGCCGGAAATGACGGCGGATCGCATTGCCAAAGATGTAAAGTGTGATTATATTAAAAGCATATAGCCCTTTCGGCTTGAATTCAACCTAAGAATTTTCGTGAATATATAAAAATTTGAGTATCATATAGGAGAAAAGTCATGGATCATAATATTTTTGTGGTGCTGACGGATACAGAGCTGAAACTGCCCTTTTTTGTGACCAGCGCCGGCGGCTGGGAGCACCAGGACAACATGCTCCGGGAGGGCGGCTTCCCTGACTTTCAATGGATTCAATGCATCTCCGGCGAAGGGATTCTGGAAACGGAGGGCAAACGGTTCCCCGTATCGGCGGGTCAGGGGATGCTTCTTTATCCTAACCGCAAGCATCATTATTATGCGGTCCGGGAGCCATGGGCAACCCGGTGGATTTCCTTCAACGGCGTTCAGGCGGAGAGTATGCTGGCCTCGCTCAAAATGAACGGTTCGGCAGTCCTCCAGCTGTCCCACCCGGATATTGTGCTTCAGAAGCTCCTGGAGGCTAATGAATTGCTGCAGTCCAAGGACCCCTCCCGCTACATCCGCTGCTCTGCCTTAATCTACGCCATCGTTCTGGACCTGTTCATGTATTCCAGTACGCCGGACATGCGCTCCCGTACCGAGCATTACGAGCAGCTGATGCCGGCCTTATCCTATATCGACGAGCATTTTATGGAGCCGCTGACGTTAGAGACCCTGTCGGGCCAGCTGCGGATCTCCCCCCAATACACCTGCCATCTGTTCCAGAAAAGCTTCGGCCTGCGCCCCTTCGAATATATTAACCGGTTCCGGTTAAGACGGGCCAAGGAGCTTCTCCTGCGCCATCCCGATGTGGATGTGAAGGATATCGCACGGGCAGTGGGCTATGAGCATGCCAGCTATTTCATCAAGCTGTTCAAGCAGCAGGAGGGCATTACCCCCAGCGCCTTCCGCAAGGTTCACCGGCAGTGAACACCCCCTCTCCTCCGGCTATACTCCTCCTCTAATGCAGTCTGCCGTTCTTCCGGCAGGCTGTTTGGTTTTCCCGGCTGTCTCTTCGGGAAATTTATTTGCGCCCGGCCGCCCCGGATTGAATACGGCCGCCCGGATTTTTCCATACTGGTTACTAAAACCAGTAGAGGGGTGACACACATGGCAGAAGAGCGCCGGGAATCCAGAAAGCGGTCCAAAGGCAACCGAGTTGTCCGCGGCGCAAAACGGATGCTGTCCCTGTTCCTGTCCCTTACCGTAATTGGCGTCATATTAGGCGTTCTAACCTTACTGTACCTGCGTTCCCAGGCACTGCCCGCGGTAACCGTATCCCAGAATTCCCAGATCCTCGATATGCAGGGCAATCTTATCGACACCTTCCATTCCGGTCAAAACCGCGAGGTAGTGGGCCTTTCTGATATTTCCCCGTATCTGATTCAGGCTGTGCTGTCAGTGGAGGACCGGAGGTTCTACAACCATTTGGGGATCGACCCCAAGGGGCTGGCCAGAGCGGCCGTTCAGGATATCAAAACCATGTCTATGGAGCAGGGCGCCAGTACAGTGACGCAGCAGCTAGCCCGCAATCTATACCTGAGCCACGACCGCACCTGGTCCCGCAAAATCAAGGAGGCCTTCTTCGCCCTTCATCTGGAAATGAGACTGACCAAGGATGAAATTCTGGAGCAGTATTTGAACCAGGTATACTTCGGCCATTCCACCTACGGCGTTCAAGCCGCAGCCAAAATGTTCTTCGGAAAGGACGCCAAGGATTTGGACCTGGCCGAGGCCGCCATGATGGCCGGTGTGCCAAAGGGCGCCAAATACTATTCCCCCTATCTGAACATGCAAAATGCCAAGGACCGCCAAAAGGTGATCTTGAACGCCATGACGGAAGAGGGCATTATTACCCCGGAGCAGGCGGAGGCCGCACACCGGGAAGCGCTGACCATTGTGCCACGGCAAACCAACGCTGTCTCAGAGGCCCCTTATTTTCAGGAATATGTGAAGAATGTAGTGCTGGACAAGCTGAACATGACGGAGGACCAGTATGAGGCAGGCGGGCTGAGAATTTACACCACACTGGATTTGCGGGCCCAAAAGATTGCCGAGGAGGCGGTTGCCGCGGAAATTCCTGCGGACTCCGAGCTCCAGGCAGCGCTTATCGCCATTGACCCCCGGAACGGCTATATCAAGGCGATGGTAGGCGGGAAGGATTTCAAGGAAAACCAGTTCAACCGGGTGTTTGCCACCACCAGACAGCCAGGCTCCGCCTTCAAGCCGGTGATCTACCTGGCGGCACTTTCAGAGAATGTTTCCCCCTTAACTCCGTACAAAAGCGAGCCCACTGTTTTCAGCTATGATCAGGGCCGTAAAACATATGCTCCCAGCAATTACGACAATATTTATGACAATATGGAAATCGATATGCGCCGGGCGATTATGAAATCCGACAACATCTATGCGGTCAGCACCATTATGGCTGTAACGCCGGAGAAAACCGTGGATATGGCCCGCAGACTGGGTATTTCCTCGCCGCTGGCGGCTCTTCCTTCGTTGGCCTTGGGCACCTCCCCTGTCAGCCCCTTCGAAATGGCTTCGGCGTATGGTGTTCTGGCCAATGGAGGAGTGCGGGCGGAGCCGATGGCCGTGATCCGGGTGGAGGACCATGCGGGCCGTGTGCTGTATGAAGCCCAGCCTGTGGAATCATCAGTGATTCACCCGGCATATACCTATGTGTTAACCAATCTGATGCAGTCCGTTTTCGAGGAGGGCGGCACGGGGTACCGGGTATCCGATCTGATGAAGCGGCCGGTAGCCGGAAAAACCGGCACCACCAACTACGATGCCTGGATGGTGGGCTACACCCCGGAGCTGTCCACCGCCGTATGGGTGGGCTACGATAAGGACAAAACCATCGGCAAGCTGGACCAGCGCAAAGCGGCACCCATCTTCGCCGAATTCACCGAGAAGACTCTGGAGACAGTGCCACCCAAGCTGTTCCCTGTACCCGAGGGAGTCGTGAATGTCTACATTGACCCGGACACCGGGAAGCTGGCCAATGACGCCTGCCCCAACGGCCGGATGGAGGCCTTCGTGGAGGGCACCGAGCCGGTGGAATACTGCGCGCCGGCCAAAAACGCCGCCGGCGAGAAGGCACCGGAGGGCAAGAAGCAGGACAACTCCTGGTGGAAGGATTTAAAGCGGTGGTGGAATGAATAGTTTAAGAAGCCTTTCCAGACTGGACTCCGGGAGGCTTTTGGGCTGTTACAAAAATCCGCCCCATTCCCTATTTTTCATGATATGACTACGAAAGCTCTACCCGGACAGGGGATCCGTTATTTTCCCAAAAGAGGCGCTTTTGATGAATTCGCGGACACAGGGTGCGCTATTTCCCCTACACACCGCCCAAATGTCCATTATTCCAGCACATAACGGATTCTGAGTCCGCAGGGATAAGATAAGACCATATTTCTGCCGAATAACGGATCCTCTGTCCATTTAGCAGCCACATGCAGGAAGTCGAGCCGCTTTTCGCTTATACATTTTGAGAATTTTAAAAAGCCGGGACATCAGTCCCGGCTTTTGTTGTCTTTCTGATAGGGTGCCGCCCCTTAAAGACTGTTACTTTTATTTCAAAGCCTGCTTCAGCTCCGCCGGGGTACGGTCCCACCATTCCGGGTTATGCCGGATGAGCAGGTCCCGCAGCGCCGCTTTTCCCGTGGCATCCAAATTTTCCACCAGAATCTGCCGCTTCATGGCCTTATCCATCCGGTTCACATGGTCGGCGAGAACCTTCCAGCCCTTCTTCGCCTCCGGGTCCACCGACATTTCGCAGGATGCCAATCCGCCGTAGAACTGGCCTTCAGCATTCCGGTCCACGGCTACCCAGGCTACCCAGCATTGTCGCCCGTTAGGCACCTCATTTTTATCTGCAGTAAAACGGATCCCCTTCTCCAGCTTGCTTCTGGCATGGAGAGTGCCGGCATCAATGTAGGCTTCCCCTCCGTCAATAATGACCCCGGACACATTGGACAGGTCAATGGAGCCTGCCCCGAAGCCCTTGTGGCTGTTCCGGTTGCTGATGATATTCAAACCGCCCGGTTTGCTGTTCTGGCTGCCTGTCTCCATTACACTCACACCGCCTCATTGGATTTTGGGCGGACTCCCGGAGAAGCCGCCTGTTACATTCACATGGATGTGCTTATGTGACCACTGTAACACAATATTCATATTTGCACCAATCGGACAAGGGTGGGAAATGCAGCGTGGATTGGGGATAGCTATGCAACTAAATCCTGAACCCTTCCGTCTAATAGAAAAAGGAAGATTTGGAATTCCGACCGGGGGAATGATGATGGGAAATAGAAGAAAAATAGTGGTTTGGGGCACCGCTCTGGCAGCTGTGCTTACAGTGGCGGGATGCCAAGAGGATGCTGGCCAAGGGGCGCTTCTAAGCGGGGTGTCCGCCGCGCCTGCGACTGATGGGACAACTCCCTCCCCTGGACTCGGCAGCCCTGGTCCGGAGGTAAAGAAGGATACCGCCGCGCCGCCGGAGGATGTGAAAAAGCTTCTGGCGGATAAGCATATAACCCCTGTAAGCTATGCACCGGGTGAAGGAGGTCTTCCCGCCTTACTGCGGGTGAAAGGGCTGCAGTCTCCCGGACTGGATGCGGAGGACGTGTACCGCGATCTGTTTTATGGACTCGGGAATGCACTGAAATGGGCTCCCTTTCGGGTGGAGGATGACCAAGGCACCGCCATCATGGAGACAGACGCCACCAGCCCCAAGGCCTTCCGGTTGTCCAAGATCGCGGGTGAGGCGTACTTTTTTGACAAGGAGAGCATCCGGCGGTATCAGCCGGTGAATGCCCTTGCAATTGCAGTCAAGCTGAATCCGCTGTTGCAGGCCGGGTTGAACGGCAGCTGGGACCCCGGCTCGCTGAAGGCGTTGCTTGGCGATCAAGACAGCAGCTTCGAGGGTTATGACATTTATTTTGATGAGCATGTGGAGGTGGAGGGTGGAAATATATTGTCCAGCATTCTGTTCCGCAAGGAATATGCGCTGCCGGTCATCGGCAATCTGGGCACAGCCTCCACCAGATCGGATATCGAGTCGCTGCTGGGCAAGCCGCCATTTGAGGAGGCCGCTCCGCTGTCCGTATTCGGCTACAAGCTGGAGCCGTTCTACCTTTTCTTTACAGGCGAGGCCCCTCCGTATGAAATAGCTGTTTATCCGCGGAATTCCATGACCAGCAGTACTGGCGGGCCGGAGCTTCCGGAGCTGACAGCTGCTAACACGGGGGAAAATGGCATCCATGTGCAGCAGCTTGTGGATCAGATGCGGGAGAAGTGGCCGGATTATGAGGTCTTCAGCATCGGAAGAGGAAGCTACGGCGTCACCTATCCCCACCGTGGGATTTGGACGGATGATCTGTTGGGCGGGGACACGGATTACAAGGGCGGGGTCATCCAGCTGTACGGCAACTATGAGGGAAAGCTGACGGAGGACATCCGTCTGCCGCAAGACGCGGATAAGCTGAAGCAGCTGGCTACGGCCCCGGAGTGGTCCCCTCCTCTCTCCTCTTACCGGTTCCGGTTGGATGAGGATATGGTGTTTATCCGGGAGCAGGAGCGTCTGAGGAACGAGCAGTTCATCCGGGAAGCAGCGGCTAAAGACGGAGTTTCCTCCCCCAACGGCCGGATCATCGCCAAAGCCAAGGACAACACCACTTTTGAACATGCCGGACTGTATCTGCTTTATCCCGGCAAGGAGCAGCCTCCCCGGGAGGTGCATATCGGCAATTTCATTTGGAACATCAGCTGGCTGTCGGACCGGTATGTGATTTTTGAGGCGTCGTTCCGGGGGATTGTGGGCTACGACACGGTTCTGAATAAGACCATTAACATCAAAACCTCTCCTGACTACGCCGACGACTACCGCCTGGTGGAGATAAAAGACGGGATCATCCGGTATACGGACGGCAAGACTGAGGCTGATTTGCCTTATTCGTTCTCCGAAAATGGGGAGCTTCAACTCCCAAAATAATGGAGAGATTCCGGAATTACAACTCTTCCAGCCTTTCGCGAATGCGGATCAACGCAGATTCATAAGTTTCAATACCGGCAAGCGGCTCCCATTCCTTTTCCTCGAGAAGGGATGCAAGGAGCCGTTTTCTTATTTCCAATTGGCCGGAAAGACCAACCTCAAGCGTGATGGTTCCGAAATAAGGGTTGTCCCTGTAGTCCGTTCCCATGCCCAGCACCCTATCCGCATATCCACTAAACCAGCGGGCTGCTTCTTCGGTTTGGCCGTTACGGATGCTTTGAAGGGCCATGCTCCTTGCTCCCGCCCCCATGCCGGTACCGAACAGAAGCTCCAACTGATGAACGGCCGCCAAATAGGTCAGCTTCTCCTGCTCCCGCCCTTCTCCGTCCGCAGCCTGAGCCAGGTACGACAGCATCACACTGGAGAGAGTCACGTGATGAAGCAGCTGCCGTTGACACAGCTCCTCGATTTGCCGGAATTTGCCCAGCTTCAGCAATACGGCAGGGTATAGGCTCATGGGCTCAGCCCCCCGGGAAGAAGGAAGCTTCAGGAGCAGCGCTTCAGCGGCCTCCGGTTCATTCAGCCGCATGTGAATACCAGCGGAGACAAACAGCGCCTCCTCCCGGCGTTCATACCCACAGCTTTCCGCCGCTTCACAAAGCAGCTCCAGGCAACGCCGCAGCTTCGCCTCCGCCAACTCCTCAGGCATGTTTTCCCGTATACCCAGGTACATCTGGGCCAGGCCCGCAGCCACCAGCTTCAGTCTGCCGCTGTTGGGATATTCCTTCATATATCGTTCGGCAGCCGTTTCTCCCGCCTCATCACTATGGAAGAGATAGAGGTTCCTCAGCTCCTCCTTGATCCGCATAAGCTCCTCTTCCGGCAGCTCCCTATGGAAGGAGAGCAGCTCATCAGGGGTTGTGTCCAGCGCCCGGGCCAATGGACTCAGCAGGAATATATCCGGGGAGGAACCCCCTGTTTCCCATTTGCTTACCGCCCCAGCTGAGACCCCTACCTTAGCCGCCAGCTGCTCCTGGGTCAGCCCCCGCTTTTTGCGCAGCGCAAAAACTACATCTCCCATGTTGCTTTTCTCCATAACATTCAGCTCCTTATCCGTGGCGAATCCGTTTGTTATCTTTATTCTACCCTCGGGAGTGTCCGCCAACAATGGAGGCAAAGTCGCGTACTCTTCAATAAAATGTGAGCCGCGCTCCAGTTAGCAGCAGCGTATCCGGTAAGGTCTGAGCGCCACGCCCGGAGCCCCCACCCCACAAAATGACAAACGCCCGCTCACGATATGACATTGACCGCTTGGGCCCGGCTTGCTATGATGCATATAACAAACTATTCCTATTAAATTTATAGGATTTCTCGTCCGGTCAACCGGAGAGCGGCATAGGCTTTAACAACACAACAAATTAGGAGTAGAACCTCAAATTGGCTGCGCCAATTTCGAGGCTGCCGCAACCCATCCGGCCAATGGCTTGGACCGGGTTGCTACGAAAAAGGAGGAGGCTCTGCTATGACAAGCACGCAGCATGTGGAATTCGGTTGGTTTATTCCCACTACCGGAGACAGCGCTTATCTGGGAGTCCCTCCCGAACGGGAGCCCTCCCCCGCTTACCTGGTCCAGGTGGCCCAGGAAGCGGAGCAGGCCGGGTATGAATTTGCCCTAATTCCCGCAGGCGGGGATTGCCTGGATGGCTGGGTAGTCGGCTCATGGGTAGCTGCCCATACTACGAAGCTGAAAACACTGGTAGCCGTTCGCCCGGGGCTTATCGCTCCGGTGCTGGCAGCAAGGATGGGGGCAACCCTGGACCGTTTGTCCGGCGGACGGACTCTGATCAATGTGGTCACCGGACATTATCCGGCGGACCTGAAGGCTACAGGAGACCCGCTGCATGGAGATCATGACGGCCGGTACAAACGAACCGGAGAATTTCTGGAGATTCTGAAGGGCGTTTGGGAGCAGGAGCATAACGGGCTGTCCGCTGCCGCAAGCCTGAACGGAGCCGGACGCAAGATCGAAGGCTTCAGCTTCCAGGGGGAGCATTACCAGGTGGAGAATGCGGTGAGCCGCCCGGAGGTGCTGCAGCGCCCCCATCCCCCGCTTTATTTCGGCGGAAGCTCGGAGGCCGGCAAGCGGGTAGCCGCCCGCTGGGCTGACGTATATCTCATGTGGGCGGAGCCTCTGGACTGGATTCAAGCGCAAATCAGCGAGATGCACCGCTATCTGGAGGAGCTGGAGGCGGAAACCGGCATCCGGCGCCAGCTCCGTTACGGGCTGCGGGCCCAGGTGGTGGTCCGGGAGACGGAGGAAGAGGCTTGGGCCGCCGCCCGGCGCATTATCAGCAAGGTACCGCCGGCACAGCTGGAGGCGCTGGAGAAGGCCCATGCCACCACCGATGCGGTGAATCAGACCCGCCAGAGCCAATTGTACCGGGAATCCGCCGGGAACGGACATATTCTCGGCCCCAATCTTTGGGCAGGGCTTACTGCCTTAAGAGGTGGCGGCGCTGTTGCACTGGTAGGCACCCCGGAGCAGATCGCCGAACGGCTGGCAGAGTACCGGGATGTTGGGATCACCTCCTTCGTTCTCTCCGGCTATCCTCATCTGGAGGAAGCGGAGATCACCGGGAGACTGCTGCTGCCTGCCGCCAAAAAAAGACTGGCCGGCCCCATTCTGACAAATTGACATGTTGGAGGCATTCCATATGAAAAAAAGCCTGTTTTACCTATTCCTGATTATTCTGGCTGTCAGCACGGTGTTGGCCGGCTGCGGGAACGGCGGAGCCGCTGACGCAAGCAGCTCCCCCACCGCCACCGGTGCTGCCGGAGCTCCGGCAACAGCAGCTCCTACGGCTAAAACCGGAGGCACCCCCGTGAAGCTGAGCTTCATCCATTGGCGGGGCGAGGATGTGAAAACCCTGGACGCCATTATTAAGGCTTTCCAGCAGGAGAATCCCAACATTACGGTGGAAACACAGACCTTCCCTTCCGCCGACTACCAATCCAGCGCTCAGGCGAAGCTGGTGGACGGCTCTGTAGGAGATGTGTTCACTTCCTTCCCGGGAGCCCAGTTCGAGGCCATCGCCAAAGCGGGTCTGTTCGCCGACCTCAGTAAAGAAGCCTTTCTCGGCAATTTCACCCCGTCTCTGATTGAAGCGGGCAAAAAGAACGGCGCCCAGCTGGCCGTTCCCTACCAATTGGTGTACAACATCCCCATTTATAATGTGGAGCTGTTCGAAAAGCATGGCATCACCCCTCCCACTGACTGGGAAGGCTTCCTGGCCGCTGCCGAGAAGCTGAAGAACGCCGGCATTACGCCCATCGCTTTTGCCGGAGCGGGTGTGGGTCCGGGCCAGTTTATGAACCCGATGGTGATGAACAATGCCCCCGATCCGGAGATTTTCACCAAGCTGGAGGCAGGCACCACCAAGCTCACAGAGGAATGGTGGGTGAAAACCCTGTCCCAGTTCAAGGAGCTGAACGACAAGGGCTATTTCCAGAAGGATTCCGCAGGCACCAAGGATGAAGGCGCCAATGCTCTTTTTATCCAGGGAAAAGCGGCTATTCTGGCTTCCGGCTCCTACCAGATGGCGCCCAACAAGCAGCAGAATCCGGCGCTGAAGCAAAAGCTGCTGGCCCCCATTACCGTGTCCAAGGACAAAGCAGTGTTCGAGGGCATCCACACCACCACATTTATGCTGGCGGTAAACAGCAAATCGAAGCATCCGGAGGAAGCGAAGAAGTTTATTGAGTTCTTAAGCCGCAAGGAAATCGCAGGCAAATACGCCAACGAAACCGGACAGAACGTGACGGTGAAGGATGTGGCCTACACCAGCGAGGAGCTGAAAACCATCGCCGAGTGGGCCTCGAAGAAAACCCGCTTCCAGCCCCGGTTCACCATCACCAACGGGGAAATCCAGAAGGCGGTGCTGGCCTCCATCCAGGCCGTCCTGACGAACAAAACACCGGAGCAGGCGGCTGCGGAGGCCCAAGCAATTGTAGACCAGCAGTTGGGCAAAAAATAGCATGAAGCGATACCGGTCTCTTCTGCTGTTTTTCCTGCCGGGAACCGCCCTGTATCTGCTTTTGTTCGTGTACCCCTCCGTCACGGGGCTGTATTATTCCCTGACGGACTGGGACGGCCTTTCTCCAACATACCGGTTTGTGGGTTTAGACAATTATGCGGTGCTGGCTGAGCATATCGTCTTCCGCAAGTCCCTGGTCAATAACTTGAAGTTTATGCTGGCAGTGGTGCTGCTGCAGTTTCTTGTATCCTTGCTTTTATCCCTGCAGCTGTCCCGCAACTCCAAGGTAAATGTGGCGCTGCGTTCGCTGTACTTTGTGCCGACTGTGATTTCATCTGTGGCGGTAGGCTTCATCTGGACCTTCATCTATGATCCCACCCTGGGATTGTTGAACAACCTGCTGGACGGACTAGGACTGGCGGGGTTATCGCAAAACTGGCTGGGAGACCCCAACCTGGCCATTTTTTCACTGGCCTTCGTGCAGGCCTGGGCCCACATCGGCCAGATGGTGATTCTGTTCGTAGCCGGACTGCAGTCCATTCCGGCAGAGCTGGTGGAGGCTGCCCGCCTGGACGGCGCCACCCGCTGGACCCTGTTTCGCCGGGTTACCTGGCCGCTGTTGGCTCCTGCAGCCACCATTGTCGCCGCATATACCACCATCCAGTCGTTCAAGGCCTTTGATCTGATCTTCACCATGACCAGCGGCGGCCCCAACTATGCCACGGAGATCCTGTCCACCTTCATCTACAGTGCCGCTTTTACAAATTACACTTATGGGTTGGCCTCCGCGGCCTCCATGTTCTTCCTGGCGCTGATCTGCCTGTTTACCTACCTCCAATTCCGTCTGCTGCGTGCGGAGAGGGTGGCTTATTGATTGGGCCTCAGCAGCATCCCATTTTCGAAAAAAGGAGGCTTTCCCATGGTCCTGCGTATTGCCCGGACCCTGCTCCTCTCCGGCTTCGCCGTTATCATTCTGGTTCCGCTGCTGCTGGTGGTCTTCACATCCATGAAGTCCAACGTCCAGTTCTACGCCGACCCTCTGGGACTGCCCCCGGCGCTTCAGGCCGGCAACTTCCGGGAGCTGTTCACCGGCCAGCCCATCTGGACCTACTTCGGCAACAGCATCCTGGTGACGGGCAGTGCAGTCCTGCTGGAGCTGGTGCTGGGGGCCATGATCGCCTACGGCATCATCCGTTCCGGACGGCGGGTCAGCAGGGGCATGTATGCCCTGTTCGTAGCGGGGATGGCTATTCCCACCCAGGTGAACATGCTGCCCATCTATTCACTGGTGCGCAGGCTGGGCCTGGTGGACAGCCGTGTGGGTCTGGTGGCGGTGACCATCGCTCTCCTGATGCCCTTGTCCGTTTTTATGCTAGCCGGCTTTATGCGCTCCCTGCCCAAGGAGATTCTGGAGGCCGGAGCCATCGACGGCGCCGGGGAATGGCGGCTTCTGACGCGGATCGCTGTCCCCTTGTCCGCACCCTATCTGGCATCCACGGCAGCCTTTCTTTTTGTCATCGTGTGGAATGATCTGCTGTTTCCCATGCTGCTCTTGAACGGCAAGACCAAGCTGACTCTGCCCCTGGCCATGCTCCGCTTCCGCGGGGAGTATGTGGCCAATTACACCATGCTGATGACGGGAGTAGCGGTTACCGCGCTGCCTATGATCCTCATTTATATCTTTCTCCAGCGGTATTTTATCGCCGGAGCCATGGCCGGTTCCCTGAAAGGATAGGAGGTGGGCGGCATGCCTTCGTCTGTGGTGCAGCAGGAGCTTCTCCAGGAGCATCACCAGGAGTTTCTGGAGGGCTATTACTTTACGCCGTCGGAGCTGGAAAAATCCGGTCCCGGCTGGCTCCTGCGCGCCGGAATTTCCCAAGCCAAGCCCAACTACCACATGGGTCCCAAAATCTCCCCTTACCATTATCTGATCTTCGTCCTGGATGGCGAGGGCCAGCTGACCCAGAACGGGCAAACCTATCCTTTGCGGAAAAATGACCTGTTCGCCCTTTTCCCCAACGAATCCCAGGAGTATTACACTCTGAAGGAATCCCTGCTGCTTACAGTGTGGATGGCCTTTGACGGGCGCCATCTGGGGACACTGCTGGCCGGCGCAGGCTTGCTTCCCCGGACTCCCTGGCGCTCCGGTGCAGTGACGGAGGAGGTGGGGGCATGGTTCAGGGAGTTTTTTCTGTGGCACCGGGCCCACTCGGGACGGGATTCCGATCTTTTCCGGCTGTCTATGTTTTACCGGCTCTTCGGCCTCTTGGCAGACGGCCAGGATTCAGCCCGGACCTCCAACGGCGCCGAATCCTGGCTGCAGCGCGGCACTGAATATATGCAGATCCATTATGCGGAGGGAATCACCGCCCGCCAGGTATCGGATTATGTGGGCATTGACCGCACCCATTTCAGCAAAAAGTTTACTGCCCGCTTCGGCCTGTCCCCGGGAAAATACATGCAGCGCCTGAAGATGAATGAAGCCCGTCGGCTTTTGATGGAAACCGACTACAAGCTGGCGGAAATAGCCCAGCTGGTGGGTTATCCCGACCTGTTCTCCTTCTCCAAAAGCTTTAAGAAGGCCTTCGGCCATTCCCCCAGCCGCAACCGGCCCGGAACGGGAAGCGGCCCGGAGCTTCCGGCAGCATTTGTCCTCCGCATTGCGGAGCTGTACGGCAAACCCGGGGAGCAATGGCTGCGGAATGCGCCCCGGATCGCCGCCTACTGTGAGACGCGCTGGGGCATAAGGACTGGCGCGCTGCTTTCTCTCTCCGGCCACTACATGGTGGAAGCGGAGCTGGGGGACGGCACGGAAGCGGTGCTGAAGCTGGGCGTGCCCGGCAAGGCGATCCGCTCGGAGCTGGAGGCTCTCCAGGCCTTCCAGGGCCGGGGCTGCGCCCGGCTCCTGAATGCGGAGGCCGACAGAGGCATCCTGCTGCTGGAGCGGGTTAAGCCCGGCTACTCTCTGGCGGAGGCCTGCGGCGGAGGGGCCATGCGGCAGGCAGTTGCTCTGCGGAATGCCCCTTCCGCAGCTCCGGTACCCGGCAGCAGCATCACTGGAGATGACGCCGCTGTCATTGCCGCCCAGGTCATCCGGGCGCTGCACCAGGACGTTCCCGCAATCCCGGCTGACAGCCGCTTTGAGAGCCTGCGCCAATGGCCGGAGGAGCTGGCGTCCCTCCGGGACCGGGCTGCCGATCCGGAGGCGGATGCTCTCCTGGGCCGGACGGAGGCATTGCTGGCCTGGCTTACCGCCACCTCCGGGCCGCAGCGGCTGCTCCACGGCAATCTGGCTTGTTGCCATCTATTGGCCGGAGAAGGGGATGCCTGGACGGCCATCCATCCCAAGGGAATCCTTGGCGAAGCCGAGTATGAGGCGGCGCCGTTTTTGTTAAGTCAGCTGCCGGGTGAAGAGGCAGTTGAAGCCATAGGCAGGAAGGCGCGGCTCCTGGCGGACGCTCTGGGCTGGGATGTGCGGCGGCTCTTGGCTTGGAGCCTGTGCCATTGCGTGCTTGCCGCTTACCGGAGCTGGAACGGGCCGCAGCAGCTTATGCCCGCGAATGCCTCCGCCGGCTCTGCCGAAGAAAGCGTCACAGACTTCCGGCCGGAGGGTGCCGAAGCTGTTCAAGAGGCATTCCGGATTGCGTCCGGACTGATCCGTCTTCTGAAAGAGCATCACCACATAGAAGGGAAAAGAGGCTGAAATTCATGACATTCGTTGCTTCCGCTGTTTCAGGGCAAAAGCGCCAGCTGGCCCTGCAGGAGGTCATTGCCAAATACAGCGATGTCTCCCCATTGGCGATTGTAAAATCCGATGTGATCCGCCGGGGGATTGTCTATACGGAGCGTGCCTTAAGCGCCGTTGACCGGGAAAAGCACCAATACCAGCAGCGGGTGCTGGTCGGCTCCAACGGTGAGGAGAATTCCGTGGTGCCGGTATCCCTTACCCTGCGGGACGGCACAACGATTATTATCGGACCCAATCCCAAGGCTCCTGATCCGTACCAGATTGACCTGGTGGACGGCAAGCCGTTTATTGTGGACCGGGGAGTGCCTATTGAAGAAGTCGACTATTGGTACCAGCCGGATTTTTATAAAAAAACCACCTCACTTGGCACCCCCATGTGGCAGGTAGCGTCAGCCCGGCCCCAGCGGATGGACATCGATCCCAACAGCCACTGCTTTTTCTGGCAAAAGGATGCCGGAGGCGCCTGCAAATTCTGCAATATCAACGCCAACTCCGGCAAAAGCAAAAAGGAGCGTAACATCGCCGTCAATCTGAAGGCGCAGGATGTGTACGAAACCGTCCGGGAGGCGTTGAGGCAGCCGGGGGCGTTTACCAACCTGAAAATGAGCTCCGGCTCCATCCTCACCGGCGAAGCGGTGCTGGATGACGAGGTGGACATGTATATTGAGATGCTGCAGGCGGCAGGAGATAACTTTCGCGCGAAGAAGTTTCCCAGCACCATCGTAGCCTCGGCCTTCAGCGAGAAGCAGCTGGCCCGGCTTTATGAAAATACGGGGCTGACCACCTACACCTCGGACATCGAGGTTCTGAATGAAGAGAAATTTGCCTGGATTTGCCCCGGCAAGCATAAGGTTATCGGCTATCAGGAGTGGAAGCGGCGGATTATTGCCGCTGTGGATATTTTCGGCAGAGGCAATGTCAGCACGGGTACGGTAGGCGGCGTGGAAACCGCCCAGCCCTATGGTTTTGCGGACGAGGACGAGGCGCTGAAGGCGGTGCTTGAGGAAGCAGAGGATTTTGTCCGGCAGGGTGTCAGTGTGGTCCACTGCGTCTGGGTGCCGATCCCGGGCTCCGCCTTCCACAAGCAAACGGCTCCTTCTCTGGAGTATTACGTCCGGCTGGCCAAGGGACTCCGTGACCTGCGCCGCCAGTATGGCCTGAATGTGGACATGGACAACTACCGCCGCTGCGGCAACCACCCGGACACGGATTTGGACCGGGTGCACTAGGGGCGGGCACTGTAAGCGCCAAACAATGTACGTTATCCTCCTCACCCCCCCGACTTTTGGCCATGTAAGCGCCAAGCAATGTACGCTATTGGCCCAAAAAAACCTTATACAGCAGCCTTTTCAGCTAATAGGTACATTTTATGTATGCTATTTCCTCCCGGCGAGGGGATGGCAGTCCAATAGCGTACATTTGATGCCCGCTATCATGAGCCTACAAGCAAATATCAAAGAAGGAGGAACCCGCATGTCTTTTCAATGGGATGAGCAAGCCGCCCGGCTTCTGCACGACCCAACCGCCACCAAGATTCTGGTATCTAATGACCGGTACGGCAGCCCACAGATCGTTGTGGACCCAACCATTACGCTGAATGAGGACGGCTGCATCGTATACCTGGAGCTTCTGGAGACCTCAGAAAGCAATTCCAATCTGGTGAACAGCCTCTGGTTCAAAAAAGATGTGGCGCTCCATGTGACCGACGGCACCGTGAGCTTCCAGGTGAAGGGTATCCCCACCCGCTCCATTGTCAGCGGTCCTGTATTCGGGCATTATTACCGTCAGGCTCAGAACCGGGACCCGGAGGATGACCTGTCCACCGTTTGGATTATTGAGCCCCGGTCTCTCACCAACGAAACCTACACGGTGAAGCGGCAGCAGGAGCGGGAGAATCACCCGCTGACCATACATTTGGACCGGCTGGCCAAATAAATGGCAATATGAAAGGCACAAGCTTTCGGAGCTTGTGTCTTTTTTCATGCCCGGAATACCCTCTCAAGATTTGTCCCATGAGTTTCGGCACGCCGGATATATTTGTCCACCCCCCCACATATACATGCTGTAGACGCTTGTCAACGGGGTGAATGTAATGAAACCGAAACTGTCCAACCGCATGTTCCAATGGGGACTGGTGCTGGCCTTTGGCCTGGCTGTCACCTTGACTGTCTCCTCGTTCTTTCCTGGTCCGGGTGCTAACGTGCAGACCGCTCTGGGCGATGAACCCGCAGCAGGCGAGTCCCTCTCCACGGAAATCCCCCGGGAGAGCGATTCTGAACCGGCCTTAAGCAACCGTCTGGTGGAATATCATATGGCCGTCTCCCTTTCCCCGGACGAAAAGCTGCTTCAGGGCGCCCAATCGGTCACCTGGAGAAATCCGGGGGCCCAGCCCGTATCCCAGCTGTATCTGCACCTGTATCCCAATGCCTTTGTCTCCAAAAAAACCACCTTCATGCAAGAGTCGGGCGGCCGCCTGCGGAACGATAAGCAGCAGGGTGACGGGTTCGGCCAGATGCGTCTGGACAGCCTTTCCACAGAGGAAGGAATCAATTTAATAGGCCGGACCAGCTATGTGCAGCCCGATGACGGCAACAAGAATGACCAGTCCCTGATGAAAATTGAGCTCCCCACCCCTGTCCAGCCCGGAGGCAAAATCACCCTGACCATGGATTTCCGGGTCAAGCTTCCCCAGGTATTCGCCCGTATGGGCTACTCCGGTGATTTCGTGATGGCCGGCCAATGGTTTCCCAAGCTGGCCAAGTATGAGCCCGCCGGCACCCGCGGAAGAGCCCAGGAGGGCTGGAATCTCCATCAATACCACGGCAATTCGGAATTTTACGCCGACTTCGGCATTTACAATGTGAAGATCAAGGTGCCTGCCGACTATACCGTAGCAGCCACCGGCTTCCCCACCAAACCTGCGGCCATAGAAAACGGCACGAAGGTGTACCGGTTCTACGCCGACGATGTCCATGATTTCGCCTGGGCGGCTTCGCCGGATTTCATCTATGTGGAGGAGCCCTTCTCCACACCCAATGTTCCCGGGGTCAAGATCAAGCTGTATCTGGACCCGGCCCATGAGCATCTGAAAAGCCGTTACCTGGCCGCCGCCAAAAAATCCCTGGCCCGCTACAGCGAATGGTACGGTCCCTACCCCTATTCCACGCTCTCTGTGGTCGTTCCCCCTGCAGGGGGCAATGGTGCCGGCGGGATGGAATATCCCACCCTGGTCACAGCCTGGGGGGCGGACGATCCCAGCCCCGGCCTGGATTTGGAGCGGGTGGTGGTGCATGAGATCGGTCATCAGTTTTTCTACGGTATGGTAGCCTCCAATGAATTCGAAGAGGCGTGGCTGGATGAGGGCTTTACCTCCTACGCCGAGGACAAGGTTATGGAGAAGGAATACGGAGTGCGTTCCAACTTGCCTGTAGAGGCCAGCTATATTACCTCTCCCGAACCGCTGACCAGGAATGCATGGGATTACGGCAGCCATGATGAATATGCCGAGAATGTCTATACCCGGGCAAAGCTGGCGCTGTTCGCCATCGAGAAGGAAATCGGCAGCGACCAGATGGCCAAGGTAATGAAGTCTTATTTCACACGGTGGAAATTCAAGCATCCCGCAACCGCCGACTTCCAAGCTGTCCTAGAAGAAAAGACCGGTAAAAGCTGGAAGGAGTTCTTCGACCAGTTTATCTATGCCGGAGGCATGGCGGATTTTGAGGTGGCAGCCATCAAGGTGGATAAAACGCCGGAGGGCAGCTATAACAGCCAGGTGCTCATCCGTAAAAAAGGAGCCAACGTGTCTCCGGTGCCTATCCGCTTCCGCTTCACCGACGGCACTGTTATGGAGAAAAGCTGGGATGCCCAAGGCAGCGAAATCGTCTATACCCTGAACCACAGCGCTCCTCTGGAGTGGGCCTTCATCGACCCCGGCTACAGCCTTGTGCTGGAGAATAAGCATATTAACAACTTTATGAAGCATAAAACGGACAACAAAACCTCCATCCGTTTGAATGTGAGCGTAACCCGTGTGATGGAGCTGCTTTTCGGCTGGCTGGCTTGGTAAACCCTACTTTTCCTCCGGGAGGTGAAATCCTTGTTCAAATATATCAAATCCGGCCTGCGCTCCACTTTGAACCAGCCATTTTCCGTTTTGGTGCTGTTTTTGTACCGGTTCGGCTGGGGCGTGGCCCTTTATAAGCTGGTTCAATCCTACATCCTGCCTATTCTTCACCGCTACCCGAATGTGGAGGGTTTAGAAACCCAAACCAACCTGTTCCTGGCGGAGGCCCAATTTGTCCTGTTCAAAACCGATATCAGCCACTCTGTCCTTTGGCTTCTGGCCGCCTTGTTGGCCATCCGTATGGTGCTGACGCCGCTTCTGAATGCCGGGGTGCTATTTTCCCTGAGCAATCCCCACTACAATGCCGGATACCGTTTTGTCCGCGGGATCAAGGAGCTGTGGAAAAGCTACACCCTGCTCTATACCGGGCAAACGCTGCTGACCCTCCTTCCCATGTGGTGGATGCTGCCGCGGTTGAAAACAGCCTTCCTCTCCGCCCGCACCTATCCGGAGATGGCGTCCGAGCTGCTTCCGCTGCTTGCATTGCTTCTCGGCTACAGCTTTGTGGTGCGGTTGGTCTTCCTTTACCTGCAGTTGGGCCGGGCCACCTCCCATACTGCTGCACGTTCCTTGGGGATTGCCTTCAAATCCCTGCCTGTCATGCTGGGAGTTGCTGCGCTGCTGCTTTTGGCCGCCTCCCTTTGCTCTCTCGCCGTTCTGGGCTCCACCATCGTCTGGGCTGGCTTCTGGATGCTGGTGCTGTATCAGGCGTACCGCTTCATCCAGACGCTGTTCACCGTGTGGGGCATTGCCAGCCAGCAGGAGATTTATACGGCACGGGCGGAGAGATAACAGTTTTGTGGAAAACGAAAAGCCGCGGCGGAACCTGTGACGGTTCCTGCCGCGGCCTTTTGCTTTCTTTACTCGGTCAAGCCTGAAAGCTTCAGCAGCTTCTGTACAATGGTCGCTACCTCTGCCCGGGTCATCAGGGCATCAGGCGCAATCTCTGTGCTGCTTCTGCCGGAGACCAGCCCTGCCTTGACACTTGCGGCAATGGCGGTTTTTGCATAGTCCGCAATGCCGTCGGCATCCTCGAAGGTAGCGAGAAGGTTTTGCACTTCTTCGTCGCTAGCCTCTGCAGGAAGACCTGTCAATGCCATCGCTCTGGCCAGGATGGCCATCGCCTGCTGGCGGCTGATTTCTTCCTGAGCCCGCACAGTACCGTCTTCGAAGCCGGAAATCAATCCGAATTCATACGCGCTGGCCAGATAGGTTGCATACCAGTCGGCTGCGTTCACATCCTGGAACGGCAACGCTTTGCTGCCTGTACCCTCCAAGCCCAGCGCCTTCACCGCAATAGCGGCAAATTCGGCACGGGTAATGGAGCGGTCCGGTTCAAACATTCCCGGAGCGGAGCCGCCGACCATTCTTCTGGCCGCCAGATCACCGATGGAGGCTTGAGCCCAATGACCCTGCGCATCGTTGAAATCCCATGCAGCGGAGGACACAACCGCGAAGGTCCCGGAGCCGGCTACACTGTTCAGCGCCACCGCCTGTTTTCCTTCGTAGCTGATCAGACGGGAAGGAACAGGGCTGATGCTGCTGTTTGCCTGGAGCATGACACCCGCGGGGGATATAGAAGCTGCCGCCCCATTAGGGAGAAGCAGAATCCGCTCCGCATACCCTGCAAGCTTGCCCAGCTCCTTCAACTGATTGCCTTCCACCTTAGCGATCTTGAAGGCAACCGGTGAGATCTGGATTTCATATCCATTGGCTTTTGCAGTAACCTGCATTTGCTTCAGTTCCGCATTGGTCAGCTGTGCTACCGTAAACCGGAGGCTTCCGCCTTCGGCACCTGCTTGCGCCAGCACACCGGCCGGTACCCGGTAGACGGCTCCCTGATTCTTCACCAGGAGAACAGCTTCATGGGCAGCCATTTCCTTGACCAATTCGGCCTTCAGCTCAGCTGTTGCCACTTGGATGCCCTCACCGAAGACTACGGCTACTTCCGTTCCCTTTTGGCCGTCCTTCAGGAGAGACTTCACTGCTTCATCCTTCAGCACCACAACAGTCTCTGCGCCGCTGGCAGATTGGCTTACTGTGGAGGTGATATCCTTGCCGCCTACGGATGCCGTTACATTGCTGGGCGCTCCGCCGCCGCCACCGCCACCGCCGCCTTGTACGATCTTTTTAAATTCGGCGGCGTATACAGCGCTGTTGTTTTTACCGTCAACCACCGCAATTGCTTTAATGGTGACAGCATCTTTAATTTCGATAGGCTGCGTATATACAGTAGAAAGCTCAGTCGGTTGTGTGCCGTTTGTGGTGTAATAGATCACCGCATCAGCTTCAGCCGTTTCAAGCACGATACTGGTTTTATCCTTGAACTGCTTCTCCGTGGAGCTTGTAGGTGCTGCTGCTGTAAGCTCATAAACCAGCGGGACTCTGCCAATCGCCACCGCACGGCTTGCGCCGGCCTTGGAGGCTGTAAGCACAGTGATGCTTCCCGATTGGGAAGTGGTCCACGTGATGGAGGCATCACCTGCTGTGCGGTATGCGCCCGTCACGCTGAAGGCCGTATCATTATCGGCCAATACTACCGCGGCAGTGGATAACCCGCTTTCCGGTGTCCCTGCAAAACGGGACAGCTGCGGATAAAAGCCTTGTTGTGCCGTCCACACAGAAGCACTCAGAGCGGCAGGCAGTACGCCTTCCACAAGCTTGGCTGTTGACAGCCCTTCAGCTTGACCGGCTTCCGCTCTTACCTTGCTGCCTGCTTCTGTATAATAGGCAACCGGGAATTGGAGCATTTGGATATCGTAGATGTTTCCGGTCAAAGCTGCTCCTTCGGCCAATTGTCCCGCTACACCGCCGGCAAAGGTTTTGCCCTTCACCAGAATACCGCCGACACCGGCGGAGGCTTGACCTCCGCTGACATTGCCGGTTAATGCTCCGGCTGTATACCCGGCCACACCGCCTGCACGGGCAGTTTCCACACCCTTGGCGTTGATGCTTCCGGTATTGTAGCTAGCAGCGATTGTGCCCTCGTTCACGCCAGCAATCCCTCCGGCATCAGCTGCTGCGGCATCAGCGGATACTTCCCCATAGGAGAAGCTTTCACTGATAGAGCCTTCCACGCTCTGAATGCCGGCAATGCCGCCTGCGGCACTTTGGCCTTCCGTTTGGGATGCCGTTACCCGGCCCCCTGCATGTGAGGTTTGGATGCTGCCTTCATTCGTTCCGGCAATGCCGCCCGCTTGGGCTGCAGCCGTAACCGTTACATCTGTTGTGTGGCTGCTCTCAATCGTACGGGTGTTTACCCCGGCGATGCCGCCTGCTGTTTCCTTACCATTGACGCTGAAGTTCTGTACCGCCACATCGCTCAACTGGCTCCGGTTTTCACCGGCAATGCCTCCGGCTGCTGTGCCGGCAGACACGCTTCCGCCGGTCACCGTAACATGGCTGATCAGGCCTTCAGTGCCATTTAGCCCCGCTACTGCGCCTGCGTAGGCTGCACCGTCCAGCTGCGGCTGGAGCAGTGTCAGATTCGCGATGACGCCGCGGTTCTCCGAAACAAATCCCAGCTTGCTTCCTTCAATAAGACTCCGCTTCATTCCGGATATATTGTGGCTGCCACCGTCCAGCTCCCCGCGGAACACCGCAATAGGCGTCCACAGTTTGCCTTCCAGGGCAAGATCTGCGGTCAAGGTCAGCTTCGATACCGCCGTAACGGTAGTTGCTTCCCGGTTGTACAGTCTGTAGAAAGCCGCACCTTCATCCTGCAGAAGAGCAAAACCTGCCAACTGCTCAGGTGTGGCCACCTCAAAAGCGGCTGTATTCTTGGCGGATACGGTCATAAACCCTAAATCGGGGGCAAACCGCCATCCGGACAGGTTCGCCAGATCAGGCACAACCGAGTCTCCGTTACCGGCAAGGGTCCATACCGGCGCATCACCGGTAAAGCTCCAGTTAGCAAGCGGCTGACCGTCTCCCGGCAGAGGCTTCACATTGGCGCTTTGCCCGCTGCTGGTGTCATACATGATAGCCGCCAAAGATCCGGTGGAGTAGGAATCCGCCACCCGGCCATCCCGGTAGTTGTAGCCAATGAGAGAGCCCATATAGGAATTGGCTCCTCCGGCTAAGGAGGTGATGTGGGCAGCCTTGGCGTAAACCCGGCTCAGGTTCCCGTCATTATGTCCGGCAAAACCGCCTGCATAAGCGCGGGTAGCAACACCGGTTCCCGCTACGTACACCTCATCCTGCATGGCATACGCATCGGCAATGGTGCCGCCGAGATAGATAACCCCGGCAAAACCGCCGCCTCTGGCATCAAAAGAGGAGCTTTTCACATTGCCTGTGGCATACGCCTGGTTGATCTCATATGCATTCACCACACCGGCGAAGCCGCCTGCGTAAGCACCTGCTTTGCCATCCAGGGTAACTGATCCCTTGGCATATGCACCATCAATGGCTCCATGAGCCGTGTCGCCCAGAATTCCGGCAAAGCCGCCCGCCGAAATCGTGGCGTAAGGGTTGACGATGGTTGCTTCTATGTCCATATCCGCAGATGCGTTCTTGATGGTTGTGGCATCTGCTTGTCCCACAAATCCGCCGATCCGGGCATAGGTCGCCTGGCGGTTGGCCGCCACGCTTTCACCGATAACAATCGGCTTATCGTTTAAGGAAGCAGTACGGGAATAGGAGATTTCACTATTATCCGCCTGTCCTGCCAGACCACCTGCACTGTAGTTGGAGCTGCTGCCTGCGCCGAGCTGGCTTTGGGCAGCAATATTGACCGCCGCGCTGCCGGACAAAAGACCCGCTGCACCGCCCATAACCGCATGGGAGGCTCCTGTTACGTCTACAGCTGCAGAGGAAACAGAATTATACAGGGAAGCAGAGTGAAGCTTGCCCACAAGGCCGCCTGCGTACAGATCCAGGGTTTGTCCCGAGCCTGTCATGACAATGCTGCCTGCTGTCACCTTAGCATCATAGATGCCGGGATAAAACGGTGTATAATACCCGAAATCCAGCGCTGCATTCCGCTGCTCGCTGCTTGCCTCCATCACACCGGCGATGCCGCCTGCGGCATTCGACCGTGTTTCCGTGGCCATCGAAGCGATGAAGGGGATGCTTTCGGGTTCGGCGGCAGAGAGCTCGATTCGGGGAGCCGCCTCAGTCAGATAAAGGATGGAATTGTAGGCAGAGCCAACAACCCCGCCGGCCTTCACATCATTTTTGCTGGCCGTCAGACTTCCTTGGAATACAGCTTCCTTCACAGCAGTGTCCGCCAGTTTGCCGGCGATGCCGCCCAGTGCGCTTCTTCCCGCGGTAACGGTAAGGGAAACTCCCTTCACCTCTACCTTTTCCAGTTCAAACACATTGGTGCCCAAGCCTGCTTTATCTCCGGCAATACCGCCGGCAGCCGCTGCTGCGGCAATCTCTCCGCCATTGCCGCCGATGCCTGTGACTACGGCATTCTTAATGGTTTGTCCCGCGGCGGAACGGCCGATCATACCGCCGGCGATGGAGCCTGCACCGTCTGCCCGGATGCTTCCACCGGTCAAGGTGACGGCAACATCATTAGCTGCGCCTGATACATATGTGCCCACCAAACCGCCGGCCAGACTGCCTTCACCGCTTGCGTGAATGCTTCCTCCGGCTCCAATAGTGGTTTTGGAGGTTTGAATATCGCCTGTTTGCTTACCGGCCAGGCCGCCTGCTACAGCTGCTTCACCGAAGGCTTCAATTGTACCGCCCGCAAGCACGACGCCTGATGCGGGAATAGCCGATTGGTTGTCACCGACAAGTCCGCCTACTGCGGCATTAGCAGCTGCGCTTTTCACCGTGCCACCGTCTTTGGCGGTAAACGTCAAGTTTGTAACGGTTCCTGTATTTTGTCCGATGATACCGCCGACATAGTTCCCGCCGGTCACTTGGGCTTGGCTGGACAAGGCCACGCTGATTTCGGACACCTTGCCTTGATTAAGACCGGCCAATGTACCTACCCATTGGGTACCGGTAACGTTCACCGGCTCCAGAGCGACCTGGCGCACAGCAGCATAGCTTCCAATAATTCCGAACAAGCCGGTATAGTCACCGCCGGAAACCTTCAAGCCGCTGATCAGATTCCCGTTGCCCACGAACTGCCCTTGGAAAGCGTGAGCCGTATCGGCGCCGATGGGATCCCAGTGGGTGGATTGAATATGGACCGGAGCAGTCAGTTGGATGGTTTTTCCTTTAAAATCAAATTTGTTTACGCCGGTAACCGTTCCGTTCACAACAGCCGCCAGACCGGCAAGATCGGCTTCTGTCTGAAGGGTGAAGGTAAGTGCATTGGTGTTCTTGGTATACCAGTTGATGTTCATGCTGACAGGGCTTCCCCCGCCGCCGTTGTTTCCTCCGTCTCCGCCATTATTGGCGCTGAGATTCAGCTCCGGATACCGGTATTCGGCATTCTCCGAGCCATAGCGCCAGGCTGTATCGCTGAAGGTCCATCCCGACAGAGCCGGGAAGGCATTGCGGTCAGCCAGCGTAGTGGAGAGGATCGGGCTCAAGCGGGAATATTGGTTGAGCTCATAATAGGTGCCGCCACCAAAATCCAGCAGCCCGCTGTTAATGGATTTGCTCTCATCCTTGACGTAATAGGTGTTATCGATGAGTTCCTTGCTTGTATTCTTATAATAGCCTGCAAAACCGCCGGCATAAGCGCCGTTGTCACCGGTAACCTGGCCACCGGAATAGCTGCCTGCCACCGTTCCGGTGGTCATCCGGCCGATCAGACCGCCGACGAAGGAGCCTGTGCCATGTGCCGTTACGTTCTTGGCTGCATAGGAATTGGCTACCGAGCCGCTATGATCGCCCACCAAGCCGCCGGTGAAGGTATACGCACCGTTGGAGGTAACCACTGCGGAGGTGAAGCTGTTTCTGATCTCGCCTGTATTTTTACCGACGAGACCACCCAGCGCCGCATATTCGCCGCTGGTTCCCACCGCATTTCCCGTAAGATCTGTCTCTGTATACGAAGCAATGACATGGCCTGCATTCAATCCGGCAAGTCCGCCGATGACAGTGGATTCACCGCTGGCCGTTACGATGGCATTGGAGTACGAATAGTACACCGTACCCTTGCCGGAGTTTTGGCCGATGAGTCCGCCTACCGTGCTGTTATTGCCGTCAGACAGAACCGGAAGCTTTTCGGCAATGCTGTTGTTGGCGACAACGCTGCGGTTTTCACCGATCAATCCGCCGGTAACCGAACCCGGTCCATGTACCGTAACACTCCCGGTGTACCGGCTGCTTCCGATGGAGCTTACCGCTGAAGCAATATTAACTTCAGCGTCCTCATCGGTCCGTTCATCATTGATGCCGATTAAACCACCGGTTGTGGAGGAAGCGGCAGTAGCGGCCAAGTTGATGGTCAGGTTCTCCAGATAGCTGCCCCGGATAACCTGAGCCTGTCCCTCTTCTCCATAGCCGGCCAAGCCGCGGTTATAGCCTGCCAGGCCGCCAACGGTAGAATGAGGGCCCTTGACCGTCAGCTTCACCAGCTGGCCAAAAAGATTGTTCAGACTTCCATCTGTCAAATGACCTGCAACTCCGCCTGCTGTCAGGCCTGCGGCAGTATCAGCGCCAGTAATTAGCAGATTTTCCACATTCGTTTGGGCTGAATCTCCGGTAATGGCACTATTCTGCGCCTTACCAGCTACACCGCCGACTTTGCTGTCCGCGCCATAGAGGTTGAACACTGCATATTCAGGCAGCATGCCTCTGACTGCGGAGTCGGTAATATTGGCACCGGTAATTTCACCTGCCAAACCGCCTGCCAACGAATTCGCGCCTTTAGCCGTCACAATCGGACTTTCGGCAATCACGTCGGTCAGCGGCGAAGCATCGCTGAAGCCGACGATGCCACCGATGCGGGCACCGCTTGCGGTTGCCTCGGCATTCACAACAAGCCCAGCAGAGCTGCTTGCAGTTCCATCTCCGGTAACTGAGGCGTTCTTCACTAACCCAGCCACGCCGCCTGCGGAAGCACCTGCTCCTTGCAGTGTCAGTGTGAGTCCCGCTTCACCTGCATAAACCAGAGGACGGATAACCGCCGCGTCCGTGTATCCTGCCAGACCGCCTGCCTGGTTGTCCGCACCGCCGGAGACAATCTCGATACCGGTAGCTTCCAAATCCGTCAGCACACCGCTATTGGAGCCGGTAATGCCGCCCAATATGGAACGGTTGCCTTGGACTTGGATGGAAATATCAAATACCTGCTTCAGACGTTCTCTGTCTAACGGAGTTTCATTGCGTCCGATTACCCCGCCCACAGCATTGTCATCACCGGCCGCACTGGCCGTAATGTGATGAACACTGACCGGTGTTTCCTGTGTACCTGCCATTGTCTGGGCTGAAGTAATCCCGGCAAGACCGCCCAGCTTCACTTGGGCTGCCGCAGCGCTGGATTCCAGGCTGATGCCGGAGGCCGTGATAGACTCCAAACGGAGATTCCCGCTGTCCTTGCCGATTACACCACCGGCAGCAACCTCAGAAGCTTCCACTGCGATGCTTACCTTGTAGGAATCGGCTTCAGGTGCTGCATTCCCAACGGATGCTACCGAGATGCGGCCTTGGGCCAGACCGGCAATGCCGCCTGCTGTGCCGCCAGCTCCTGTAGCTTCTATCCGGGCTTGATGGACTGCAGCCTGGGCAATT
The DNA here is from genome assembly GCA_029256065.1 of Paenibacillaceae bacterium. Taxonomy (GTDB): domain Bacteria; phylum Bacillota; class Bacilli; order Paenibacillales; family NBRC-103111; genus Paenibacillus_AR. The sequence goes on from JAQSYT010000002.1 coordinate 26,782, forward strand.
TCCCCGTTGGCGTAACCGGCTACACCGCCTACCTGCCCGTCGGAATGAAGGACGACCGAAGTCGAAGCGGTGCCGCCAACTGTCACATTGCTGATGGAATTGCCGTTCAGGTAACCGGCAATGCCGCCGGTGTATACGTCATGCGCCTCGTCCGCAGACGCAGTGGAGGTTACATGAATGGAGGAGGCAAAGGCTTCTCCCGCAACTGCAGGATCAGTTCCTGACACCATCCCGAAATAACCGCCGGTGTACAAACGCTGTGCGCCTGTTACTGCAATGGCCCCGCTGCTTGCCACATTATTGGCTGCCTTTGTATAAGACCTGTTGGCGATAATGCCGCCGGTATACACATCGGATGCCGTACCGGTGACCGTAATGCCGCCGGTGTTGCTATATGCTGCTGCCGCACTATTGCCCAGTGTCAGGCTATTGGCCGCATACCCTGCCAAACCGCCGGTATACACATGATTACCGGAAGCGTCAACCTGGACCGCTCCCTGATTGACCGCCGCACTATCGAAAGCCAGAGCCGCGCCAGCCTTACCGACCAAACCGCCGGTGTACAGCTCAGATACGCCACTGACCGTTACAGGCACGGTCCCTGAGAAGGCTTGGGTCCAAACCAGGTCACCAGTAACGCTGCCGGCAATGCCGCCCGTATATGCGCGTATGCCGCCATGGTGAACAATTTCACCCGATTGGACAAATGCCGCACGGGAGTTGGTCGCCTGGGGAATTTCCAGGGAGCCGATCAAACCGCCTGCGTAGGTATCCGCCGCGGAAGAACCGGCATCAAGACGGATTCCTCCCGAGTTGGTGGTCAGAGCCGAAAATTCTACAGCCGCTGCCGGTCCTGCCCTGCCCACAATCCCGCCCAAAGCGCCGCTACCGGTATTCTGCACCGTGAGCTGGCCGCTGTTGCGGATGAAGGTATCTTCCTCATCCATATCCAGCTTTCCATGGGCAAAACCGATAATGCCACCCGCGTCGGACCGGTAGACACTTCCGGTTACACTGACGGGTCCCTTGTTATCGTTTTTCTTCAACACCAGCTCACCGCTGCCTGCTCCGGTAATACCGCCGGCCTGTACCTCACCCACACCGTTTACTGTGATGCCGCCCCGGTTTTCCACATTGGACAGGAGGCCAACGCTGCTGCCTACTATACCGCCGGCCTGGACATGTGCGGCCGGGGAACCGGTAATTTGAATCTCCACATTGCTTTTTACATCAAGAATGGTACTTTTATGATCCATATATCCAGCCACGGCACCGGCATATGCATTGCCGCCGTTAACGTGAAGATTAATGCTGCCCTCCAAATTTAAGCGGCCAATGGTGCCTTCATACATATAGCCGACCAGACCGGCATAATCACCGCTGTTTACGGTAAGACCGGTTACAGCCTTATTGGAGCCCATCGGCCCCATCATAACGCCGCGGAACGGCTGCTCAGGCGTACCGATGGGGCGCCATTCATGAGCCGACAAATCCAGGTCGGTTACAATCTCCAGGATTTTGCCCTTGAAGTCGATACCGCCGTAAACCAGCTCGGAAACACCTGCCAGCTTTTCGGATGTATCAATGGTAAATGTCACATAGTCCGCGTTATACCATGTGGTATCCGCATAGCTTGACCAGCTGCCGCTTGCCGCCTTTGCCCCCAGACCTGCGGGGACAAAGGAGACCAGCAGCAGAAGGCAGCAGACAAGCTTGATCCACTTTTGTCTGAAAAGCATAAAGCACCTTCCTGCTCTCATAGTCGGATTGCTCTTAACTTCTTACAGCTTGCCTACGGGTACCTTCTGATTCAACCGGGCTGCGATTGCCGCAGCTTGGGCGCGGGTAAGCGCTCCGTCCGGAAGCAGAGCTTGATCCTGGCCGTTAATAATTCCCTCACGGATACAGAGAGCAACAGCTTCTCTTGCCCATTCCGGAATGGACGTCCCGTCCTCAAACGCACCCAGAATCGTATTGACGTCCGCTTCATTCACTGCCGTATTTCCTCCAAGCAGCGTGAGCGCCCGGCCTGCCATAACCATAGCCTCCAACCGGGTGAGTTCACCTCCGGGACGGAAGGTACCGTCCTCGAAGCCGTCCACCAGACCGTTAGCGGAAGCGATGGCAACACTGCGGCTGAACCAGTCATCCGCGGATACATCGGTGAAGCCTGATGTGGCTTGCTGGCTCATCAGACCAAGCACACGGAGCAGCACAGTGGGATATTCCGCACGGGTAATGCGGCTGTCGGGAGCGAATTCATCCGCTCCGCGGCCCAGCATGAACAGCTTACCGCTGGCTTCTGCAATCACATCCTTGGCCCAGCTGTCTGCAGCCACATCGGCAAAGGAAGGGTTGTTCTTGATGAAGGCAATGCTGCCATCATCGGTCAAGGTCACATTCACATACGCTTTGTTGTTGTCGATATCCAGTTTCCATGGAACAGTGGTCCAATCGCCGTTTTTGCTTCTCAGCACCACGCCTGTGATATCCTTGGCAGCAATGCTGTCGGGAATCGCCACTCTTGCAGCAATGGAACGTCCGGCATAAATTCCGGATTGGTTAATTTCAAAGGTGACGCCTTCTCCGTCTCCCAGCAGTTCAGCCTGGAGAGAAGCGGCGACCTTTTCCAGCTCTGCTTTTTCGGAAGCGGTGTTTTTCTCCAGCACAAGCTTCAGATCCTTGCCGGACTCAGCTGCAAGATTAGCCGGAATGGCCAGATCCGCGAAGGGCAGTGCCAAACGGAGGGTTTGTCCGTTCTTGGCTGCTTGGGCCAGCAGGCTGGAGCCGATTTCAAACTCGTAGCCGTTTACCAGCGTGTTATTGCCTTCGATCAGCAGCTGCTTCGGATTGGCGGCGCTGGTTCCCGCTTTGTCAATCCGGGCCGCCAAGCGGTCATTGCGCATCTCGGTTTGAACGGTGTCACCGTTGGCTTTAATGTCCGAGTTACCTGGAGCACCGCCGCCTCCACCGCCAGGGAAGCCTCCTGACTGACTCCATACACTTGCAGGCATCAGCGTGGAAACAGCCAACGCTTGTTTGCCCCCTACTGCCCGTTTGGCTACCCCGATTTTGTCACCGGCCACTGCGGATACAACACCGTCCGCCGGGAGGAGCGCCCATCCGCTTACATCATCCTTGTACCGGGGGGCTGCGAGAGCTGCGCTTGCCGCCGGATACACCTTATACACCAGCTCCGCATCCGCCATCTCTCCGGCAGATACCACATTCACCTTGGTAACGCCGGCCTTGTTGGCGACAGCAGCGGTATAAGCCTTGACCTCGCTGGTCACATCCACCACGGTCATCCCCTGGAGAACAACATCATCGGTAAGCTGGTAATCGGCCTTCACAATAGCTGCACCCTCGGATACCGCCTTGACCGTGCCGCTACCTGATACACTGGCCGCTTCACCGGTGTAAAGGGAGTAAGTCAGTTTATCCAAATCTGCCGCAGGTACGGCTACTTCCTTAAACTTGAGCTTTTTGGCCTCATCAAGGCCATCCGGGTACCGCAGGAACGCTTCTGCCTTCTTTTCATCCTGTACGTACAAATTGGGCAGCTTCCGCAGCACCAGCGCCACAGGCACCTGGTAACCGCCGTTGGTCACCTCCACGGTTGTGCCGTTGCTGTTGCCAGCCCGGTCTACTGCTTCAAACACCAGATCAAGCTTCGGCTCACTTCCGGAAACGGTAATGTCACCTGCGAACCGGCCGTCCTGGCCTACCGTCACACGCTGCCCGTTTACCCTGAGCTCCGCATCGTTGCTGGTTTGCCCTTCTACCCGTATTTTCCCGCCGGCAGTACGGTCGCCGGTAAGCGGAGTGTCAAGATAGAGTACCGGAGCAATGGTATCCACTGTCAGATACAGCATCGTAATGGAGAAATCGCCGGTCTGTTTGTTGGTGGACCGCAATTCCACCGCATACGTTCCGTCTGTTGTAAAGCTGGAAAAGTCCAATGCTCCTGAGCTGCCGGAGCCATTGTCAGCCAGTTGGGTTTTGCCAACGGACCGGCCGTCATACAAAGCCTCCACCTCTGTATTTTGCTGGTCGGAGGTGAGGAGAATCCTCTGCTGTGTGGCGCTGGTCAGCACATCCGCGTAAGCATTGGTTGCCTCCGCTACCTTCACACTATCCGAGGTTTTAATGCCGAGAACCGGTTTTGCAGGAACAGGCAGCAAGGTGTTTGCCGTATCCGTCCGGTTGGAATAATGCAGATTTTCATTCTTGTCGGATGCTTTATCGGGTTTTACTGCTGCCAATACGCCAACCACATATTTTTGTCCAACCTGCAGCCCCTGGTAGGAGACGGGTTCCCCTTCAATAGGCTTGCTGACCAGGGTGGATTGATCCACTGCGCTGGAACGGGAAACCCGGGTCCAGCCGCCCAGGCGGATGCCTTCATACTTGCCGCTTTGGGCATTCCAGTAGGGGGCCAGCTCTTCTTCCGTAAACAGGAGGGAAGCGAAGCTGCCATATTCCGTCAGCGTTCCGTTTTGCTCCTGCATCACCTCGATGCTGTAGCTGTGCCCGAAGCCGGCTTGGGCCGGTTTCTTGGCTGCAGGACGGAAGGAGAGATCGAAATATCCGTTGCCTGCAGGTTTTACCGAAACATCCTGCACCTCTCCGGGTGCCAGCGGATCGATTACGGTGAACTTGTCCGCGCTGGTCTTCGTGCCGAAGGTGTTGGAGGATTTCAGCTCCGCCCGCAAATAATAGTCGCCTTGGGGCAGCAAACCACGGATATCCTCAGTAGCGCCCAAAAGCGAAACCTGGGACACATCAATCACCGTGCTGCCTGTTGCTGTTGTGCCGGACATATTGCCTCCGGCGGTAACCTCCAGATCCTTGGCTACCAGAAGTCCTGCCGAGCCTGGAGCTGCTGCTTCTTCTCCTGCGGCGGCAGGAGGCAGAACGGCATCCTTGGTCAAATAGAGGCTTACCGTATCTCCCGGCTTGGCATTGGCTACCTTCCAGGAAGCCGTAAATGTGTTCGGGTTTTGGTCCGGCTTCGTCAAACGGACTTCGTCCAGCTTGGAGACGATCGGAATATTCAGAAGTCTGGAATCCACTTGCTGGTCGGCGTACAGCTTCCATGTTCCGCCGGCTTGATTTGCCGGTACGGCAATGTAGACCTTTTTCACAAGACCGTTCTGTCCATTAATTTCCTGGGTAAAAGCATTGGCATCCGGATCATTCGTTCTGTTCACATCATAGAACAACGGATAGTCCTGACCGTTGTTATCCTTCATAACCAGATTCGGCACGTTATTTCCGGAATACTCCACCTCCAACAGTGCATCCCCGGAAACGGAGCTCATGGGAATCTCATGCAACCGTCCTTCATCCGAAACCTTGATGCCGCCGATGCCCACTCCAAAGGAGCCGTTATCCAGCAGGTCCACACCATTAGCTACACTGTGGTATTCAATTTCATGAAGCGTGTCTTCCTTGGTCACCCAAGAGGTAGCCAATGTTTCCACGCCTTGACCCAATACAATCAGCTTGGGACCTGTCTCCGGATCCTGAATCCGCAAATACGCCAGACCTTCCGGCAGCGTTTCGCCGGAGGTGCCGAATTCAATGCCTCCGTTAAAGTAGTAGGTCACACCCAAGGTAATGAAAAGAAGGGTGTAGCTGCCCCACATCTTATCATTGTTGATCCCCAAGGAAACACCGGCCAGGGGCATGCCGCCCACAACCGGGACATCTGAAGGAATTTGCAGCTTGGCGCTGAGGAAACCCTCGAAATCGATCCGGTTCTTAATCAAATTCTGGCCCACAAACAATGAGGCCTTACCAATAATGACATCCCAGCCCAGCACGTCCACTTCCACAGATGCACTGACGAACCAAGGCGTTGCCCATTGGGCGGCAATTTTTGCCTCCGTGATCATAGTCAGCCGCTCGGAATTGGGGCTCGGCGAATAATCCAGAGCTCCTACAATCCGGATGCCTGTTTTCTTCAGGGTCAAATCAATGCTGCCATAGAAGGTGGCAGGAGGTATGCCGAAGGAAATATCCGCTCCCGCTTCAATGGTCAGCGGCACATTTCCTTCCCCGGCAATGGTATCCGCCAGCTCGCGGATAGCGCCGCGGATGCCTTGCAGGTAGGTGGCGCCGGCAATCATGACGCCGGGGTCGCCCAGCTCCGCCTCGAAGCCAATGACATCCGGCAGAATCCGCTTGTCCGGCACCTGCTTGAAGGCAAGCTCCACTCCCACGCCGAAGCTGGCCAGCTCCGCTTTGAACTTAATGCCGTAGGTATTGGAGACATCCTCCACTTCCTGCACATAGTGGACAATGGTAATTTCACCGGAGGGCAGCTCCGGGTCATCCTCGCCTTTTTTGCTTGAGCTAATTAAACCGATGCCCTCATTCAGATCAAACTTCAGATTGGCGTCAATCCCCACAAAACCCTTATCATTGAAAACAACGTTGTTGATTTCCGATTCAACGATCTTAAGGTTGATGCTGCCGCCAAAAGAGATTCCGCCCGGACGGAGAATAAATTCGCTGAATTTCATCCCGAAGCCGCTGATGGAGAAGCTGGGAGCGGCAAACAGGCTGTGCCGGTTGAAATATACGTCCTCAATGACCAACTGGCGCAAGGGATTTAACCGGTCGGATAAACCGCCGGTTGCCCATTCCAAGGAACCGTTCAGAGAGTCGTCCTCTCCGCCTTCTTGCTTTTTATCCTTGTCCTGATCCCCGTCCTCCGGCTCCTCTTCCTCCTCATCGTCATCATCCTCATCATCCGATTGCGATAATGATTTGCTGAAGCCATTATAGAAATCCAGTGTCCATTCACCGCTATGAAAGATGAAACCGCTGCTGGCTACGGAGAGGGTACCGTCACCCTTCACCGCCAGGGTGCGGAAAAAGGGAGAATCGGCCGCTCCCGAAATCGTGCTTAGACCCAGCACATCCAGCTGCCCTTGGGCAAATACCATATCCTTGCCGCGGTAGGCTACGGCATTGTTGATGATGGCCGGTTCACTGGTGGTGTCCACCACGTACTGCGCATCCTCGCCGCTGCCGATGCGGTTAATCATCCCGCGGATTTCAACCAGAACCTCGTCTCCGCTTTCCTCCTCCTCGTCGCTGCCGACTCCCGGTTCCTCTCCGGCAAGCTCTTCCTTGAAGGCCTCCAGCTCCTCCTCGCTTTCGAAGGCCTCCAGACGGTAGGCGGGAATTTCCTCCGGCTTCTCCAGATACTCTCCGCTGAATTCCGGGTCAAGGGCTTTGCCGGCCAATACCATCTTGCTCATGGCGCTGGCAAAGGTATTTTTCATCGCTTCCAGATCCACCTTGGATGGCAGTTCCTCTCCCGGGAACGCCTCCTCGTAAGATTCCTTCATGTCCTTATAGTCTTCTGTCAGATCAAAGGTTGATTTGACTACTGCCAGGATATTTGCTTTTTTCACACGGGCTGACTCATTCTCAGTGACTGCAAAGCGTTGGGTTGTGATCAAATCATACAGTCCTGCCGTATCGGCCGTGTCCTTATAGTCCACCTCTACCTGATATTCGCCCAAAGGCAGTGTGGGGCCAAGATCCTTCAGCTCCTTGCCGCTGCTATCCTTCATCACCTCACCCTTGGCATCCACAAGATCGCCTGTGCGGTAAGTAATCCGCATGTCACCCAGCATGCCGTCATTGGCAGGTTGAAGAATAACAGAATCACTCACCGGTACCTTGTAACGGTTGCCTGTTGCAATTTCTTTCAAATACAGGTCAAAGTTAGGCGGCGATGTGGCATTGCCTGGGTTATATGCCTCCACATTGGACAAATTCAATGTGATATATTTGACATCCGTCGAGTAGGCCTCCTCCGGAGACATGGCATACACAAAGGTTTGTGCAGCAACCCCTACCGGAGGCAAGAAGACAAAGTTGGCCTTGCTGGATTTGTACTGGGCCTTAATCGACTCATCCGTTACTCCGTCCAGCTTCTTTTCCGTTTCCGGGCTGCTTACAGACAGCATATATTCCGGAGTTGTCGGCCAGGGGCGGCCCTTGGCCATCACCTTGAAGGAGGCTGTCACCGTTTCACCCGGCTTGAAGGGGGGCTGGATTCCCAACTCGGCCTCCGCCGGCGTTGCTTCCTTGTAGAAAATGGCGTTCTGGCTGCTGCCTGCCAGAGTCTTGATTTTTCCGTCAGCGCCTCTGACTACCTGCCCCCTGTCATCCAGCTCCACGAACTTCAGCGCATTGTCCAACTGCAGACTGACATGGATGCTGGATTGCTCCATTTTAAAGTCGGCCAGATTTTCAATCTCTGCGGTAATATCGAAAACTCCCTCATTCTCATAGCCGCTGCTGTCGTCGAGAGTAGCCAATTGGTTCACAGGATCAATATAGCGGATGGAGAAAACCTTATCGGGCTGGATAATTTCACCCAAACCATAGACGGTTTCGAAGCTGCGGGCAGACCCGGCCGGCACCCGGTCGGGATTCCAATACAGCGCTACGGCAGAATCCGCCGAGCCATAGTCATTGGTGTCCGTGGTGAAATCCAGATTGGGATTGATTTCATAATCCCACTTGGTGTTGGCCATTTTAGCCCAGTGGCCAACCACCATTTCATCCACAATGTTGATGTCATTCTCCGAAAAGTTGTTAAAGCCGTATGCCATGACATTGGTGGCCAACGGATTGGAGCTGTCGTATTTGTCCTTCATGACCCAATAGCCGGGTAGGGTATGCAGCGGCTTCTCCTCTTCGGAAATCGTGGAGGGCAGCTTGTCCGCATCCATCAACCTGCGCTCTACCTGCAGCGGCACCTTATACGCAGTACCTACCTGAAAGGCGGGGCCGTCATTGCTGCCCAGCATGGTATCCAAGAGAATCCGGGAGCCTACCTGCACATCCGCTTGAGTCGGGTTGTTGACGATGTAGCCGACATTCACGTTGCCGGCATTCATCTTGTCGGAGGTGTTGATATAGAGCTTCAGAATCTGCGTGATTTGAATCCCCTTGATGCTCCAGGTGGTCTCGATTTGCTTGGTGCCGTCCGAATTTTCCACAACCCGCGGAGTGGAAATCTCCGAGAAGAAGTCCGCTCCGAATTTATAGGGGTTGCCAAAAATATAGTCTGTTCCGTCAATCCGGAAAGTGGTAAAGGAGGTTTCAGGATCATCTCCCTGAAACATCATATTCACGTTCTGGTCATTCTTGCGGACGGGTTGGCCGTCCACCGTCCGGACCGCAAAGCGGCCCGTATGGTTATTGACCGTCACCTTGACGAAGCTGTTGCTTAACACCGTTACGTCTTCCTTGCCTATTTCATTGGCAAAGGCCGAGACCGGAAGCCCAAATGCCAGCATGGCAACAAGTAAAATGGCGATTGCCTGTTTAAATCCTCTCATCCGCTTTTGACTCCTTCATTCTTGGGATTGGCTTAATCCGTATTGCCCACAAAGAAGGAAGCGAACTCCCTTTCTCTCTCTTGCGTTCTGACAATAATGGTGTACCAGCCTGCTTTGGGGAAGGTAACCTGGAATTGCTGTGCGGTCAGTGCTTCGTAGGATATTTCCTCGGCAATATATTTCATTTGCCCTTCCCGGTACAGTCCGGAATGATACAGAATTGTAAAGGTAGCCCGTTCATTGGTTGCCTTTGCTCCTCCGACCATCATTTCGTCATAACCCTGTACGCGGAAGGTGATTTTGTTGGTATCGAACAAAATGGATTCCTCTGCATTAGCGGACAAGATTTCCCCGTTACCGGTAATAAGCAGCCCGGTATCCGGCATAACCACAACCGATTGGCTGATGCTTGTGCTATTGCCAACCTCATCCGTCACAGTGTAGGTAACGGTTTGCTTGCCTGTTTTGGTCAGGTCCAGATCACTGATGGACACGGTCAGGTTATCCGCAGCAGACAGATTGTCGGAAACTGTATACCCGCCCAAATCGGTGTAAGGGTTAAAGCCAACCTGGTTCCGGATAAGGGAGGCAACAGGACGGTTCAGTACGAGTTCAGGCGCCGTATTATCCAAACCCGATACTTCAATTTGGGAAAGCACTGTATGTCCCAGAAGATCGGTGATTGCAATTCTTGTGCGCCCGTTGGTGCTGTAAACGGCTGAGTGGCTGTAGCTGCCATCCGGGCCGCTTAACTGGTTTACGTAGCTTCCATCTTGCAAGGACGGTGCAGTTCCCAGGAAGATCTTATTAGGAGAGCCGACCTGTCCGCTCAAGGTTACCTTCACCTTGCCTTTGGCATAGGTTTTGCCGCCGATGGTCACGATTTTTTCCGGAGGGAGCAGCGTCCCGTTCTCATCCACGTATTCGTAGACAATTTGCGGTGCGGTGAACGCCGGAGCGATATAAGCAATCTCCTGTTCCAGAACCGTGGTATTGCCCATTTGGTCCCGGACGGCAAATTCCACCTTGCCGTTCTCCAGCATCGTAACCGGGCTTTGGCCCTGAACGATTGTAAAGTCCTTGGCGCTGTCAGCGGTTTTGGCTGCGCTCAGCACAACACCCTCAGCCAAAACCACATTGCCTTGGTTGTCTGTGATGGTCTTAAAGGTTTTTGATCCGTTGGTACCGTACGTATATGCCGCCACAATTTTAACGGAGGGGGGCGTTTTGTCGATGTTGCCGACTGTCGCCGCCAGCGTGTTTTTGTTGCCTGCTTCATCCTCGAATTCAAAGGTGAAGGTGTCGTTCTCCGTAAATATATGGCGTCTGCTGCCGTCATTGTTCAACACCCGCACCGGCTCCGAGGTTTGCAGCTCAGCTGTCACATTGGAGGAAGTTGGCCCGGTAATGTTGTAAACAATCACTCCTTCAGGAGGAGTATCGTCAATATTCTTCACGACTGCCACGAGCTTAGCATTGCGGTCAGGTGCGGTCAGATCGGTCATGTCAAAGGTGTATACGCCGTTCTGCGGGATATTGTAGGTATTGCCCTTGGCATGTACCGGAGCTGCAGGATTTTCCGTAGTGGAAGGCTTCACCTTCACACCTGCCGGAACCGATATGGTCAATGCTACGGCACCGCTGCCTACCGACTTCAAGGTGCTGTAGGAGACAATACCGTACAGCGGATCTGCCTCAGGGTTGAATCCCTTGGTATCCACATCGGCCGGACTGCTTTCGCCTCCATAGGGAGAGCGGAATTTCACCTTCAGCTTCAGTTGGGACGGTGTTTTTTCATCAACAGAAATACGGACAAAATTGGTATATGGCATCCAAGTGGTCCATGTGGCGCCGTTATCCTTGGATACGGCATATTCATAGCCGTCCTTGGTTGAATTTTGCAGCTCCAGCTGGAGCACAGCCTTGTATCCGTCGGTATCGTTGCCCTCGAAGGCGATGAGATCAGATTGGAGCACCTGCACCGGACGGTCATCCTCGCGGGACAGCAGGAATGTTCCCGTGTGGGTAACGGCAGTGTTGCCGGCCCCGTCTGCAGCCAGGACATACAAGATGAAGTTGGCGGTTTCTCCAACGACCAGTCCGGAGTTATCCAGCACAGCCTTATGATCCTCAGGGAGAGTTTGCCAGCCTGCCGTTCCCTCACCTGGCGCTGGAATTTCCTCCCGGAGCCACAGGTACTTCACCGTCATGCCATCCTGCCGGTACGGCTCGGTTGCCGTTACAACGACAGTGTGGCTTGGTTTCGCGTAGTTAACGCCGTTGATGTTGAATGTAACAGCAGGCGCAGTATTATCGAGCTTGTACAATTGGTTGAAGTAATAGTTTTGTCCATCCAATTCTTTGACCCGAATATGCAGATATTGCTCTCCGTTCAGCGTGGTGTCTGCCGGAATCCGAACCACAGCATCATAAACCGCCGAGGTAACGGTGTTAGCCCCATAAACGGAGTTAGTGACGGAAGGCTCCACAGTGATGCCGGTGTCCACTGTCAAATCACCGGCTGTTGGGTTATTCCCGTATACGGCAGCACTGACTGTGGGCTTAAATTGGCCGTCCGCCGGGCGCACCACGGTATTGCTGAACGTATAGGCAATCTCCTCCACTTGGATGCTGTTCTCGATTCCTTTAAAGGAGAATTCCACATCCCGGCTCTTCATGTAGGTATCCGATGTTGAAGAAAAGGAAATCTCCATTTTCTTGGAGGAATTCACTTTGGCAACATCCTTCATTTGTGCAGCGGTTGTATTTCCGGCATAGTCCGCAGCCTGCAGATACAAAACATAGCTGCCGTCTTCAAAAACATGGTTTTGGGTGGAGACAATATGGTCTGCAGGAACGACACTCCACGCTATTCCACTTGGCGCTTCATTTTCCTTCACCCATTGGTATTGCAGCTTGGCGGGGTCGATACCGCTATGCTTATCAGTTGCTGTTATCTTTGCTTCAACCTGGGCAGTGTCCTGGCCGCTGCCAAGCTCTGCGTAGAGTTCAGGGGCTTTATTATCCAGCAGCAGAGTGGCTTTGTTGTAAATCCAGTTGGAGTCATCGAATTTGAAATCATCTGGCGTCCACATGGCCAGATTTTCATATTCCCCTACTGCCACCAGTGCTTTGCCGGAAGCATAGATTTCCGCATCCGCATCGGAAGCACCGGGATGACCCGCCAGATACTCATTCTTCCAAGCGGCATATTGGGCCGCGTTATCGGTTTCGAATACCTTCTTCTTCTTGTATTGCATCAGTTCCCGGGCCGTATCCCATGTCATATCTGCTGTCCAGGTATGCAGGTACCAGGGGCCGCTTGCTTCAGAGGCGAGGGCCTCTGCCGGAGGAGAAAGAAGGTTGGTTTTGTTATTGGCGACCATAAATTTCAAACCCGTTAAATCCGGATACAGACCATTGCTTGGCTGCAGTCCTGTCAGTGAATACCGCTTTACTGCGGCATAATGATCGGCTTCTTTACCTTTGAGCGGGTTCTCCGCATTATTGCTCCAGTAGTAAAAAACCAACCCCACTCCTGGAGAGTTGCTTCCGGTACCGCCGGTCATATTCAGCGGACGGTAGATGCCACGGCTTGGCCGTACGAAACCAGCCTCATCCGGATCAAGAGGGGGAGCCGTCACCGATGGGTCATTGGCGTCAATGGTGATTTTCCCTTTTTTGCCGTAGACCGCATCGGTTGCACCATCGCTGTCATAGTTGTAGCTGAATTCCGGATCCTGATTATCAATGGACAGCTTTGCCCAGTCGATCTTGGTTTCAGCGATCCGCTGGGAGGGATCTGTGGGAACAGGCTCTGACGATTTGCTGGTGTTGGCCGCATCCATCAGCAGATTGCCGGCATAATCCTGGATCACACCTTTGTCGGCGTAGCCCGGTGCACGGCTTTCATGGGTGAGGGCAATCACCTTCAGCAGCGCCACGTCCACATCGGCATCTGTTACCTTAGCCTCGAACATCCAGACGTCCTCGTTCATGCCGCTTACATATTTGGCTTTCATGCCATTATTGAAATAAAGAAATAAATCATCTGAGTCCAAGCTGTCTTTAATAATGACCTTCTCCGTAAGCTGTACCTTGAAATCAATCACATCTCCGCCATTCAAGGTACTCCCCGTGACGATTTCAGGCTGAATGCCGTTGGCCACAAAAGAATATTTGGGCGGAACGGCGTCGACAATTACACGATAGCCGTCATTACCATTGATCGTCTCATCCGGATCGACATGTTCATCAAATGGATTTATCGCCTTGCCGCTTAAAAAGGAGGAACCGGCAGCAGAAGCCTTCTTGCCGAAATTGCTGACAATTAGCGGATTGCCGGCAGGATCATGAAAATCGGCGGCAATAATTTTTTCCTTAAGCGAGTAATCGTTCAGTCCACCGCTTGAAGGAAGCGACATCAGTTCTCCGCCGTTCTTGATCGGCAGATTGCCTGAATGATGGAGGGGCGTGGGAGAGTAGGAATAAGCCAGCCTGTCTGTAAACTGGCTCCAATTGGTTGAAGCCGGCAGCTTCATCGCCTGGTTTTGCCCGGCTCCTGGCAAGCCCGTTCCGGCCGGGTTGGTAAATAGATAATGGACGTTGAGGTCAGCGGCATCCCCCGGCGAGCTCGGTTTGACCAGCTCGCTGAAGGGATAGTCAAGCTTCAGATTTTCATCGGCTTTTATAAACAGTTCTTTCTCACCAATGGTGGTGTTGTCACGTTCTGTACCGGTGGAGGTAAATTGATAGTCCTCCATCTTCGGCGGAGTGATATCCCGGAAATACAGATGTAGCCCGTCAAAAGCGGCGGTTCCATCCCGGACCAATGTAATGGTGATCACATCATTGGGGTCAAGTGTCTGCCAGCCCGTATCAACATTATCATTGCGGTCGGGATTGCTCCCCCCATTCTCCTCCCTATACTTGTAGTAGCCTGACCTGTTCGTTTCGACCTCCATACTGATGAAGTCGTCATCAGATTCCCACATCGTGTTGATGAAGAAGCGAAATTGCCCTTGACCACTGGCGGCAAGCGCCTGCAAACCGGGTATATCGGCCACATGAATAGAACCCTTGAAATCACTTGCATGTTCTGTACCCCCAGAGAGGCTATCTCCTCCATACGCAATATTAACCCCTGGAAACCCAGCGCCTCTGCTCTGCTGGTAGAACCACATCCAAGCGTCATACTCTCCTACGTCACTTTCACCCGATATCGCGGGAACCGCGGGGTTCTTGCTAATCGTACTGGCATTATAAATCTTTCTCTGATTAATAAACACATCCTCATACTGTCCTGCCGCCTTCACTTCCGTGGTTCCTGCAGGCATAAACATTGCCGGCAGCAGGCTGGCAGCAAGGATGACCGACGTCCACTTTTTTAACCTTTTCAGCATTATGTATCCTCCCAAAGCAACCTTATGTGGATAGTTTTCTTCACTTCGCAACTGCCGCCGCTTCCTCAGCGCTGACAGCCAAATGAATGCCGCTCATGGTCCGCAGCGAGCCGGACAGAATGCCTGCCGCATAGCCGTGCTCATCCAATAACGGGCCGCCGGACATGCCGTTGACCAGCTCTGCCGAAACCAGCACCCGGTCCCTACCGTTGATGGAAGCACGGGCCGCATTCACAATGCCTTCTGTGATGATCTTCGTTCCCTTCATCGGAAACCCGATGGCAAAAACCCTCTCGCCATGCTTCACCTGACCCGTGCGCAACGGGATGAACGGATATGTACGTTGTATTCCTGCGTTGTCCGCCGGCTGCTCCAGCTTCAGAACGGCCGTATCAGCCGCTTCGTTCCTGGCAATCACCCGCCCTGTCACTGTTGACAGGTCATTCAGCACGCATTCAACCTGCTCTGTCTCTACTACTACATGGTACGCAGTCAGTGCCGTGCCGTCCGGACGGATCACAAACCCGGTGCCCACATCCTTCAGCGTTCCATCCTCCCGGAGCACCCTTACATAAAAAATTGCCTCCTCTGCATGAGAATAAAGCTCCTCCGCATTATAACGGGGAGGGGAATCCGCCTCAGAAACGGAAAACCCGTTTACGGTCAGCAACAGGGCCATTAGTATTGCAAACATCAGTCCGCCCCTTCGCCACACTTCGCCACCACTCTCCGTTCTGCGACTTTTGTCGCTATTAATAGTTATTATTATAGAGTAGGCTTCTCTCAAAATTCTCTCAAAAGTCGGATGCCAGCTAAAATGCTAGTTCCTGCGGCTCACCCCGGTTTTCAGGGATAAATCAAAGAAAATGGCCACTAAATGCCAAAAAACCCTGCAGCATTTAAGCTGCAGGGTCCACTTTTTTATTTTCCACTTTACTGGCGTTTATCTATTATTTTCGACAATTCCATATACATCTTAACTTTTCTGCTGATTTCCCCAGGTACTTCCATTCCCATCTCCCTGCGGTACTGGGTTTCGAAGAGGGAGTAGTGCCGGGTAACCCTCTCCCGTTTACCGGATGCCGCGTACACCTCCATAAGAAGCAGGTTCAGCTCCTCTTCCAGGGGATAATAGGAGAGGCAGGTGAGCAGCCGCTGCTCCGCCCGGTCCCAGTCGCCTTCCGCAAGATAGCGCTTTGCCAGACTGCAGCCGATGGCCCTGTATTGCTTGCCGCAGCTTTCCTCCAATTGGACTTTCCACATATAATCCTTGTGCCCCAAGAGCGTCCCGCGGTACAAGGCAAACAGAGATTCCAGCCGCTCCGGCTCCGTCTGCTCCATTTTCCCCGGTCCCGGCATGCCTTGCAGAAACTCCAGCAGATCATAACCGGTATCCAGAGCCTTCAGCAGATAGCCGTCTCCGGTTTTGACCACATCCATCCCGATGTCCTGCTCCTTCATGAGCTTTTTCAGCCGGTACACGGTATTGTGCAGATTATGGGTAGCCCGTTCCTCGCTCATCTCCGGCCACAAGAGATCCACCAGCTTCCACTTGGAGATGTCCTGATTGGGCCAACACAGCAGGTAGGCGTACAGCTCTTCCGTTTTCTTGGTGGGCCAGCGGACCAATTCATTCTGGGGGCTGCGCACCTCGAAGCTGCCGAGGCAGCGGATGAAGGCCTTGGGCACAGACTCAGCAGGCGGCGCAGCCTCAGTTCCCGCACGGCCTGCCTCCTTCAGCAAGCGGGTGGTAATCCGGTCGATGGCGCTGGTCATCACCGGCTTCAATATATAATCGAAGGCGAAAACCCGGAATGCCTCCAGAGCGTATTCCTTGTATGCAGTGGTAAACACAATACGGGTGCCCTCGCAGCACTCATTCAGCCTCTGGGCCAGCTCAAGGCCGGACAGCTTGGGCATTTCCACGTCCAGGAACGCAATGTCCGGCTGAAGCTCAGGCAGTTTTTCCAGTGCCTCCAGCGGATTGTTGAAGGCACCGATAATCCGGCAGTGGGGATTGCGGCCCACAACTACCTTCATCAGCTCCAGAATGGGCTTTTCATCCTCCACGATGACAACGCTGAACATTCCCCTCTCCCCCTTTCCCAAGCTGTTCATATTTCCTCATCCCGCGGCAGCCGCAGCTCAATTCTGGTCCCGCGGCCCGGCTCCGAGGCTACCTGCAAGGCGGCCCCCGGAATGGACTCCAAACGGCGCCGGATGTTGAGTATGCCGATTCCGATACCGTCTCCGGGCTTGCCGGGACCGGCAATTCTGGTCAAAACGTCCTCCGGTATGCCGGTTCCGTCATCCTCGATCGTTACCCGCACCCCTTCCGCCACCTTGTCTACGGTGAGAATAACGGTGCCCCGGCCGTCCTGGTCGAAGAAGCCATGCCGGATGGCATTTTCCACAAACGGCTGAATGCAGAGGGAGGGAACGGGAAACTCCTCGAGCCCTTTTTCCACATGGCTGACAAACTCAAACCGGTCGTCGAAACGGGCACGTTCAATTTCCACATACGCTTCGATCAGCTCCAGCTCACGGCATAACGGCACCAGCAGCTCATGCCTGTCCATATCCAGAATGTAGCGGAGATATTGGCTGAGCCGCGAAAGCAGATACGCCGCCTTTTCCCCGTCGGTGTAACAGAAGGAGATGACGCTGCTTAGAGCATTATACAGGAAATGAGGCTTAATCTGCGCCTGGTGGAAGGCCAGCTCATTGCGGACCGCCTCCTGGAAGGCTGACTTCATAGCCAGCAGCGTCTGAATCCGGGCCAGCATGGTTTCCCCTTCGAAGGGTTTGGTAACATAGTCGTTGGCGCCTGCGGCAAAGCCCAAGGCCACATCCTGGGAACGGTCCTTGGCCGTAGCGAACAGAATGGGCAGTGACAATATGGAATGCTGCTCCCTAAGCATCCGGCAAAGCTCGATGCCGGACACATCGGGCATCATCACGTCCAGGATAATCAGGTCAATATTCGGATGCCGGGCGATTTGGGCTAAGGCTTCCTTAGCAGACAAGGCAGACAGCAAATTGTAAGGATGGCGGCGCAGAATGTTCAGCAGGGTGTAAATATTGGAAGGCTCGTCATCCACGATCAGAATAGTTTGCTTATGCTCGCCTACAATGTCCAGAGGCTCCAGGATTTGAAGAGAGTGGCGCCGGGGGGATTCCGCGCCTCCGCCATCCTCCACAGAAACGGCAGCCTCTTCCAGCGGCAGGCTGATTTTCATCCGTGTGCCCCGGCCGGGCTCAGACCATTCAATGTCCATGGAGCCGTTCATACCCTCCGCCAGCTTGCGGCAGATATACAGCCCAACACCCATTCCGGTGTACCCCTCAGCCGGAGAATCATAGCCGAAGGGGTCTTCTTTGTTCAATAACCGCTGCTGTTTTTCTGGTGTTATGCCTGCCCCTGTATCCTCAACGGTAATCAGGGCCGCACTTCCGGCAACTGTGCTGTTCAAGGTAATACTTCCCGCTTCTGTATGCTTGATGGCGTTATGCACCAGATTATACAGCACCTGGCGGAGACGGTTTTCGTCCGCATGCACCCAAAGGGCAGCGGGAATTTCGTTTAGCAACGCTACGTTTTTGCCCGCCAGCTCGAACTGCAGAATATCCAGCACAAGCTTGGCCACGGACCGGACGTTAACGGAGGTAATCTGCATGTTCATCTCGCCATGGCGCAGCCGGGTAACATCAATCAGGTCCTGCATCAGCATAGTCAGCTTGACGGAGGTGTCCTTCACCAGCCGCAGGTCCTGCTGCTGCTTGGCGGAGAGCGCGCCCTCCCCATCGTCCATAAGATGGGAGGTAATATTCATAATGGCGTTCAGCGGCGTCCGGATTTCATGAGAGGTCATGATGAGGAATTCGTCCTTGGCCTGGTTGGAGGCGGTCAATTGGCGGGTCAGACTTTTCGTTTCCTCCATGGTCCGCGCAAAGCGGAATGCCAGCAGTATGTTCATCAGGATGGTGAACAGCACCGCCCCCATCTTGCCGATGAAGTCAGACGACATCATACTTTCCTTGGCCAAGGAATCCGCCACCAGATAAACCAGCAGACATACCACAGCGGCAATAAACAAAAGCAGCTCCTTGCTTTCATAGCTGCCTTTTTGCCGCCGGGAGTACAGACGGACCATTCCCAAAACCATGCTAAACTCTACAATTGCCAGATAGAACATCACATACAGCTTGAAATCATTGAAAACATGGTAAGGAATAAACGGTATCACGCCAACACATAAAACCAGCGGGAGGATAAGAATAATCTGCGCCCGCTTGGACATCATCCGGCTATTTAGGGAGCTGAACAGCAGCACGGCTACCAGGGCAGAGAGAATGATCGTGATATCCAGCGCCTTATAGATGACATCAAACGGAATCTGGGGAAGGAGCCGCTGGGCAATTTTCTCGTCCTGCATGGTCTGCCCGATGGCAATCAGCACCAGGAACAGCCCGCAATACAAATAGCTGCGGTCCTCGCGCCTGGGCAAATACTGAAGGAGCTGGTGGATGCCCACCAGGGTAAAGATCAGCACACACGCCAGATCCCCTCCCAAGCTTAACGCCGTCTGGATCATCACGTCCCTTTGTGCGCCAAGCTGAATGGGTCTGGCAATTCCCCCATTAAAAAATACATGGTTGGACACTTGAATGACAATTTCGATTTCATCGTTATCCGACTGAAAAAACACCGTATACGGTGTATTGCCGGGGCTGTGTTCCTCCCGCGTATAAGCGGGGGTTCCGCTTCCCCCCTCAAGATGACCGTTAATGTACAGCTTGTGGGCCATGCGGATGTTCGTAATTTTGATTCCGTATATAGCTTCATCGGCAGGCACCAGCACCTTCAACCGGTATGTGCCTGAGCCCTTTGCATGGACGCCGCCGTTCTCATGCTTGCCCCGCCAGGTCCAGGGAGTCTCCAGGTAAATAGCTTCACCCGGCTGTTCAAACACAGGGTCGCCCGGTTCCAGTAGCTTGTCCGGAACAAACTCCCATTCCCCGCTCAGCTGTGCCATCCCCCGCTCCGGCAAACCCAGCCCCCGCAGATCCATAACTCCCTTTTGTGCTGGCGGCGCGCTCCCATGCTCAACCAATCCTGTATATAACAACGTTACCAGCAGAATAAGCGCTGCCGTAAGCGAAGTGATCCCAATCCATTTCCCTGCCGCTTTCATACTGCCGCCCCTCTATCAGATAAAAAATACACGCAATTATATCATACGATAGCAAGCTCACAAGAAACTCACAAGGGCAATATATAACAATTTTCGACTTTTGCAAAATGAACTTAGTTCATCGGTCGCATACATAAAAGAAGAACTCAGAGGCATGGGGTTATCTGCCGGATTTTTGGTTGAAAGGAAGAAGCAATGTGGGGGTTAAACTGATGATTCGACAAAATCTGGTCAGGATGGCCCGGTCCTTTTGTCCATTCAGTGAACTTTCCTATATTCCTGAAGAAATCCTTATCTTTTTTTAAAGAGTGGAGGAGGAAATTGTCCTTGCGGGGAGAATATTTAGACTTGGAAAAAATAACATGCCGAATTCCCGTTTATGGGAAACGGGGGAACCACTTTGGGTGAATTGGTCTCGCATCACAGTGACCATAGGGAACCTTCAACCGAACCCTTCAGCTAACCTCGCAGGCACCAGGAAGGGGCTTACCTGTTGTTTTCATTCATCAAGAAGTCTGTTGTTGCACTCGTCGCTGCCGTCATGCTGCTCAGTTTCTCGGCAGGCACCGCTTCGGCTGCCACCCCGCTGAACGAGCAAATCGACGCCCTAATTGGAACCCCTTACAAATCAGGGGGCACATCCACGAAGGGATTCGATTGTTCGGGCTTCACCCAGTACCTGTTCGCCCAGTTCAATTTTGAACTGTCCCGCAGCTCCGTTTCCCAGAATGATGAAGGCTATTGGATCCCTAAATCCGACCTTCGCCCCGGGGACCTGGTGTTCTTCAACACCAGCGGTAAAGGCATTTCGCATGTGGGCGTCTACATCGGCGACGGAATGTTTGCCCATTCCGCCAGTGATGAGGGCGTAACCAAGAGCAGCCTGGATGAATCCTACTACAAGAAACGCTATGTTTCGGCCCGTCGCGTGCTGTGGGAAGAGCTCTATACCCAAATGACCTCTGAACCCGCAGCGTAACGTTGATTACCTAACCTTTCAAGCGAGCCCTGCCGTGATTGATCTCCGGCGGGGTTCGTTATTTTTTACCCCTATAATCTGTAGACGAAACAGGTCCATTTAGGACCTGGTCTTGAAAAACTCCTCGCTAACATATATATTATGAAGGACAAGGAATACCACATGATTTCAGGGAGGAACTCCTGCCATATGATCATTAAACCGAAAATACGCGGCTTTATCTGCACCACTGCCCATCCGGAAGGCTGTGCCGAAAGTGTTCGGCGCCAAATTGCTGCCGTACAGGCCCGAAAGCCTGTGGCGGGGGCCAAAAAAGTGCTGGTAATCGGAGCATCCACCGGCTATGGCCTGGCATCGCGAATCGCCGCCGCCTTCGGTATGGGCGCTGATACTGTCGGGCTGTTTTTTGAACGCCCGGCGACAGATGACCGGACAGCCACCGCCGGCTGGTACAACACCGCCGCCTTCGAGAAGGCTGCGCGTGAAGCGGGTCTTGTGGCGGAAAGCCTGAACGGCGATGCCTTCTCCCAAGCAATAAAGGAAGAGGCCGTACGTCTTGTCCGGGAGAAGCTGGGCAAGGTGGATATGGTCGTCTACAGTGTAGCGGCACCGCGCAGAACAGATCCGGTCAGCGGCGAGGTGTATACCTCTGTGCTGAAGCCCATCGGGCAGGCATTCGCCAATAAATCTGTGAATGTGCAGAACGGTGTGGTCAACGAGGTGACAATGGAGCCCGCCAGCGATGAGGAAATCCGGCATACCACCAAGGTGATGGGCGGCGAGGACTGGAGCCTGTGGATGCAGCTTCTGGCCAAGGAGGATCTCCTGGCTGACAATGTGATCACCCTCGCCTATTCCTACATCGGACCGGAGGTTACCCACGCCATTTACAAGGAGGGGACCATCGGCCGTGCCAAGGAGGATCTGGAGGTCGCTGCCCGCCAGCTTACAGCAGAGCTTGCCCCATATAACGGCAAAGCGTATGTCTCCGTCAACAAAGCGCTTGTGACCCAAGCCAGCTCGGCTATTCCCGTAGTGCCCCTGTACATTTCCCTTCTGTACAAGCAGATGAAGGCCATGGGAACCCATGAGGGCTGCATCGAGCAAATGGCCCGCATGATGGAACGGATTTATGGAGCGGACGGAGAAGTTCTTACGGATACCGAAGGCCGCATCCGGATGGACGATTGGGAAATGGACACAAGCATTCAGTCCGAAATCAATAAGGCATGGTCTGCCGTCTCCACCGAAACCCTGCCGGAGCTGGGAGATCTGGAGGGGTACCGGCAGGATTTCCTGCAGCTCTTCGGCTTCGGCTTCGACAATGTGGATTATGAGGCAGATGTCAATCCTAACGTGCAGCTGTAAAGCCGTTTTGCAAGGCCTTGGCTGCCGCAATGCCTGGCTTGTGAAGGAACGTCCCCGCTTGGCCTTATCCGGCCTGGCGCGGGGCGTTTTTGCCTATTCAAAAATTCCACTTAGCAGAATTCTTTTCCCTTTTGCAGGCTCATAAGTATGAGGGAAGCTTGCATATGACGAAAAGGGTGAGAACATGCCGTTTCCGAGCAATGTCCAATTTACGCCCATTACGGTAGGAGGCGTCCCACCCACAGGCAATGCGGATGCCGCATTTCCCGCCAGCCTGGATATCGTGGGCAACAGCCAGTTTCCTCCGGCGTATTTTGCGTATGACGGAAGGAATGTGTATTTCCGCTTCCGCCTGAGGGGCGATCCGCGCTCCCGGAGCGGTTTTCTGAATCAAACCTGGGGAGTACTGCTGGATTTAAACAACAACCCGTCCAGCTATGAATGGATGTTCACGCTGAACGGGGGCACCAGCCAGATTAACCTGATCCAGAACACCTCAGTGGGCAGCGATCCCCTGAATGATCCGGCGGAGCGGAACAACTTCTCCCGCCCAGTGAACAATTTTGACCTGGCCCGGGCCACACCAACCCAGGACGGGTCCAATTTTGGCGGACAGGAAAATTACTTCCTGGACTATTTTGTGGACCAGGGCACCTTCTTCAGCCAGCTTGTCATCAACGCCAATACTGTGATCCGCATCCTCTTCTTTACCTCAACGCTTGCTAATCAGGTAAACCGCGACCATCTCCCGTTTTCCGATCCCGTGACACTGAATCAGGCCAATGTGCGCGCCCAGCTGTCTGTCTCCCAAGCTCTGATTGACCCTCCATCTGTTATTCCCTCAGGCAGCATTGCCAGCTTAAACGGAAGGTTCACCGTACGGAATGCAGGGTCAAGCGCCGCCTCTGCGGTGTTCGCCACGGTTTCCTTCCTGCCGGACAGGGTGGACTCTTTCCGGATTACGTCGGTTAATATCGGCAATGCCAATTTCAATGCACTGACGGCTGTGCTTAGCTGGAACATCGGCACCCTGGCAAGCGGCGCCACGGTGGAGCTTACCTACAACCTGGGAGCGGTTTTCGGCCAGGCGGGAACCCGGCCGTTCAATTCCTTTGTCGTAACCGGAATCGACCAGTTCACCGGCAATATGCTGCCGAACATAACCGGTTCGCTGGAGATAACCGTCCAGGCCGGAGGCAGTCTCTCGGGCATTGTGCAGAACAATAACGGGTTGCCCCAGCCAGGTGTTGCCGTTGCGCTGACTGCCCAGGGCGGCAGCGCCCCCGCTGCGTCCACCTCCACCAACAGCGATGGCGTATACAGCCTGATCGGCCTGCCGCCGGGCAATTACACGGCAGCCTTCAGCAACCCGCTGTTTCTGCCCCAGACTATTGCTGTGGCCGTTGCCGCCAACACAGGGACTGTGTTGAACGTGCTGCTGCAGCCCTTACCCGCTACCCTGCAGGGGACCGTAACCTCTGCACTGGACGGGGCTCCCATCCAGGGAGCAGTACTGAATGTGTCCAACCAGAGCAATGTGAGAATCGCCACCGTTGCCACGGATGCCACCGGTCAATACAGCATCGGCAATTTGCCCCCCGGCACCTCCATTTCGTTGACCGTGGCCGCTGCCAACTTCCAATTGCAGAGTACGGATTTTTTCCTGGAGCCGGGTGTGACCAGGGTATTTAATGCCGCTCTTGCTCCCAGTCCCACAAGCGTATCCGGCACCGTCATTGGAGCAGGAGGCGGGCCCATTGCCGGAGCCACCGTTACGCTTTTGGACCGGAACAGCAATGTGCAGGCGGAGACGGTAACCGGGGCAACCGGCCAATATACCATCAATTCGCTTGTTCCCGGAGTGGGCTATTTGCTACGGGCAACCGCACCTGCCTTCGAAACCTCTCTTGCCGGAATCCAGACCCTTCCCGGAGAGGCGGCCACGCTGAATTTTACCCTGCAGCCTTCTCCGGGCAGTATATCCGGAACTGTGACAGAGGAGGGAACCGGCCTGCCCTTGGAGGGTGTTTCCATACGGATATATGACAGCCGGGATCTCACAGTAATGACCACGATTACGGATGTCAACGGCCAATATACCGTTACATCCCTTCCCCCGGATTCCTATACACTGCTGTTCTCCTCTGCCGCATTTGCCGCCCGGACCATAGGAGCAACCGTACGTCCAGGGGAAAATACCGTTGTCAATGTTCTGCTGGTACGGCTTACCGGCTCGCTGGAGGGTACTGTCAGAACCACTGGCGGGCAGCCGGTTGCCGGCGTCAGCGTATCCGTTATTGACAACGGAACAGTGGTGGCCCGGGATACCACCGATGCCGACGGCGAATTTATGATGTCCGGTCTTTTTCCCAAAAGCTATACCGTCAATGCGGCGGCAGAAGGCTTTGCCACCAAAACACTGGGTGTCTTCATCCGCCCGCTGGAAACCTCTGTGCTGGAATTTGTGCTGGAGGCCACTACAGGTATAATCCGGGGCACAGTAACCAACAGCGCCGGGGCTCTGCTGACAGGCGCCCTGATCGGCTTAAACAGCAATCTGCTTGGTATTTCCATGCTGCGGGAGCGCACTGTTACCAATAATCAGGGGGTATTTATCCTGCAGGGCATTGCACCCGGGGATTATATGCTGAGTGTCACGCTCCGGGGATTCCAGAATGCCATCGTCAGCACAAGCGTCCTGGCGGACACGGTGACGATTCTATCTATTTCCCTTCTCCCCAACCCGGGCTCCATCCGGGGAACGGTGGTGGACGATGAGGGTGTGCCCATTTCGCCAGCCGTATCTGTCAATATCCGGATTAACGATGCAAACGGCGGACTTGCCGCCACACCAGCGGTGGATTCGGCCAGCCAATTCCGTGCGGATGATCTGGCACCCGGGACTTATTCGGTTTATGCCGCGGCTGCAGGATACCGGACGGAGAGTGCGACGGTTACCGTCACTTCCGGAGTGGAAACGGCTACGACGATCGTGCTGGCGCCGCTTCCCGGCTCGATTCAAGGAACCATTGCCGACAGACAAACCAGCCTGCCTATAGGGGGAGCCCTGATTAAGGCTGTCACCCAAAACGGCATCATCCTGGGCATCGCCATGACGGACCAGAACGGATTTTATCAAATTGACGGATTGCGTCCGGGCAGCTATGTGGTCCTTACCCAAGCTCAAAACTACAACATTGGGCAGACAGGTGCCATCATCAAGCCCGATACCGTCACCCAAACCGATATCCTGCTGGATCAGCTGCCAGGGAGTATCGAAGGCAGGGTGGAGCCGGCAATTCCACGGATTCTGATCCAGCTGTACACGCTGCAAAATACGCCCATCAGCTCCGTCTACTCCCAAGAGGACGGCACTTTCCGCTTCACCAATTTGGCCGCCGCCCAGTATATTCTGAATGCCCATGCCCTTGCCTACTCATCCGGTCCCGTGGGCGCTCTGGTATCTCCCGGGCAAACGGCCAGCTGTGTGATCCAGCTGTTTCCCAACCCGGGAACCGTGTCCGGGAGAGCCACCGCCACAGACGGCCGTCCCCTGCCCAATGCCGTAGTCCTCGTCCTTGACCGGAATGAGTCTCCGCGGGGGAGGGCACAGACGGATAGCGCCGGCCGCTATTTCATCGGAGAGCTTCCTGCAGGTATTCTCAGCCTGGTGGCCTCCGCCCCCGGCTTTGCATCAGAGTCTGCTGCGGTCCAGCTTCAGCCAGGGCAGGTGCTGGAGAATATCGACTTTGCCCTTCCCCCCAATCCCGGTGGGATAAGCGGTCTTGTGACCGACCTGGCTACCGATCTGCCCATTAATGGCGCCGAGGTAAATGTGCGGTTTTCCGAAGCCTCCGGTTTAAGCATAGCAGCGGTAACCACCAGCCAATTCGGCGAATTCCTCGTGAATGATCTGGCCCCTTCCTCCTATGCGCTGACGGTGTTTGCGCCAGGTTATCAAACGGGCTTTATCGGGGCTATTGTGGAAAGTGGCCAGACTACCAGCGCTTCCGTTATGCTGGCTGCTCTGCCCGCATCTATCCGGGGCCAGGTATTGACGGTGGATGGCGCTGAATTGACCAGCAATAATACCTATATCAAGCTGTTTACCTCCAGCGGCACCCTGATTCAGACTCTGTTTGCCGACAGCAACGGCCGTTTTCTTGTTGAAGACCTGGCCCCGGATATTTATACCCTCAGCGCCACTGCCGAAGGCCATGCCACTGACTCCCAGACAGTTTTGCTGGCGCCGGGAGAATTAAAAATGGTGGTGTTCCGCCTGGTGCCTGTGGTGTCCTTTGTCAGCGGTCTGGTAACGGACGCGGTCACCCGCCTTCCCATAGTGGGCGCTCTGGTCACTGTAAACAGCCGGACTACGCTGCCCATCGACACAACCTTCACCGACCAGCTGGGCCAGTTTATGTTCGACTCCATCTCGGCGGGAAGACGG
>JAQSYT010000186.1 GCA_029256065.1 Paenibacillaceae bacterium
AATTATAAAAGCGGGGAACAGGGATGTCAATTCTAACCTGCTGCACCGTACGCGGGAGCAGTGTGAGGAGTACTTTCAATGGACACGCCGATGAGACGACACTCCCCCCCTTCAGAGGCGCACAACTGCCAGTTGCGGGCGTTCACACTGCTCTGATACCGCCGGCTGTGCGCGCTAACGGAACTATACGACTCTTAGGGGCGGAAAAATGAGCGTGAGGCGCGCTAACGGAACGGAGAGACCCTTAGCAGGGGAAAGTAGGGATTCCCCCCCTTCCCAACGGCTTTAACAGACGCTCAGTTCCGTTAAAAGCGCTAAAGTCTCATTTTTGACCGCTAAGAGCCGGTGAGTACCGTTACACTTCTTTCGTGCGGAGGGCTGGCGGGGGTGCGGGGACTGCAGCGTCCTTTGCGCAAGACAGAAAAAAGACGGAGCGGCCCCCGTCCGTGTCTTATGGACAGCCGCAGGCTTATTTGCCCTGGGCAGCCCGCTGTTCTCTGAACAGCTGGTAAATATCCTGCGTCAAAAGGTATTGGTTCCTGTCATTGGCATAGAAGCTCCGGTACCACTCGTCCACCTGCTTGCCTCCGGCTTGCTCCCAAAGCGCCACTGCTTCCGCTCTTGCTTCCCCGGGTGAAAAGTCCGGGGTCAGAACGGCCTTCAACCAGATATCCCCTTCGGTGCCCACTTGTGCCATGGTTTGGCTCAGAATGGTCTGAAGCTCCTGGGGAAGCCGCGGCATTTGCTCGCCGAGGGTTGGCCCGGTCATCTCCAAGTTAAAATTCACATATTCCGAGTTCAGCTCAAACATCCGCTTAACTTCCTTCTGCAGCGGCTCCTTCTCATCCAGCTTCTCCGTTCCATAATAACAGCGTCCGGAGAGCGTCGGGGAGGTCAGCATGCCGAAATCCCCGGTGCCGAAATTAAATTCCTTGCGCCATTTCTCAATATCCGTCAGCTTGGGACAGCCGTCGGGCTTCGTGATGCTGTGCACTCCCTCGAAGCCGAAATACATGGTTTTCATAAATTCCTCCGATGCGGCAAAATCCACATATTTCATCACCGCCTCCGGATTCTTCATTTGGGCATTGACCACTGCCGTCATTTGGACCGGATTGACGAAAATGGGGTTAAACTGCCCTACCGGTGTAACCGGATAGGGAATCACCATGAGCGCAGCATCAGGGACATTCCTTTTGAGAGGCAGGTAAAAATCCGTATAGAAGGTAGCCGGAACATTGAATTGATCCAGATAAATGCCGATCCGTCCGCTCACAAAATCCTGTTTGGCCCTGTAGCCGTTCCTGTCATTCCAGAATTCACGGTCCGCCAGCCCCTCGTCATAGATCCGCTTCTTGAAGTCGGTAACCGCCTCAATATGATCCCAGCCGTGGACCAGTTCCCCGCCGCGGACCACATAATCCGGGTAGGATACGCCGAACATCTCATTGATAATCGCCCCCGGGCTGCCGGACAGGGCTATGCCGTAGGTATCCCGCTTGCCGTTGCCGTCCGGGTCCAGCTCCGTGAAGGCCTTAGCCGCCTGGTACAGCTCCTCCGTCGTCCGGGGAATGTCCAGCCCCAGCTTTTTGAGCCAATCTGTCCGGATGAATAATCCCCGCATGGGAATGGTCTCGTTGATCCGGCCAAATTGGTAAAGCTGACCGTCCGGGCCGGTTCCCGTCTTCCTCAGGATGGGATACTTCTTCAAAATCTCCTTGTAGGTGGTGCTGTATCGCTCAATCATATCGTCAATGGGCCGCAGCAGCTTTTGCTCGATGAGCGTATTCTTGATTTGCGGAGCATATTCCATAATCAGATCAGGCGCTTCTCCCGCGGCAAACAAGGCGTTCAGCTTCTGCTCCGCCTGATTCCGGAGCACAGGAATAAACCGCACGTTCACAGGACCGGCTTCGTTGATCCAGCGGGTGATTTTGTTGGAGACGATGGAGCCCTCGCTGGACGGAACATTGGCGCGGTCATAGACCGTCACCGTAATCCTCGGTTTTTTCGGCGGAGCGGAGGTGTCCCGGCCCCCTTTCCCGCAGGAGGCCACCCCCGCTGCCAGCAGAAGAACAGGAACGGCGGCCGCCAAGCCGTAGCGCAGCAGGCGCCTCCTCCGGTTTTGTGTCCCCATTTCTGCTCCCTCCCCTCGGAGTTTGTAAACACGCCCTAGATCCGTCCGGCTGCATCTTGCTGCTGCTTCCGGTATTCCTTCGGGGTCAACCCGCTGAACTGCTTAAACAGCTTGGCGAAATAATTCGGCAAATCGTAGCCTACAATCCCCGCCACCTCTGTCACGTTCAAGCCTGTGGTGGACAGAAGCTGCTTGGCCTTTTCCATCCGGATCTCGATCAGGAAGGCCACAAAGCTGCGCCCGGTTTCCTTCTTAAACAGATGGCTGAAATAAGCAGGGCTCAAATGGGCATGGTCGGCAACCTCCGCCAGAGTCAGCTGCTCGGCATAATGCTCCTCCATGTACCGGATAGCGGCAGCCACAGAGCTTCTGCCATATTTTCTCTGCCACTCTGCCATGGCATCCAGAAAATGCCTTGTCTCCTCCGCCAGCCATTCACGCAGCTCCGCTATTCCGCGGCATTCATGAAGCTGCCCCAGCCGGGCCGTCACCGACCGGGGGTCATGCTCCGCCTCCAGATGGCGCCGCGCCGTCTCCCGCAATGCGAAGGCCAGGGACAGCGCCTCCATCTTCCATTCATCCCTGCCGGAGGCACACACTGCTTCGGTCAGCTGTGCCAGGAAACCCTTGATTTCCTCCGTCTCCCCGCTCTGGAGCAGAGAGGCCAGTTGGGCGGCAAGCAGCTGCTGCTTGACCCTGCTGATGGTCCCGTCAGGAAGCGGCAGCCCTTCCCGGGAGGCTTCCCAGGAAGGAGCCCCGGGGGCTCCTTCCCCATTCCTCCGGGCGGCAAGCAGCTCCTCGTACCGGTCGGGAAGCTGCTCCAGAGAGCTTATTGCAACCGCCTCATGAAGCTCTACCCGCAACCCCAGGTAATTCCACAGATTGCCGGCAATGGCTCCGCGCAGCAGCAGCTCCTGCTCTCCTTCGATTTCCTTCACGAACAGGGCAAACCGGCCTGTCTCGATGATGAGGAGAAAGCCCATCGCCCCATGAACCTCCGCCAGCTCACCGGTTATATTCAGCACGGCGAACTGCAGAAGCGGCATATCCTTCTTTAGATATTCCTTATGGGCGGGAAAATAATCGGCGATGTGCAGCAGAATCAGCTTGCTGCCGCATATCTCCCGCTGCAGAGCGGCCGCTGTCTCGGGGCTGCAGGGCAGCCGCAGGAACAGCTCCCGCAGGGCGTTCTCCTGGCGCTGGGTCCGCTGGCGACTCTCGCGGCAGCGCTCCTCGTGCTTTTTGGCCACCACGGCCCCCGCCTTCTCCAGCACAAGACAGATATCCTGCTTGCTGCAGGGCTTAACCAGAAGATCCAGGGCCCCGCTGCGCAGGGCGCTCTGGGCATAATGAAAGTCCTGATACCCGGTAATGACGATTACCGCAATGTCCGGGTGGGCGGCCTTCACCCGCTCCAGAAGCTCCAGACCATCCATCAACGGCATACGGATATCCGTAATGATCAGGTCCGGGCGCAGCTGCTCCACCAGCCGCTCTGCCTCCTCCCCGTTCTCCGCTTCCCCGCATACCTCCCAGCCTGTCCCCAGGCCGGCAATCATCTTGGCCAGTCCCTTGCGGAACATTGGCTCATCCTCTGCCAGCAGAATCCGCATCCTCCGCGCCTCCCTTCTTGTCCGGGTCCATGATGAACGGCAGCTTGAGACTCATCCGTGTTCCATGCAGAAGAGGATGGATTTCAAGCCCGTAAGCATCCCCGTGCACCAGAAAAATCCGTCTGATCACATTGCGGATGCCAATGCTCTCCCGCTCCCTGCTCTCCGCGTGGACTGCCTGCTCCGCCCATATCCGTCCCACGGTTCCAGCCGGCATCCCGCAGCCGTTATCCTCAATATCAATCCTCAAATCCCCGCCCTGCCGGCAAGCGCGGATGGAAAGCCGCTTCTCCCCGGTCATGTCACGGAAGGCATGAATGAACACATTCTCCACCAACGGCTGCAGCAGCAGCCTCTGCATGCCTCCCTCCTCCAACCCCTCTTCCATCTCTATGCTCACATGGAGCTCGCTTCCGTAGCGGGCCTCCTGGATCGTAATATAGTTGCGGATCTGGGCCAGCTCCTCCTGCAGAGTGCTGGGCGTGGACACAGGTGCCAGTGCATATTTCAGCAGATCCGACAAGCTGGTGACCAGAGACGCCGTTTCCTCGTCATCGTACAGCAGAATGATTTTCCAATAGATCGTATTCAGGGTGTTATGCAAAAAATGAGGGTTCAGCTGGGCTTGAAGCGCTTTCAGCTCAGCCTCCTTCTCACTGAGCTTGCTCACATACACCTCTTGGATCAGGGTATCGATATTGGTCATCATCCGGTTGAAGCTGTCTGTCAGAAACCCGAACTCATCGGCGGACGCCTTGGGGATGGCCACCCTTAAATTCCCCTCCCGGACCCGGTGCATGGCCTTGACCAATACCTGCAGGGGCTTCAGCATCTTTCCGCCCAGGAAGGATACGCTCACCGTCATCAGCAGGATGCTGATGAAGCCGGAAACCAGCGCCAGTTTGTACACATTGCGGCCCTTCTTCTTGATCTCCGACAGGGAAACGCCGCTGAGCAGCTTAAAAGCCCGGGGCTCATACACGCTGGTAACCGTCAGATAATCCGCGGTGCTGTTGCTTTGGACGAAGGTTCCCTCGCCCTCCTCAAGCTCCGGACGGAAGCTGCTGGGCTGAGAAGGCCCCAGACTGTACAAGAGCCGGTTGTACTGGTCGTAGAGGTAAGCTCCCATAGCCCGGTCAGTAAGCAGCGGATCAAGAGATTCCTGGAAGAAGGCCTCGTCAATAATCAGGATGACGGTTCCATAGAGGGTATGCTGCTTGGGGGACATGAGCTTCCGTGCTGCCACCAAGTAGCTTTTTTCTCCCGTTGGCTCCAGCTCATCCCGGAGCATCAGGCGCTGCCACACAATTTCGGCCAAGGGATTGAGCATTCCCTGCTCCACCTGCTTATAAAATTCCGGAAACTGGAGCGGGCGGGATATATTCGATTGACTGTAATACAAATTGTTGCCGCGCACATCCGTAATGTACACCGCCCGGATATGGGGAGTTTCGCTCTTGATGGGAAGCAGCACCTCCGCCAGCTCCCGCTCCAGCAGGTAGTTGCGGTAGGCCGCACTCTCATGCTCCTTGGCCTCCGCCTGCATTTGGAGAATAAGCTGCTCCACGTAAGGGTGAAAAAAGATAAAGTCGGTAATCCGGTAAATGTCCTGAAGCTTGTACCCGATCTGCATCATGGTCTGCTCGCTGGTTTTCAAATACTGGCTGCTGATCTCGCCCTCAAACAGGTTCAAATTGATCCGGTAGGAAATGTAACCGGTTACCAAAGAACAAACGGTAATAATCACAGATAAGCTAATGATCAGCTTTGCCTTAAAATGCTGGCGGATATATTGGATCATAAGACGGCGTTTCATCATCATGGTCGCCTCCTGATCGAAAAAAAAAGCGGAAAAGCTGTATGGTCGTGTCTGACAACTCCGAGGGGAGCAGCAAATGCCCAAATTTTCGTTCCAGGCAAGGCACTTTCGTTGGTGCGTACCGGGGGTACGTCAAGGGAAAGTAACGAAGCAGGGGGCGAAAAGGCGGTGAAAGCTGCCCTCAAGCGGGTTTTCAGACACGGCCAAAGCTCCTCCGCTACATACAGTTACATGTATTGTAGCACCATCCGCCGCGTGCCCAACAGCCAAAAATTAATGGAAAACGGATAAAATTTAATGTTCTGCCGCCTGAGCGGCTCCGGTTATTGGCGCTGCAGCTCCAGTCCGGCCGTATATTCCACGGCCGCTTCCACCTGCAGCAGGGCGCACAGGGGGCTTCCGTCCGCCGGAAACCGGGGCGGCATATCCATATAAACCGGGTCCGACTGGCGCAGCGGATGCACAATAAGCTTCAGCTCAGCGCCGGGCAGCCGGTCCGCGAAGCGCCTCAGTCCGATCTCCCAGGTTTCTCCGTTGTAGAACCAGTCGGCGGCTTTTTCCCCGTCGATGAGGAAATCCGCCCTATCCCCTGCAAAATCAAGCCGCAGGAAGCAGTCTTGGACCGC
Organism: Paenibacillaceae bacterium; assembly: GCA_029256065.1. Classification (GTDB taxonomy): domain Bacteria; phylum Bacillota; class Bacilli; order Paenibacillales; family NBRC-103111; genus Paenibacillus_AR. The sequence goes on from JAQSYT010000186.1 coordinate 6,196, forward strand.
TGAGCCTGCAAACGGATTGGAGTCCAGCTCCAAAAGATAGGTTCTGCTTCCGTCTGCGGCAGCCGCACCGGATGCCTCACGGAAAGCCGGCTCCGGCTGTGTATGCGGAAAACGGAGGGTGAAGCCTGCAAAGCCGGGTTGTTCGTCCGGGTGCGGGCGGGAGATGTCCTGCGTGATCTCCGCTTCGCCTTCCATAACCTTGGCGGCTGACGGCGGGTACACCGCCACATCAAGGCTTGCGCTCCGCGAGGAAACCTGTGCCGTACCCTGCAGATTCGGAATCCAAGCTCCGCCGCACAGAACCAGAAGCTCTTCACCGTCTGTGTTCCGGTGCTTCCAGGCATCGGCGGCATCCTCGCGGCTTAAGGTGATGACATGCACGGTTTCGCCGGAGGCCGTGGTGATGACGGTGATCTCCCGGCTGGCCCCTTCGTTCAGCCGGACGGTCCAGCCGCTGTTTCCGGGGATGGCCTCCGCACCCTCATGCCCGATGGAGGCAATGCCCTGCCGGGCATACCGGTACTCCGGCCGGTTGCCGTCCAAGGCGAAGAAGACGTAGGCAGCGGGCCTCCCTCCGCTGCCACCGATGCGGCATAGAGGCTGCACATTGGCGGTGTGCAGCAGCACCTCCGCCCCCAGCCTCATGCGCAGGGGCAGCATGAGGAAGGATTGTCCCGGCAGGTTAACCGCCGGGAAGTAGCAGGTGTCCCCGCCGGGCAGGGACACCGCCAGCTCTAGCCCGTGCTTCGCCGCCATGGGCGCGAAGCGCTGGTAGTTGCCGGCGAACACATAGCCGGCTCCGTCTTCGCCGATGCGCAGCGAATAGCGCAGCGCATCCGGGTCCTCCGGCGACTGGGCGGAGTCCGCCGGGAAGAAGCATTCCGTGGCGGCCAGCCCCTGGCCGAAGTCCGCCGCGAACAGCCCCAGCCGCTTCAGATGGCGGTACGCGGCGGAAATCTGCCCATACTCCCGGATGGGCGCCTGAAAGTCGTAGGACAGCTCCGGCACGTCATTGGGGTACCCGGTGGCACGGGATTCCTGCAGCGTGGTCAGCTTGCCCGCCGGATTGGTCCCCCCGTGGTACATGTAGTACCCCAGCAGATTGGCGCCGGAGGCAAGCTTGGTGAAGGCCAGCGCCTCGGTATCGTCCGCTGCCAACAGAGGCCGCCGGTGTCCGGTCACCTGGATGCCGCCGCCCAGCTCAGCGGTCAGATACGGCTGTGTCCGCACATCATAGGAATATTCCCCCGGCGACAGCGGCTTCACCAGATCCGTGCCGATATCCGAGTCCAGGAATACCGGGCGGATGAGATATTCCACCGTCGGCTTCAAGGGCTCCACATTCCGGGTCCAAGGCGCATCGGAGTAGCCGCCCAGTACAGGCAGCGTCTCTCCCTCTACCACGACTCCGTTTCCCCAGCCGGTGGAGGTGTAGAAGGGTGCCTCCAGGCCCAGCCGGATGGCCAGCTCCTTCAGCGCAAGCATATGCGCCTTGCCGGGTTCGCCGTTTAGTCCCCCGGCATGGCCGTATTCATTTTCCAATTGAATGCCAATCACCGGTCCGCCATCCTTGAACATCAAGCCTTGAGTCTGATTGCGGATTTCCGTCCAGAGCCGCTCCACATGCTCCATGTATACAGGATCATTGCTGCGGTGGGCAATCTTCTCCGCCGCCAGCCAATCCGGGAACCCCCCGTTGCGGACCTCCCCGTGACACCAGGGGCCGATACGCAGGAATAAGGGCAGCCGGTGCTCCGCACACAGCTCAACAAACCGCCGCAGGTTCCGCTGTCCGCTCCAATCGAACTCCCCCTGGACTTCCTCATGGTGAATCCAGAACACATATGTGGACAAGACCGTTACGCCTCCGGCAATAATCTTCCGAATGGATTCCTCCCACTGCCCTTCTGGGTAACGGCTGTAATGAAACTCCCCCATGATCGGCATCCAGGGCGCCCCGTCCTTCAAGAGATATTGGGTATTAACCGCAAACTCTCCCCATGCGGGATGGCTTCCCCCGAAGCCTGCCATGCGCTCATCCGCCACCTGGGGCAGCTTCTCCACCACGATTTGCTTTTTCATCCCCTGATCCCTGCCTCTCCCTTGTCCTTACAGCTTGATTGCCCCCAGTATAGCATCCCCTCCGGGCAACGAGAATGCAGGAAGTAAGGAATCTCATGGAGGATATTTACGCTGGGGAGTCTGTCCGACGGAGTAGTTTTGGTGTAAAAATATTCATGGAGTTTCATTCCTTCCCGGGAAAGGAGTGCCTTGGAGGCTCAAACACGTTTTGTCGGCCTTGATTTGATTCACTCTTTAAGGATTCAAGGCCGCCAAAAAACTCGCCCTCAAGTCTCTCCTTTCCCTCACAGTCCTTCCACATGAATATTTATTCACTTGTTTTTTCTCCGGACAGATGCCTAATGCTGCTTATAGTCGCTGGGGTTTTTCCCGGTATATTTCTTGAACACCTTGGAGAAGTAGGCGCGGTCGGAATATCCCAGCATATAAGCTACGTTTTCGGCGGTTTCGTTATGCTCTGCAAGCAGCCTTTTGGCCTCCTCCATCTTGATGAGGTGGACATAATCCGTAAAATTGACGCCGGCGATTTTTTTGAAGTAACGGGAGAAGTAGCTCGGGTTTAAATGAAGGACCCTGGCCGCATCAATCGCGGTGAAATTCTTTTGCATATGCTCATGGATCAGCCCATTGATCACCTTCAGGCCGGGGCTGTCGTCTCTGTCCTCTTGGCCGGTGCCTTCCTGAATACTCAGGTATTGCTCGGAAAACCAATGGATCACCCGGATTGCTTCGCCGAGCCGGACAGACCGGGCCAAGCAGGACAGTACGGGCTCCGGTCTGGAAACCCCCAGCTTGTATACCGCTTCCTGGAGCATCCGACCGAGAAACTCCAGCGCCTCCGCCGGACCAGGCTTTGATTCAAGCAGCAGCTTCTCGATGGTCCCGGTATACAGCTGAACATGCGGGCGGTCCTTATCCTCCAGCGACCTGATCCACTTGCCGGCGCAATCCTCCAGGTGGACCCGGTTTTCATCCGGCTTTGCCCCTGTGCTTATTTTCCTGCTGATTGGGATACGGCTTAACCAAGTTGTTTCGTAGAAGTGGTCCGTCCCTTGCTCCTTGATTTGGGCAATCTGTCTTCGCAGCTCCTTCAGGCTGCCAACCTCATCATGGAGCAGGAAATATCCGTCGATCCGTAAAAATTCATTCATTTTCTGCCGCACTTCCGGGAGGTAGGTTAACCAGGCCTCCTTGGCATGGCCGGGCTCGGCGGTATTGAGGACCAGCCACAGCCCGGAGGCTTTGAACATAAAGGGCGTGATCGGCCCCTCTGCGGCCAGCTCCCATGCGATATTGTAGACTGCATAGAGAACCAGGTCCAGGCTTTGGCTGCCATAGACCTGCAGAAGCTTCCCTATATCCAGGCAGCAGAGGGCAGCCGAATAATAGGGTCCCTCCCACTCCACTCCCAACCGCTTTCCTTGGGGAAGCCTGGATTCGGGGTCGGATGATTGAAGAATATCCTGAAAAAAAGCCTGGCGGAGCACATCCTTATTCCGCTCGAAGTCGCTTTTGTACGCCATTTTCTCCAGATCGGTCTGCGCCTGCTGTACCTTGTCCGCAGCCCGCCGCAAGCATTGGAGCATCTTCTCGGGGGTCAATTCATCCTTGACAATATAATCATCCGCTTCGATCCGGAGAGCCTCCTGCACATAATGAAAATCCTCATGGCAGGTCAGGAACACCACCCGCATGCCGGGGCGCAGCAAACGCAAGGCTCTGGCCATTTCAATTCCGCTTCCATCCGGCAGTCCGATATCTGTAAGTAAGATGTCCGGTTTCACGGCTCCGAAGACTTCCCTTGCCTCCGAGCAGGAATAGGCCATGGCACACACCTGCATACCCAGCTCTTCCCACGGAACCAGCCTCCGCAAATATTCCACCACCGGTACATCATCGTCAATAAGCATGACCTGAATCACCGTTCTCTTC
>JAQSYT010000187.1 GCA_029256065.1 Paenibacillaceae bacterium
GATGACGATGAGCACCATATAACAGATGGCATAGCCGATTTTGCTCACCGACTGGCGCTCGAAGGCACTCTGGAGAGACTCCAGAATCATGCTGAACACGGTGAGAATCACGATGCTGGCTAAGAGGCGTCCATTCTCCAGCACCTCGTGGAAGAAAAATTTCAGGATGGCGCTAAGAATGCCCTTAAAGCTGAAGGATTGGCTGCCCGAAGTCACCAGATCCTTGAATTTCGGGGTTTCCCCGGAAGGAAAATACGCCCCGTACTCCTTCATCATCTGCGACCAATACTGTTCCACCTGGCCGGTGGGCAGCGTCTCCGCCTGCTCCGTGATAATCGCATCGGCAGGGCTGCCGCCTGCGGCCTGCGCAGCTGACGGACATAAGAGCAGGAAAAGCGTGAAGCAAACCGCAAGGAAGGCGATGCGTTTCATAGGTACAACTCCCAACATAGGGCCGTAACAAGCCAGGTCCAGCGGACTCTTCAGATGCTTGCACTAAGCGGGCATCAGCTTGAGCACCGTATCGATGATGACGGAAACGATGGGAATAGCCATGACCATGATCAGAATTTTGCCGGTCAGCTCAATTTTGGAGGCGATGGAATCCTGACCCGCATCCCGCACAATCTGGGCGCCGAATTCAGCGATGTAGGCAACCCCGATGATTTTCAGGATGGTGGTAAAAAACACATGGTTGACGCCGGAACGGTCGGCCAGCTGCTCCAGCACCCGGATAACGGCTGAAATCTTCCCCAGCAGAAACAAAAAGATGATAATGCCGGTCACGGTGACCAAAAGAAAGGCAAAGATGGGCTTCTGCTCCTTCAGGATCAGGGCCAGCACCGTAACTGCCAACCCCAGCGAGACAATTTGTATAATTTCCAAGGGCCCTCACCTACTGGAAAAGGAAGATGGTTTTAATTTCCTGGAACAGCTCGGAGAGCATGCCTACCACCATAAACAGCACCACCACAAAGCCGATCAGCGTCACCCAGTGCGCCATGTCCTCCTTGCCCATCTGCTTCAGAACCGTATGGATCATGGCGATGACAATTCCGATGCCGGCGATTTGAAAGATTGCGTTCACATCCACATTCATGGCTGGCCTCCCGTTTTACGCTTATGCTCACGATGCCGGCTTTTAATACATTAAGATCACGATCAGGACGCCGGAGAGCAGCCCCAGGCTTCTCCACATTTTTCCGTACCGCCTGTTGTCCTCGGCTGCCTCCGCTTCCTCCGCCGTCAAAATACTGATTGTCATCCGCAAATGCTTGGTTTGGTCTGACCGGTCGCTCTTGCCGAGAACTGCCCCCAGCTGCAGCACCGCATCCCGCTCCGGCCGCTTCATGGCCGTTCTGGACCAGCACTCCTCCACCGCCAGCCGCCAGCTTTCCTGCACCGTAGCCGTCTCCTTCTCCTCCAGCGCTTCCGCAGTCCGGAGGAACAAATGAGCCACCGGCCCGCTGAGGGTATCCGCCACCTGGCGCAGCGCCTGGGACAATGGTGTAAAGCTGTAGGTGATCTCCATCTCCAGCCGACCCAGGCCCTGCATAACCTGTCTGATCTGCCGGGTCCGGGTGGACAGCTGGAGCGCCTGGTAAAAGCCCAGCATGGTTCCGGCGAAAATGATGCACATGGCACCTGCCAGCTTCAGCATCAGGCCATCCCTCCTCCGGCGGTTTGTCCCGTTCCCGGCAAGCTTTCCACCCGGACAGAAGCGCCTCTGCCCTGCAGAATGACCAGCCTCTTGAATACTCCGGCGGCTGTCAGCTCCCGCAGCACCGGCCTGGACAGCACATCCTCCCGGCTTGCGCCGTGTGCTGTAGCAAGGATGCGGATGCCGGCATGGACAGCCTCATGGACGGCCAGCGCATCCTCAGGCCTGCCGATCTCGTCCACCACCAGCACCTCGGGGGACATGGAGCGGATCAGCATCATCATCCCCTCCGCCTTCGGGCAGCCGTCCAGCACATCCGTCCGGGGGCCAAGCTTGAAGCGGGGCACCCCCCGGACACAAGCGGCTATCTCCGAGCGTTCGTCCACGATGCCAACCTTCCGCCCTCCCCCGTAGCCGGAATCGGGCCACTCCCCCTCGCTGATCAGTCTCGCCAGATCCCGGATCATGGTGGTTTTCCCATGTCCCGGAGGGGAGATGACCAGCGTATGGTGGACAGTCCGTCCGGCTGCATCCAGGATGGAAGGGAGAACGGTCCGCCCGCAGCCCGGCACCTCCCGGGCAATGCGGATATTAAAGCCGCTGACGTCCCGGATCATCCGCACCCTGCCGTCCTCCAGCACAGTTCTGCCCGCCAGCCCCACACGGTGTCCGCCCTCCACGGTAATAAATCCCCGCTTCAGCTCCTCCTCGAAGGAATAGAGGGAGTGCCGGGTGAGCCGCTCCAGCAGCTGCGCGCAATCCTCACGGCTGACTGTGTGCGCCCCCGCCGGTTCCCTGCCTGTGGACCCGTCCGTGCTGACAAATCCGTACTGGCCGCCGTAGATAACCTCCAGCGGCCTTCCCTCCCGGATGCGGATCTCCTCGATCCGGGCTTGTACGGTGCCCGGCAAGGCCGCTGCCGCTTGATACAGGCCAGGCGGCAGAAGCGGCAGCACCGATTCGGCGAACAGCTTTTGCGGCGCATCGGTCGGCTGGACAATCTTGTTGTCTATCACATCTATATGCTTGACCCTCATAAATATGACTCCCCGTTACTTTTTTAGAATACCGAAAAAGATGCAGGACACCCCCAGCAGAATCCAGAAAAGCTTGCCGAAGGAAAGCTTGTCTGCCATTCCCGTCAGGCCGATGGTGGTGGTCGCCAAAAGGATCAGAGGCCCAACCAAAGCCAGGCCCGAGTTGATGAGAAGCGCCTTTTCCACCTGCATAAACCGGAGCATCAGCACGGCGGCAATAAGCTCAATGCTGCCGGAGAGCACCCGCAGGCCTGCCATGCCCAGTACAAACTTATCCAGCATATCCGTATTCCTCCTCTTTCGAATGCAGCAGGTATTGCTAGAATCCGAGATTCCCGCCGGGGACAAGACCGGCTTCTATTTACCTTATGCAGGGACTGGCCCCGAAATAACTTGGTCCGAGCCGATACCTGAAATAACCCTGGTCCCTGCCGCAGGCCGGATGACATAAGTTATGGAAGCCTCGAAACTGGCGCACGGCGTTAGCCCCGCCGCATATGATGGTCTATATGCCTACATCGTTCTGCGAGGAGCTGTCATTAATGGAAGTTGCATCTCAATCGTTCTGGCAACAGGAGCTGGTGAATCCCTCCGGCAAGCGGAAATGCAAGCCGAGAACCAGCGGCATCACCATGGTCATCGACAAAGGATTAGGCACACGGGCATTCGCCGACCTACTAGAAACGGCAGAAGCCCATATCGACCTGATCAAGCTGGGATTCGGCACCGCTGCCCTGTATCCCGGAGAGATACTGAACGAGAAAATCCGCCTGGCGGCCCAGGCGAATGTGTTAATGATGCCAGGTGGAACCTTTTTGGAAGCAGCGGTTGCAGAAGGGATCGAAGACCGTTTTCTGGAGCAGATTGCCGTGCTGGGCTTTACAGCGGTTGAGGTTTCCGACGGGACCATCCAGCTGGAGCGTGCGCTCCGCACCAGACTGATTCAGGAAGGCTGCCGCTTGGGGCTTACGGTATACACCGAATACGGAAAAAAATGCTGGGGCTCACGGATCGAAACAGAGGAGCTGATCGAAACCGTACTCTCCGACCTGGAGGCCGGCGCCGAGCTGGTAACGGTGGAGGCCCGTGAATCCGGGGTAGGTGTGGGAATTTTCGATGAGTCGGGAAAATGCCGGGACGGGGAGGTTCAGGCGGTGCTGGAGGGTATCCCCAGTCCCCATTTGCTCCTGTGGGAAGCGCCGCAAAAAAACCAGCAGGTGCACCTGATGGAGCTGTTAGGGCCGGAGGTGAATCTGGGGAACATCGCCCCCCATGAGGTAATTTCCCTGGAGGCTCTGCGGCGGGGCTTGCGGTCCGACAGTTTTTTTGTGCGTGGGAAATAAGGACGTTATGCGGATTGAAACATTGGCACATGCCGGGGAAGCAGTAGAGGCGGATTTTAGCGGGAAAAGTGTGCTCATCATAGATGTGTTCCGGGCCACAAGCTGCATGGTGACAGGGCTGGCCTGCGGATGCGCCGGGTTTTTACCGGTCCTGACCTTGGAGGAAGCCCGGGCAGCGGCTGGCAGCGGGGATTTACTGGCCGGTGAACGCAAGGGAAAACGCCCGGATGGCTTCCATCTGGGCAACTCTCCTCTGGACTATCTGGCCGCTGGTGTCACCGGCAAACGGATCATTCTCACCACCTCCAACGGCACCCGGGCCATCCATTATGCCCATCGTACTGCCCGTACCATTATGGCCGGCTCCCTCCTGAACGCATCAGCCGCGGCCGGGGCACTGCTTGCGCTGGAGCGTGATGTGTATCTCATATGCTCAGGAACCCATAACCGGTTTTCTCTGGAGGACGGCCTGTGCGCAGGATTCATTACAGATGAGCTGCTGGAGCTGGCCGGACAGCCCCTTGTCCTGGGCGATCTGACCCAAGCCATGCTGGCAAACTGGAGACAGGTCCGGAACAGGCTTCCGGAGGTGCTGGCCGGTTCCACAAACGGCAAACGTCTCACTGGTATGGGATATGGCAGGGATGTGGAATTCTGCGGGACGCCGGACCGCTATCATTTGGTGCCTGTATGGCATAACGGACTGCTGGTCCCACTGCCAGAGGCAGACCCCCTCCAATCTTCATGAACAGCTTGTTCTAACTTCTCTTGGATGGCATACAATCAACCAACGAGAATCCTAGGACAAGGGGAATGCCCGTATGAATGGCAATCTGCTGCTTCTGGCCCTGATCGTAATCGGCATGGTGGGCCGTTCCAACATCATTACAACAGCCGCCTGCATTCTTCTGGTTGTGAAGCTGGTTCATCTGGAGCGGTATCTGCCCACGATTGAACGGCGCGGCTTGGAGCTTGGGCTGCTGTTTCTAACCATGGGCGTACTTGTGCCTTTTGCCAGCGAGCGGATATCTTTGAAGGATGTTACGGCGGTGTTCACCTCCTGGCCCGGCATCATCGCCCTGGTTGGGGGAGCGTTGGCCACGTGGATGAACGGCAAGGGGCTGGAGCTGCTGAAGTTTGACCCTCAATTGATAGTGGGGCTGGTGATGGGCTCCATCATGGGGATTATTTTTCTCCGCGGCGTTCCCGTAGGACCCCTGATGGCGGCGGGAATCACTGCGTTTTTGTTGAAGGTGAGCCAGATTTTCTTCAAATAGGCGCCAAGTGACTGCTGTCCGGTAGATAGCGGAAGGTTATTACCGCTATTTGCCCAACAGAGCGCCATAATCCTGCGATAACGGAAGGCACTTTCCGTTATCGCTTCAAATTGGCGGCAGCTGCTGGTTAGCTGCTCCCCTTAGAGGAAAACCCCTTCCGCTATATTCAACGAAATAAGCCGGGATGCGGGAATAGCGGAAATAAGCTTCCGTTATTCACCGTTCCCGGCTCCAGCCGCGCTATACACCTTACAGCTTCCGCAAAACCTTTTGGCGTTTCTTGACTGTGCTGCTCTTTTTCCTGCCAGGCCTGCGGAGGTTGGATGTCCGCGGGGCTTTTTGCTTTTTTTGCTCCATGATGACCGGCTCGAAGGAATCCATCAGGAATGGCGGCTCCTCCTCCGCCTTGATCAGCATCCGGGACAAGGAGCGGGTTTGGGTAATGGCATCCGGCTCCTCCAGCTGCTCCGATAAGCGCATCCACTCCAGCTCATGCTCCTCCGCCGGCGCCTTGATGACTGCAAGATGGTACATAATCTGGTCCGCCACATTCAGCTGCGACTGCCTTAGGATCGTCAGCTCCAGCGGATCGTAGCAGCCCTGATACGGAGGATAGTAGAAAAGCTCCAGCTTGAGCAGCCGGAAATCAGGCTCACCCGCTTCCACCGGCTCCTCTTCCCCCACCAGAGACCAGGTATCCGTCCGCGTCAGATAATACTCCTCCAGATTCCCCGGGAAGGACCGGTGTCGGGTCCAATAGCGCGGAGTATGCTCGTTGAAGGCTTGCTTGAAGCGTGGATTAGCCATATGCGAGGTGGAATGGGCATATGGCGCCACGATGCATATGACGGCTTTGTGACGGCAAATCCGGTAAAGCTCCTTCATAACCTTCTGGAGATCAGTTGAGTATTGCAAACTGTTGGACGCCATAACGAAGTCCACACTATTATCCGCCATAGGAATTGGATAGTCGAAATCATGCACCAGTCCCACACCCTCGCCGGGCATGCGGTCAAGGCCTACACAATTGCGGTGAAGCCGTTTGCCGCAACCGATATCAATCCTCATGCCATCACATCCTCTGCACCTGGGATATCTGTCTTAAGGCCCCCGCAGGAAGCCCGGACTTCGCAAGATATCCTATTGTATTCGGATAGACGCCGGCTTGTATGAGCGCATGTCAGGGGCGGCTCAGATTTGCCCCGGGCGGATGACGGTGCAATGGTCCGGAACAGACAGCCGGACATCCCCGTCCCGGCATTCCAGGACGATCTCGCCGCCGGGGATAGGGAAAGCCAGCCGGAACCATTCCAGCGACTCCGGAAAATGCGGCTCAAAGGCTATGGTTGTCCAGCCCGGCGCAAGCGGGGTAAGCCCGGCGATATCTTCAATAAACAGCGGCACCGGCGCACTGGCCCAGGGATGGCAGAGGCTGGTGTTCCATTTCAGCTCCTTGGACCAGGCCTCAAAGCAGGTGGTTGCCCCTTCCTCCACCATCGTGTTCCAGGAATGAAGATCATCGGATACGATCAGCTCATACAACAAGCCGTATTCTCCCGCGGCAGCTAAGGCCTTCAGGACGAAATAAGCCATATAGACACCGCAGCTGAGCCTTTTTTCGCGGATCAGGGCAACGATAGGCGCTTTTGCCTCCTCGGGAGCCAGCCCATATAGAAGCGGAAGCGCATTGGCGTGCAACGAGCAGTGCTCCGAGCCAACCGCATCGGCAAACAATCCTTTCTCCGGACGGTAGAAGCGCTCCAGGAAGGCTTGGCGGAATGCTTCCAGTCCTTCATCCGCTAACGGAAGACCAAGAGCCTGGCGGATTTCACCCACAGCCTGCAGAGCACCGTAATAAAAGCTGTTGATCACATTATGGCAGCCGTCGGCTTCACCGTTCACCAGGTTAAAATTGTATCCGTCCCGGAGATTGTCCGGCCAATCCACCAGATTCCATTTACCGTTAACGGAATGAAGCAAACCGTCCTCCCCAAGGTATTGCGCAAAATACGCAAGCACCCCCTCCGCCACCGGATGCATGGAACGCAGGAAATCCACATCCCCGCTCAGCTTGTAATAACGCAGCAGCTGCATGGGCCACTGCAGGGAGAAGTCGGCAATTTCCTGCATGTAGTGGCCGGGAGCCACCGCCAATAGACCCGGACAAAGCTCACCGGCCAGAAGGGTGAAATCCTCCAGCGCTTTCCGGTACATCCGCAGGTCGCCTGTCAAATAGGCATGTGCGTGGGTGATGATGGTGTTGTCGCCTAAATACTGCCCTTTCTCGCGGGAGGGGCAATCCACGTAATTCTCTTGCGTGCCATAACGGACGCCGTTGGCGCAGATTGACCAAATGGCATTGAGGCGGGAATAGGAGGACTCGAACCGGCAGGCCTGCTCCGGGTAAGGGTAATGTCGGACCACCGCCGCTATGGATGCCATGGACAGCTTCACCTGTGAACCGACCAATATTTCGGCGAAACGGAAGGCCTTATAATCGTATGCCTCCAGTTCATCTTCATCACCGGATAAAATCCAAGTATCCCTGTACACACAGTTGCACCGCATGATATAGCGGACCCTTCCCTGCCCGTCCAGCTCCTCGCCATACCGGATTTCCACCTGCTCTCCTGCCGGACCGGAAACAGAAACCTTCACCTGGCCGGTCAGCTCCGTGCCGAAATCCAGGAACAGCCCCCCTTCGATCTCCTGTACGGCTGCAGGGGAACGTCTGTAAACGGCCAAAGACGGCGTAGGCAGCTGCACCAGCGTATGCCCGTGCTGCGGGTGGCTCTTCACGCACGGCCAGGAGGAATCGTCGAAGGTCCGGTCCGTCCACCCCTTCACCCGCCGCCGCAAATCTACATTTTCTAAAAACTGGGTATTATATCCGATGATCTCCGCCTTGCCGTATTCCTCTGCTTGATTGTACCGCCAGCTCTCATCGGTAGCGGCCAGCAGTCTGCCGTCCCCCCACAGCTCGGCAATCAGCCCCTGACGGTTATCTCCGCTGCTGTAGGAGCGGCAGATCAGACCGTGATAGTAGACATGCACGGCGATGACATTCTCCCCCGGCTGCAAAAACCCGCTGACATCAAAACTGTTGTAATAAAAATGATGGGCATAGCCCTGCGCCGGTCCTTGTCCGACGAATTGCCCGTTAATATACAGCTTGTAATAGTCATCCGCCGTTATCCTGAGGTAGGCCTCCGAACACGGCTCCTCCAGCCGGAAGCTTTTGCGCACCAGCATATGCTGGTTGGCCAGCTCCGGATCAACCGGAGGATGCTCCGGCTTTTCTAGCTCCTTATGGTACAGATACGGCGGCTCCAGCTCCGTAAAGCGCGGATCTGCAACCCATTGTGCAGTCCATTCTCCCGCCCGTTCTCCATTCAGTTCTCCATTCATTCCTTGTGCCTCCTTAAAAAAGATCCTGCTTCCCATATGATAGTCCTTCTGTGTTGTCTGCTTCCCGGCTTAATGGACGGAATATGCGGGGAAATTGACGCATCCCTTTCCCTGGGGCTAGAATGGTTAAAAACACCCCGCAGGAGGCTGGAGCCGGTGATCCGCTATGAGAAGAATGTGTTTTTGGAGGGGCCCGATTTTCCATTTGCCGCATTTCCATACCCTACGCTGCCCACACGGCCTGCCACTCCCCACAGCCATGAATTTGTGGAGCTGGTTTTTGTGGCGGAGGGGCATGGGGATCATTTGTATTCCGGACAATCCTATCCCATATCCAAGGGGGATGTGTTTATTGTTCCTCCCGGGGTTGAGCATGATTACCGGGTCCGGGGAGCGGCGCCTCTGGAAATCGTCAATGTGCTGTTTATGCCGTCCTTCCTGGCCCCGCTTCTGGAATCTTTGGCGGAAGTGACCCCGTTTCTCCAATTCTTCTACGTGGAGCCCTTTTTCCGGAAAGAGACGGAGTTTCATGCCCATCTGAAGCTGAACCTGGGAGAAGAGCAAGCGGTTAAGGAACGGCTGGACAGGCTGGTGGAGGAATACAACAACAAGCCCTTGGGCTACAGGATTGCCATCCAAGGGCTGTTGGCGGAGCTGCTGGTTTATTTGAGCCGCTGCTACGGCCATGCTGCCGTAACCACGGGCTTTCATCCGGATGGAAACAAGGCGATCCGGCAGGTATGCGATTTCCTCGAGACTCACTACACCCAGCCCCTCCAGCTGGAGCAGGTCTGCCGGATGTGCGGCATGAGCCAGACCGTGTTTACCGGAAAATTCAAGCAGCTCACCGGCCGTACCTTCACGGAATACCGCAGCGAGCTCCGTATCCGGGCGTCCTTGCGGCTCTTGCGGGAGAGTGAAGCCAAGATTGTGGATATCGCCCAGGAGTCGGGCATTGGTGATGTGAGCCACTTTAACCGGTTGTTCAAGCTTCATATGGGCATGACACCCAGGGAATACCGGAGCAGGCACCGGGAGCGGAGTGGTCCGGAGGCTGCAAATTAAGCTTGAACTGGCCCATTGCCGCTCTGATAGATGACGGTGCCGGCACAACCGGGGAGAACCTCCCCCTCATGCCATACTCCGGCTTACCCGTTTGACCGCAGTAATTCCGCTCTATACTCCCCCGGTGTTTTACCCGTCTCCATCTTGAACGCCTTGGTAAAGGCCTGCACCGTCAAATACCCGACTTGATCGGCAATCTCCTGGATTTTCAGCCGCGGGTTGCCCAGCAGCTCCTTGGCAGATCCAATCCGCAGCTCCGATACCATTTCCTTAATGGTCATACCGGTTTCATCCTTGTAAATCTTCCGTAGGTGGGAGGTGCTGATGGCGAACAGCTCGCCGAGCCGCTCAACAGACAAATCCT
>JAQSYT010000188.1 GCA_029256065.1 Paenibacillaceae bacterium
CAAACGCCCCCTCCTGCAAGCGGGAAACGGTTCTAAACCGTCAACGCTGCCGGAGGGGGCGTTTTATTGGACAAGTGCTATTTCTCCCAGGGCCGAGGGCTTATCCGGACTGAGGATCCGTTATTTCCCCCAAATATGCACTTCTGTTGATTTCGCGGACACACGGTATGTTATTTCCTTCCCAGCCCGTTCAAATCGGCTCTTTCCCAGCTCATAACGAATCCTCAGTCCGCTCAGCTGGACAAACATCGTTTTTCTGCGATATAACGGATCCTGGGTCCGCTCAGTTGGACAAACATCGTTTTTCCGCGATATAACGGATCCTGGGTCCGCTCAGCTGGACAAACATCGTTTTTCCGCGATATAACGGATCCTCGGTCCGTTTGGGCAGCCGGTTTTGCAAGCGGGTTTCACTGCTTCAGCCCGGCGGATGTGCAAATGTCGAAAAAAAACCGGCGTAAGGAGTGAAGCTCCCGCCGCCGGTCCTTGCCAAGGGATTAGTTGCCGCCCTTGTCCAAATATTCTTGTACTTGTTTTTTCAGCTCGGCACGGACCTTTTCCAGTCCAAGCGCTTTCAATTCGCCGTTCATTTTCACCGCGTCCGAGGTCCAGTCCTTATATTGTCCCACCTTCAGCATTTGCAGGAACGGTGTGAACTTGGAGTTGATGTTGGCGAACTCGGATTTCACGTTGGTATTATCGAAGGTAAACTTGGCAAGGGGCGGGGAATAATAGGTATCCGCCTTAGCCGAATATTCCAGATACTTCTTGGTGGAGTCGTCCAACGCTTCGTTGATGCGGATCATGTTGGGATTCCAGGTCAGCTCATAGCCGGGGAAGGTGTAGTTCTTGGATTCGTCCAGCAGCTTCACCTGGTTGTCGCCGACTGCCGTCCAGTGCTTGCCTTCGATGCCATATTCGAACAGATCGTGGTTAGCACGCTGACTGAACAGCCAATCGAAGAACTTCATAGTGCGGTCGATATTCTTGGAGTTGGCAGGAATGGCCACGCTGTTATTGGATTTGTAGTTGGTGCTGATGGCC
The DNA here is from genome assembly GCA_029256065.1 of Paenibacillaceae bacterium. Lineage (GTDB taxonomy): Bacteria > Bacillota > Bacilli > Paenibacillales > NBRC-103111 > Paenibacillus_AR. Next base: position 1,045 of record JAQSYT010000188.1, read on the forward strand.
TTGGTTTTCATGTCGCGGACATTGGCATTGTACACGAAGAATTCCAGCTCAGCCGCAGAATTGGTGTCCTTCAGCTTCTTACGGTCAGCCGCAAAGCTGGAGATGGTGCCCTCATAGGAAGCAGCCTTGCCGGACATAAAGTACGCCTTGGCATCCTTCTGGCTCAGCACGTCCTTCTCCAGATACTTGCTCCATTCAGCATACTTATCGTGGTCAGGGTGTGCGGTTTTCAGCGTGTTATAAGGGGCGGGCAGCTTGCCATACTCCGAATCCGCATCGCCGAAGGCTACTACATCCTTGACGGTTTTCAGATCGTCGGACAAATGGACGAAGAAGTTCACGCCGGCAATACCCACAGGGCGTACGGTGTTATTTTCCGGGTTCATGCCGCCGAAAATTTTGTAGAAGCCCCGGGAGCCGCCCAACGTAAGCGGAGTCATTCCCTTTTCTTTTTCCAACACGGTGTCATAATATTTTTGCAGATCCTCGTAGCTCTTGACCGGTGCCAGACCAAACTTCTCCCGCAGGTCCTTGCGGATATAAATGACGTCAATGTCGTAAAAATATTGGGTGAACGGAATGGTGTACAAGTGGTTGTCATACCGCTTGTTGGCCTCCACAAATTCCGGCGCAAAAGCTTTTTTCAATCCCGGGTATGCGTCATTGTTGAAATATTTGTCCAGTTGGGCGTATGCTCCCTGAGGAACCAGCTCCTTCAGGTTGGCAAATTCGGCATCGAACACGAAGTCCGCCGATTCTCCCGCAGCCATCATCAGCTTGACCTTTTGCTTATGGTCATTGATGGGGTTCCATTGAATATCCAGCTTGGTGTTCAGCGTATCCTTGGTGCGGGTTTCGAATTCAGCCAGAACAGCGGCCATGTCCTTGGGGGCGTCGCCGAACAGCATTCCCTTCAGTGTAACCGCGGGCGGTGTGGAAGCGGCTGTGCTGCCTGAAGCACCGGGGCTGCTTGCGGCGTCCTTGCTGCTGTCTCCGCAAGCGGCTGCTGTACCCAGCAGGGCAACGGACAAAAGTGCAGTGGCCATACGTTTTACGATCATGGTGATCCTCCCTTTTCATTTAAGCTTGTATATACTAATCCGCATAATTGCGGTATCAGCCCTTCACAGCGCCTACCATCAAGCCTTTGACGAAATACTTCTGCAGGAACGGATATAAAAATACGATAGGCCCGATGGTGACGACGGTTGTGGCCAGCCGTACGGTCATGGCCGGCGGAATGAAGTTGGGGATGTTGACATCCGCCGAGATGGAGTTGATGTAATCCAGATTGGTCATGATCCGCTGGATCAGATATTGCAGCGGGTACAGGTTTTTGTCGTTGATGTACAGCATGGCGTCAAACCACTTGTTCCAGTAGCTCAATGCATAGAACAGGCCGATGGTGGCCATAGCCGGCAGCGAGATCGGCAGGATAATCCGGAACAGAATATAGGCATCGTTGGCCCCGTCAATTTTGGCCGACTCGGCAAGAGATTCGTCGATGGAAGCGAAGAAGTTCCGCAGCAGGAACATGTTCCAAGCACTCAGCATGCTGGGAATGATCAGCACCCAGATGGTGTCCTTCATATCCAGGTACTTGGAAATCAGCAGGTACGAAGCCACCAGGCCTCCATGGAACAGCATGGTAAAATAAACGTAAAAGGCGATTTTGTTCCGGTATTTCATGGTTTTTACGGACAAGGCATACGCCAGAGCACTGGTCAGCACCATGGACATCGCTGTACCGGCCACAGTAATGAAGGTGGTCACCCCATATGCCCGGTAAATGGTATTGTCCTCGAAGATGAGCTTATAGGCCTCCAGGCTGAAGTCGGAGGGCCAGAACATGTAGCCGTTCTTGAGAATCGACGCCTCGCTGGTGAACGAGCTGGCGACAACCGACCAGAAGGGCAGGATGCAGTACACCGCAAATATCGAAAGCAGGATATAGAATAGGCCTTTCAGCAAACGGTCCGACAAGCTTTCCTTAATCATGGCAATGTTCCTTTCTCTAGAAGATGGCGGATTCCGGAGCAACCTTCTTGGCAATAAAATTCACGGTTACAACCAGGGTGAAGCCTACAACAGATTGCATGAAGCCGATGGCCGCGGACATGCTCATGTCCCCCAGATCCATCATGGCCCGGAACAGATACGTATCGATAACGTCTGTAGTCGGATAAAGAGGAGGGTTGCGGCCGATAATCGCATAGATCATGCCGAAGTCTCCGTTGAAAATACCGCCTACCGCCAGGATCAGAAGCAGGATAATCGTTGGCTTCAATAACGGAAGTGTAATGAAGCGGATTTTCTGTAAGCGGGTAGCGCCGTCAATCGAGGCGGATTCATAGATATCCGGGTTGATGCCGGAAATCGTCGCCATGTATACAATGGAGCCAAAGCCTGCCCCATGCCACACCTTCAGGAGCACCAGTATGGCCGGCCAATATTGCGGCGATGCCAGGAACTGGACGGGACCGATGCCGAACATGGCCAGAATCTGGTTGATAAAGCCCCCGTCGGTGGCTACAAAGGCGGTAATAAACATGGCTACCACTGTCCACGAAAGGAAGTGGGGGAAAATCATCACCGATTGGGTGATTTTCTTGAACCATTTGCCGCCGAGCTCGGTTACCATGATGGCAATACAAACAGCAGTAAAGGTATTAAAGGCAATAAACAGCACGTTCAAAAATACGGTGTTACCCACAATCATCATCCAGTCACCCGATTGGAAGAAGAATTGGAAGTTCTTTAATCCAACGAACTTGCTGCCGGTAATGCCCTTCATGGCCTTAAAGTCCTGGAAGGCAATGACGATGCCGCCCATGGGCAGGTAGGCAAAAACAAAGAACCAAATCATACCCGGCAGAGCCAGGAAATACAAAAACTTGTTTTTGACGATTTCATAGAAAAAAGCGGCGAGTCCTCTCCGTTTCTTTATTTGGGGCGGAGATACCCGCTCAAGTGCGGTTACAGCGGTTTCACTCATTCTTATCCTCCTTTAAGGGATTGTCTCTATCCGTTCCTGTGGTCCTACTATACCGGAGCCCAAGCTTGCCGGGGTAGCCCAAAATCCTTGCAAAAATCCCATTCTCCGGCCCCCTGGAGGGTTCAATAAATAACAATCCGGCCGTTTTTCGCAAAAAATCGCATAACTCCTGGAAAAAAGAGACCCTCCCGCCTGTATCTGCAGGGGGAAAGTCTCCGCTCAAGGCTTCTATCCGGCTCATTCCGCGCTGCTTTTGCGGAAGTGATCCGGCGTTTTGCCGCTGTATTTTTTGAAGGAAAAATAGAAATACTTGGTGTTTTCGAAGCCCACCATCTCACCGATCCGGTTGGCGGGCAAATCCGTGTCCAGAAGCAGGGACTTGGCCTTCTCGAACCGGTATTCGCTGAGATATTGGTTAATGGATACCCCTTCAATATCCTTGAATACCTTCCGCATATAATTGACGGACAACCCCCCAAATTCCGCCAGAGCGTCCACCGTCAGATTGCTGTCCGCATACTGGCTGTGAATGCGCTCCTTCAGCTTTTCCACGATCATCCAGTTCTTCTGAGAGGATTGTTTGTCTCTTGCGTTCATAGCGGATTCGCATTGGGCAGCCAGCCAGCCGCGGATTTGGTCCAATGTTTCGAATTTGTACAGCTGCTGCCCCAACGCCCCGATATCCGGGCGGAAGCCTCCGCCATCCGTGGCAGCGGCCATAGCCTTGGCCGACCGGGTAACGGCAAACAGCAGCTGGGTCAGAAGCAGCATCATCTCATCGTAGGAAATCCTGCTCAGCACCGCCATATATTCCTCCAATGCCGCCAAGGTCCGGGGCAGATCACCCAGCTTCATGCTGTCGGTCACCTGCTTCTCCAAAGCGGAGAAGGTGCTGTCCGGAACGGATTCCCGGCTTTCCTCCATATCCGCCGGGATCAGGCTGCGGGGTCCCAGGGCAAGCCGGTAGCGGGAGCCGTTTAAGGCCGTCTGCCAGGAGGCGGGCACCTCCTGGAAGCCCTTGGCGTAGCTGCCCATGGATACCGACAGGGAGAGCTTCAAGTAATGCTCCGCATTCTCCTGGATATCCCGCAGAATATGGAGCAGCTCCGGCTCCCCACCCTCCGGCTTATTGAAGACTACCACTACGCTGTCCTCCCCGCCGTCAAAGCTGAAGGTGGGGAATTTTTTGGCGCCCAGCTCTTCGGCAATGTTGGTGATGGCGTATTTGAGCAGAGAAATATCGTTAGAGCTGTATGGCCCTGCCCACTCGTCGTAGGAATCCAGCCGCAGAAGCGCCACCTGAAAGCCCGGCTCCCGGAACACAATTCCGGCCCTGGCCAGCTTGCGGGTCAGCTCCGATTCATTCCAGCCGCCAAGAGTCAGCTGCCGTAAGGCTTCCCTCCGGTCTGTATACTGGTAACCGGCCATGCTGCTTTGCAGATCCTGCACTCTCCGCTCCAGATAGCGGAAGGTGCCGGACAGAAGATCGTATTCACTTCCGCTCCGTGGTGCCAGTCCATCCAGTTCTGCTCTGGTCACGTTCTGGACAAGCCGGTGGATGGGACTATAGATCATACGGATGAAAAACACCCCGAACAGCACAATCAGCGCCAGCATCACCGCCGTTGCCGTCAGGATAAACCGCTTCATATCATTTACCTTTTGCAGGAGAGTACCGTAATTGACATCACCTACGAACACCCAGCCCAGGCTGTCCGATTTCAGATAGGAATATCGGTGCTTTTCCCCCTGATAGACTGTTTCGATGCTTCCCCTGTCATTGGAGGAGGCAAGAATGCTCTTGATCGCGCCGTTGTCCGACATATCGGCAAACATCAGGCTGTTGTCCGTATGGGAGATAACCGTTCCCTGGCGGTTCAAAATCATGGACTGATAGGATTTGGTCCCGCGCTCCTCTCCGTTCATCACCAAATTCTGAAGAATCTGCTGATCCAGATTCAGCACCATTGCCCCGCTGATCTCACGGTCATCCTTCATGCTCATGTATGCCACGGAGATCAAATTTCCGGAGAATACCTTGGTATCATACACAAACTCGGTTTTTCGGGGCACGAAGATGCTTCCTTTATATTCCTGGGGATTAGCCAGGAGCTGGAGCATTTGTTTGTCATAGAATTCATCGAAGGTCCTGACCGTGGTCAGAGATGAAAAGACCAGCCGCTGATTAGGATTGACCACGTACACGGAATGGACCATAGGATTAGTGACCGCCAGGTCGGACAGCTTGGCCCCAATCCGGCCCATAAGCGCCGTATCGAAGGCACTGCTGTAGAAGCCCGCCTGGATATCCGCGGAGGAATAAGCATTGGCAAAATGCCGGTAAGTAAAGCTCAACAGAATGTCTGCCGTGTTGTAGGACTGTTCGATAGCCCTGTCCGTAGAGGCTGTCAGCTCCACCTTCAGACTCTCCGATACTTTGGAGGTAATAATCAGCGTAAGGCCCCCGATTACCAGCAGCCCTACGGCTAGATAGGACAGAATCAGGCGGATCAACAGTTTTTTCTCCATTAAAAAAGTCTTGATGGCTTTCATCGGCTCCTCCATCATGCTAAAGATGTGTTCCCCGCGCCAAAAGCCATAGGGTAACTTTCATTATAAAAAAACCCGGACCGGCTTTGGTATGCGGTTTTTTATGCTTCAGGTGCGGTTTTTTAAGGAATTCGACAAAAAGCAGGCATGAAGCAGCCGGCTCCATGCCTGTATCGTTGCTTTCCTTGTGCACCTGGCGGCTACAATTGCTCCCTGCAAAGCACGGTTACACCATAAGAATGGGGTTGAACGCTGACTTCCACTATGTGGGCCTCTGTGCGGAGGACTACCGTTTCACCTGCTCCCGATTCAACCGTCAGTCCCCGTGCCCGCTTTTCTTTGGGATACAGCACAGTCAGGAACCCTGTCTTCCCATCCGCCACTGCCCGGACATAATCCATCATGGACACCCGGTCATCCCTGCTGCCGAAGAAGGGGGTGGAACGCCCCTGCTCCAGCCGGATGGATTCCAACGGAGTCAGAAACACTGTCTCCAGATCTACACCGTACGCTCCCTCCGAATAAACCCTGCTGTCCGTTACAACGGAATTCCTGGAGGCAACTGGAAGGCTGAACAGCACACGTCCGGAGAAGTCCTTCACCGTATCCCGGATAATATACAAATCCGGCTCCTTCAGCCAGAGAATATGCCGGATATGCCGCCCTTCTCCTTCCGGATTGGCAATTTCGATGGTGATGCTCTCCGCTGCTCCGCCTAGCACGGTTTTCAATACTCTGCTGGACTGGGGCACATCGGCCCAGCCCCGTTCCAGGCTGTAGGTGCCTGCCGTGAGATTGATGGCGCCGCCCTTTTGAATCGGAATATCCGTCTGTTTGGTTGCGAATTGCAGGCAGGCATGGGAGTAGGAGGAGATATGCCATTGGGTGCTGCTGTCAAAGTAGCCTTCAATTCCGGAATCCATGACGAGGGGAACGGAATTTTTGTACAGGATGAATGAGCCCTGATCCAAGTGTCCGTGTGCCACCTTTTTGGGGCTGGACATGACTGCCATGTAGCTTTCCCTGCCGCTGCCGAAGCCCTTCCGGAACACATGGATGCCCGCATCAGGAAATTCCACTGTGGAGCCAAGAGTCAATGGCCCGGTGGGGAGGTAGGTATCCCCCTGTCCCAGAATATTCTCCAGAACGACGCTTTCCCCCCATAACCGCTTAAAGGGTTTGCCCGCCGACGACCAGGTATGATACATGAGATCTGCCAGCTTTCCGTCGAGCTTGGCCACATCCGCCAGGTAAGTTGCGAAAAATCCGAACTCTCCGCCCCCTCCCAACGCATGATCGCCGAATGGCGGTGTTCCGATCCGTCCGTCAAAATAAACATACCCCGGTGTCTGCACGGAAGCGCTGTAGCCGAACATCCGCAATAGCGGAGTGCCGGCAAACCAATTTTCCCCTAACACATGATCCGCCGCCTTGGCATAACCTGCGAAGCGTTCAAGCGCTGCATGATGGTACCGGATGGATTCCGGCCAGGAGGAATCCGAATTCACATTCAGCTCCAGCTGCGCCTTCAGAATAGAATGGGCATTGTTCAGCCAGGTATGCCGGTTGGGAAAATCCGTTAGTGCCATCATTATTAAGCCTGTGCCGGCACACATGTCCGTCTGCCAGTTGCTGCAGTCCTCCTGGGCTTCATACGGCGTCCACTCAGTCCGGTCGCGCAGGTCCAGCATGTAACGGAGCAGGTATTCCGTCATGCGGTAGAAGCGCTCCTTCTCCTCCCGGGAGAACACCTCCGATTCGCGGATAAGAGAGTAACTCACTGCCGCCGCGGAAAGCAGCCTTCCTCCCTGGACAGCCCCATAGCTGTCATTGCCCTCCGGACGCAGATTGGTGACAAGCCAATGCTCTGCTCCCTGGCAGAAGTCATTGAACATAAACAGAAGCTGGTCCTTCACCTTCCGGGCATATGTATAATCGCCGGTCATGGCATATTGGATAGCGTCGCATTGCATGGGCAGAAGAAACCGGCCTCCGGGTATGGAGGACTTGCGGTTAAAGGCATATTCGAAGCTGCCGGCCGTCTGGCCTGCTTCATCCAAGAAGCTCAAAATGGCCTTCAGTCCCGTCTTCAGCTTCCCGTCCAGCTTGGCCTGGAAGGTCAGGGTATACGCTCCGCCTCCGCTTACAGGAACCGCTTGCGTACAAGTCCATGCCCCTTCATCCCCGCTTGTCGGGTTGCAAATGTACAAGGAATGTTTGGCTTCCCCCTCCTTATACTGCGTATTGACCTGGGACGAAGGATTGGCCGTTTCCAGCTGACGCCGGTCTCCTCCGCCGCAGAAGGGATATTGGTCCTCCCACTTCAGGACTGGGCTGCCCTTGCGCGCTTCTGGCCGCCAAACGGCAGGGCCCTCAGCAGAGCCTTCGTCAAAGCCGCCGTTAGGGATATGCAGACTCCCTCCGCTGGCGGACAGAATCTCCAGATTGTCGATCCAGACATGGCCTAACCCGTCCCGCTCATTCTCCTCCTGCGGCAGCACGAAGGAAATCAAAACCGAGGCCGCATTTTCCGGCGCCTTGAAGTTGACTATCTTATCCGTAGAGCTCCACAAATAGAAATGCCGGTTCAGCACCTCATAGTCATGCTTGCTGTTCAATAGCAGGCTTACCGCCCTCTGAATTTCTTCCACGCTGTAGTGGGACGCAATCCGGGTGATTTTTTCGTACTGCTCTCTAACCAGCGAGTCTGAGGCAATAGTGGCTTTCACCTGCTCCAATCCCTCTCTGGTCAGATAGAGAGAGGCATGCGGATCTACATCTGTACGGAGCACCCTGGAGTGGCGCAGCTCCCGGAGAGCGTTGAAGCAGGCAACTACTGCAGCCGCCAGTCTTTCCCCATGTTCAGCACTGTGGTTACCTTCCGAAAGTGCTTCTTCCAGTCCCTGCCGGGCTGCCCTCAGCCCGCGGATCGCTGTGTCGTTGTAGCATCCTGCTTCCCGGCCCGGTCTGGCTGCTTCAAGCAGCTCCCGGGCTTTATCCAGAGCCAATGCCCCCTTCTCCCTGAGCTTATCTATCCCGCCTGTGCGCACATCCTGGGCTTCAAACCATACCAGAGCCTGCTCCAGCCCGTAGCGGGAATACACCATGCCCTTCTCCAGGAAAGGTGGAACCATAGTGAACCGCTCCGCGGCGAAGAGTACATTCTCTTCCTCCCGTGGACGGTAAAACTCCCGGTTGCGGATAAAGGGCGGCTCTCCTCTTCCGGCCAGTGCCGCTTCCGCTTGACCGACCATATCCCATAACCCCGCCTTAGCCCCATCTGTATAATAACGCCCCTCTGCCTCCAGCAGGCTGCGGGCCTGTTTCACCAAAGCTTGCAGATGTGACGCATTTGCCGATTTGTTCATCATATCCGGTAGATTCATCCTTCCTTCAATTCCTCCCGGTTCCTTGGTTCCTTGCGGACCGGCCGTTGTTCCGCCAGTGTATACCGGATGCGGTAAATCCGGTAGGCACTTTTTATGATGATTCCCCCGATTTTTCATCACC